>NZ_JBCECK010000003.1:0-103286 GCF_039207105.1 Mucilaginibacter sp.
GCGCCATAGCGGGTAGTACGTGTTTTGTCCATGTTACCTGATCAAGCGTTTGAGGGCCGACATATTTATGGCAGCTGGTGCAGTATTTTTCTGAAAGTGATTTACCATCAAGCGCAACAACGGCAGCAGGCTGATCACTATTACAGCTGAAAACGGATGTAATAATGCCAATTACCGATAAAATAATAAACGTACTAATAACTTGCTGTTTTCTGAATAACATGTTGATGGTAGGTGTTGATAACGCTAAAATAGATTTTAACCTAATAAAAAGAGCCGGTATTACCGGCTCTTTTTATTATAATGATATAACAGGGTTTTGAATTAATAACCCGGGTTTTGTTTCAATGTTGATGTTTTACCATCAGATTGTAAATCTACCTGAGACTGAGGAATTGGATAGTACTCATTTTTATTTGGTGTAAAGCTGGCACCTGTAACATCAGTTATTGTCTTGCCATCAGTTGCAAAGTAAGCAGCTAATGATTGCTGTGCTATACCCCAGCGTACAATATCAAAGAAACGGTGACCTTCTAAAGCCAACTCAAGCTTGCGCTCAAAGTAAATAGCCTTTAAAGCAACATCCTTACCTGTAAAATAGCCATTAGGATATTGAGCAACCACATAATTCGCGGCTGGTGTTGTTGTATATCCACCTGTTGGGTTTGCAGGATCCTTGTAAGTGTACACAAAACCAGCAGGGTTAGATGCTCTTGCACGTACACGGTTAACATAAGCTAAACCCATATCACCGCTACTCAGCTGAGCTTTAACCTCTGCTGCCATCAGCAATACATCGGCAAAACGGATGATATTGATTTGATTTGCATTACCAGGAGCCCATGAGTGCCCATCACCGTAAGTGCCTTTAGATGCCTGGAAGTAAACATTCTTTTTAGCTGAATATGGGCCTGCAGAGCTTTGCTCACGAATCCAGTTTTGACCTGGGTGATTACCCCAATCCAGGAACGGAATACCACGACGGCCAACTGTCCAATCAAAACGAGGATCAAGGTTACCTGCGTCAAGAGTGAATGGAGCATTTGATGCTATACCCTGATCATTAGCAACCGGATGTGTATTGTAATCATTAAGATAAGGTAATCCGGTAGCATCTGTACGGAATGAGTTAGCCAGATCCAACGTTGGCTGGAAAAATCCGCAGCAACCGAATGGGCTGTTATACGGATAGTTCAGCATATCGCCATTGTTAGCTTCGCTGATGGTATTTGTACCATCATTAGCAGCCTGCTGAACAGCAAATACGGTTTCCTTATTGTTTTTGGTGGCCGCGTTGAAATTGTCAAAATAATTTGCTGTTAAATCGTAAGCAACACCAGCTGAGTTTTTACCTGTTGTAATAACAGTAGTGAACAGCGCATCAGCTTCGGTATATTTTTTTTCATATAGATAGCTTTTAGCTAAATATGCAGCCGCAGCCCATTTATTTACACGACCAATCTGAGCCTGTGTCTCAGGCAGGTTTGCATAAGCAAATTTAAAGTCGTCCTCAATTTTAGGCCATATATCTGTAGTATTCGGCTGTATATAATTTACTGTGGCTTCATCAATATACGGCACATTATTAAACATCTTTTTAAGATCAAAATAATAGTGTCCACGTAAAAACCTCGCTTCAGCAATGGCCTGTGTTTTTGCAGCATCGGTCATATCTGTTGCTGCATTAGCTGATTTAATCACATTGTTTGTACGCTTTATACCTTCATAATCGGCTCTCCATTTACTGTTCAAAAAGCCGTTACTGGCATCTACTGTAAAACGGGCTATAGAGTTGATGGCCGGTTGATCGGTACCGGAGCTGCCTTTATGGGCATCGCCACCGGCAACTGAACCATAAACCCAGTTATCAGCCGCAGATTCCCACGGGCCGCCTCCACCGAAAGCAGCATTAGTACCCTGCTGACCATCAAGCGCTGAGTAAGCGCCAATTAATAACCCATTCACACCTGCCGCGGTATTGATAGCCCCAGATGGCAGCGCGCCTATAGCAGGCTGCTCCAAGTAAGACTTTTTGCACGAAGCTTGAATTATACCGGCTGCAATTAATGCATAAACCGATAAGCGTTGAATATTTTTCATTATCTTTTTGTATTAAATAATTAAAACTTAACCTGTAAACCCAATAAATAGGTACGAACTGGTGAATAGTTACCACGATCTACACCAAAGTTGGTGCTGCTTGAGGTTGCAGAATTGTTAATAACACCATTGTTAACATCTACAGACTGGTTGCCCGAGCCACTACCTACGATCTCAGGGTCAACACCGCTGTATTTTGTAATCGTAATTAAGTTAGCGCCTGATACATAAACCCTTAACCTGTCAATACCTACACTTTTCAATATTTTAGGATCAAATGTATAACCTACTTGTACGTTACGTAAACGCAGGTATGAACCATTTTCTACGTAATAAGAGTTTGGCACAGTACTGGTACTGAATGAACCATCAATTTCCTGTATAGGAGCTTTGGCATTCTGGTGAGTTGGAGTCCATGAATCATATAAAGCGGTTTTGCTTTTTGCTCCAAGGAAGTTGGTATAAAAATCAGTCCACCATTTAACGTCATTCCAAATCTTGTTACCATACGATCCGTACCAAAACATATTCATATCAAAGCGTTTGTAGGTAAAGTCAAGATTTAAGCCACCAGTAAATTTAGGGTTAGGGTTACCCAATAAAGTACGGTCAGCAGCAGTAACTTTACCATCACCATTAACGTCGGCATATTTGAAACGACCAACAGCCGCATCAGATTGATAAGTTCCGCCTGCTTTTTGGTTAGCAGCATCAATCTCAGCCTGCGAATTCCAGAAACCAGCTGTTTGATAACCGAAGAAACCACCTATTGGTCCGCCAACCTGGTTTCTTACAATGAAGCTACCGTTAAAGCGTCCGCTGTTCTGATCAAAATATGGTTGTCCTACAGTAACTTGTTTAATCACATTCTTGTAAGTAGTAAATGTTAAAGTAGCATTCATCTTCAGCTCAGATCCCAGATTTTGATGCGTAGTAATAGCAACATCAACACCTGTGTTGTCCATAGCACCAATATTTGAGTATGGGTTACGCGCTGTACCATTAGTACCAGCAAGAGGTGGGTTGAACAGTAGGTCTGTTATAGATTTTTTATAATAATCAGCCGAAATCTCTAACTTCTGATTGAAGAAAGTTCCGTCAAAACCAACGTTAAAGTTCTTGTCTGATTCCCATTTAGCATCCGGGTTACCGATAGCATTCTGAGCAAAACCAGCAACTGTACTGGTTGAGGTACCACCAATATCATAATATGAGTTGGTTCTGTTACCTGCAAAGGTACTGAAAGCGTTTGATGGGTTAACGTTAACCTGGTTACCCATAACACCATAACCACCCCTGATTTTCAAGTCGTTGATCCAGCTTACACCTTTCATGAAACTTTCCTGAGATACGCGCCAGCCAGCACTTACTGCCGGGAACCATCCGTACACCTCATTTAAGAAACGGGTTGAACCATCGCGGCGAATAGTAGCATTCAACAGAAACTTATCATTAAATGCATAATCTAAACGGGCAATAAGCGGAGAATACAACCTGTCTTTTTGCAAAAAGCTGTAAGCTGTCGGAGAACCGGTACCGCTTGATATAGTAGTATAGTTTGGATCAAATGTAAAGTACCCGGTATTTGTAGCACCCAATGCCTGATACCTATTTTTAACAGCCTCGTTACCTACCAATAATTTAATATCATGTTTACCAATAACCTGGTGATAGGTTAAAGTATTGGTCCAGGTATAGCTATAAGCGTTGAAAGAGTTTTCAGAATAGGAGTTAACTGTATTATTTTCAGAGTTTTCATATTCCGGATAAGTGAATGAGTGATTATAATTTGAGTAATACTCACCACCAAACTGGGTGCGGAAACTAAAGTATTTCAAGAAATCAACCTCTGCAAATACGTTACCGAATAAACGGTTGGTAATACCGTAATTGTTTTGGGTACGGGTTGCAATAGCAACAGGGTTACGCGCATTACCTAAATTAGCAGTATTTGAACCGGCAAAGTTTCCTTTAATATCATAAACCGGAATAATAGGCTGCTCACGGAATGCCATACCTATGGATGAACCTTCATCATTTTGATTGATCTGGGGGTTCTCTGATATAGCATAGCCAATATTTTCACCCACACGGATATGATCAGTAATGTTAAAGCTTGTATTAGCCCTTACTGTGTAGCGCTTAAGGTAAGTATTAAGCAAAGTGCCTTGTTGGTTAAAATAATTCACTGAGAATAAATAAGATGCTTTATCTGTAGAACCATTTACGTTAAGGTTATGGCTTTGGATTGGCGCTGAGCTAAAAATTTCATGGAACCAATCGGTACCTGATTTATTGGCTCTGGTTATACGGTAAAAACCAGAAGGATCTCCTGAGGTATAAAAAGGATTAACGGTATACTTTGCCGGATCAACAGCAGGATCACCATCCTTAATACCAAACGGACCAGCACCACCTGCATTAATATAATCAGGCAATACATTACCATTAGGGCCGTATAGGTTACTGGTTAAATCAACAGGTATACCTTTTAAGGTAGCAGTGTTTTGAATAGCCAAAGTTCTAAGGCTCATCATTTCAGTAGGGTTCAGCAAATCATATACGTTGCCGCCTTTAGGCTGCTGGGTACCATAATAAGCATCATATGAAATGTTGGTTTTACCTTTACCCTTTTTGGTGGTAATGATGATTACACCATTTGAAGCACGCGCGCCATAAATAGATGCAGAGCTCGCATCTTTCAAAACCTGCATGGATTCAATGTCATTAGGGTTAAAGTCATTTACGTTGGTAGTGGCAACACCATCAACCACATATAATGGCTGGTTGTTACCGAAGGTATTGGCACCACGTATTTTTACAGCAGGAGCCTCACCTGGCTGACCAGATGCTACAACGGTAACACCCGCTGCCTGGCCTTGTAACTGGTTTTCTACAGAACCTGTAGGCTGCCTGTTTAACGCGGCCACGTTTACTACGGCTACCGCACCTACCAGATCCTTTTTACGTTGAGAACCGTAACCAGTAACAACAACTTCATTTAATGAGTTATTACCTGCTTTTAAGGTAACATTAATGGTTGTACTTGAGCCTACAGTAACATCTGTAGTTTGATACCCGATGTAGCTAACAGTAATTACATCACCTGATTTAAGGGTTAAGGTAAAATCACCATTAACATCAGTTACAGCGCCCGTGGTAGTACCTTTAACGCGTATAGACGCGCCAACTACAGGTAACTTATCATCGCTGCCGATAACTTTACCTTTGTACTTTGTTTGGGCTGTAACTACTAACGAAGATAACAGGCAGCATAGTAGCACGCCCAGGAATCTTCCTTTAAGGAGTAAACTTTTAAACATGAGATTGAGATTTAGTTGATTAATATATTTGATTTAAGATTGTAAGTCGATAATTGGTGTTTTAAGTTGGAAACCGGACATTATAATATTTCAGAATAAACTTTTTTCGGGGGGAAGACAGGTTTATTCTATAGCTTTTATTAAGCAATTCTTTAAAATCAGAAGACTCAGAAAATAAAAAATGTAAAAGTTTAATCATATGATCTTCTCGTAATAAATTTTAAAACTTATCTCCCGTATCACCCTTTTTTAACGCTTTTCTAAAAGAGCGTTAACCCCTTAAATGTTACTATAGTATTAGATTTTTGTAAATTCCTGGTGTTTCAGAAACTTATATTGGCTTTGCAACTAATGTAATGAAGGTGTATTGTTTACACAAGGGAAAAATGCAGATTTACAAATTAATTATTGGTAAATCATTTAAGCAAAAAAACATCATAATTTCAGCATGCTTTATTAATAATTCCTTAATAAAAGAATAACTTTTGTAAAAATTTTATAATGTAAAAACATTATTGATGTTAGTAACAAATCCTTAAAAAGCCGGCTGAACGTATAATTCTGGTTACAAAGCAACAAAAACCTACTTGCTTTTGATTTTTTAAGCTTATTAATTTCAAATTCTTTTCAGGTTTTTATGATCAAAATATCATCATAATCAAAGCATTAATGTCATGATAACATTTATTATTCAAATTTTTTAAAACGGAGAGATAAAATTTATAAATAATATTTAAAATAATAAATGTAGCCAAAACAGTTATTGTCCTTTAACAAAGTACATTCACGCCACACTATGATACCATAAAAAAAGCGCCGGTATAAAAATACCGGCGCTTTTAATTTAGTTAAATGATATATTGTTTATTTATCCCATTGCACCGACGCGTCACGTGTATTGGCAGAGTTGGTACCTATTTGTATAATGAACTTACCCGCCTCCCAATCATATTTAAGCTGGCTGTTATAAAACTTCAACTCTTCTGGAGTAATGGTAAAGGAAACCTCCTTTTGCTCACCCGGCTGCAAGTTTATTTTTTTAAAGTTTTTTAATTCCTTTACCGATCTGCTGATGCTGGCTACCGGATCGCTAATGTATAATTGCACTACCTCTTCGCCGGCATATTTCCCGGTGTTGGTTACATTAACACTGGCAGTAAGGGTTTCATTGCCTTTTAAGCTGGTTTTACTCAATTTAACATCACTGTAACCAAACGTTGTATAGCTCAAACCATATCCAAAAGGATAAAGCGGATCATTAGAAATGTCCAGGTAGTTTGATTTAAATTTTGAAGGGCCTTTGCCATCATATGGCCTGCCTGTATTTTTATGGTTATAGTAAATAGGTATCTGGCCTACGCTGCGCGGAAAGGTGGCGGTTATTTTACCGGCCGGGTTATAATCACCAAACAACACATCGGCAATGGCGTTACCTGCTTCGGTACCCGGAGCCCAAACATCTAATATGGCGCTGGCATGTTTATCTTCCCAGGTTAAGGTAAGCGGCCTGCCATTAAATAATACAATAACCAGTGGCTTGCCTAATTTGGCCAATTCTTTCAGCATACTTTTCTGGCTCTCCGGAATATCAATATCCGAACGGCTTGATGATTCACCCGACATGCTCTGCGATTCGCCTACTACCGCTACGATCACATCTGATTTTTTAGCCGCATCAACAGCCTCTTTCAATAATTCATCGGCAGGCTTAGCATCAACGGAAACCATTCCCGGACCAAAGTTCAATCTTTTTATAAACAGGCTATCCTCTGTAATATTAGCGCCTTTAGCGTAGTTGATAGTTACATTGCTGCCCGCTACATTTTTAATACCTTCCAGTATACTAACCGATTTTTCCCATTCGCCGGCAATAACCCAGGTACCCAGCATATCACGATGATTATCGGCCAAAGGGCCAACAAGCGCTATGGAAGCTGTTTTTTTCAACGGCAATGTTTGCGCATCATTCTTTAATAATACAAAGGAATGTTTAGATATATTACGGGCAGCAGCACGGTTTTCAGGTGTTAAAACCTCTTTTGCCCGGCTTGGATCAATTGATTTATAAGGATTGTCAAATAATCCCAGTTTGTATTTGGCTTCCAGCACACGGCGGCAAGCCAGATCAATTTCCTGGTTGGTTACTTTTCCCTCAGCAAGCGATTTTTTAAGCGTAGTTAAAAAGCCCTCGCCTACCATGTCCATATCCAAACCGGCTTTCAGTGCCAGTGCCGATACCATTTGCAGATCGCCCAGGCCGTGGGCCTCCATTTCATTAACCGCGGTATAATCTGATACAACAAAACCTTTAAATCCCCATTGCTTGCGCAACAGATCGGTAAGCAGCCATTTATTGGCTGATGCAGGTACGCCATCAACCGTGTTAAATGAGCTCATGAAGCTGCCTGCACCCGCATCAAGAGCGGCTTTATAAGGTGGCAAATAATCCTGGTACATTCTGATCCGGCTCATATCAACCGTATTATATTCCCGGCCGGCTTCGGCACCGCCATACAGGGCAAAGTGTTTTACGCAGGCCATTACCGCGTCAGCATTTTTCATGCTGCTGCCCTGATAACCTTGCACCATAGCTTTGGCCACCTGACCACCATACCAGGGATCTTCGCCAGATCCTTCAGAGATGCGCCCCCAGCGTGCATCGCGGGCTATATCTACCATTGGCGAATACACCCAGTTTAAACCTTCGGCAGTAGCTTCCTTGGCAGCTATCTGGGCAGATTGCTTGATCAACCCCATATCCCAAACAGCCGACATGCCCAGCGGAATAGGGAAAATGGTACGGTGACCGTGTATTACATCAAGCCCGAAAATAAGCGGGATGTGTAATCTGGAATTTTTAACTGCAAGGTCCTGCACCTCTTTCACATGGTCGGCACCCCAAATACCAAACACACCACCAATAGCTCCTTTTTTAATTTTATCCTCAACGCCTTTATTTACTACAGAGCCTGTAGTGGCCGCGCCCACGGTTACCAGGTTAAGCTGACCAATTTTTTCGTCAACCGTCATCTTGCCCATGAGGCCACTCACAAACGCGTTCATTTTAGCGTCATCTGTTTTAGTTTGGGCCGATACCTGGCTCAAAGGCAGCAATGCTGCAACACAAAGCGGGATAATCTTATTAATAATCCGGTTTGAAAAACACTTTTTCATTTTTTTAATTTAGATGTATCAGAATTGGTTAAACAAATATGGAGATAATAAAATTCTATGCGACTGTATATCACCTACTTATTTTAACAAAATTTTACAGATTAAAATTGACCTGTACAAAACAAAGTCATCGTGTACAAAGTACACAATTGTAAATATTATAATTAAATAATCAAACTATTTTTGTACAATAGCACAAATGTTAAGCAAACAACAACTTATACAATACAGCGACGAGGCCCGCAAAAACTATCTCGATCATGTTTCTATCGATTGCGTAGTTTTTGGTTTTCATAACGGGCAGATGAAGGTACTGCTCATGAAAGCTTATGAAGAGGAGCAATGGTACCTTCCCGGTGGCTTTGTGCTTAAACAAGAACCTATTGATGATGCAGCTACGCGCATATTACAGGAGCGCACTGGTCTTAACAAAATATTTTTGCAGCAGTTTAGAGTGTTTGGTGATCCTGATCGTTCCAAATTCCATAACGACTTGTACATGGAGATGCTGCCTGTTCAGGAAAACTGGTTTTCAGGAAGATTTCTATCTATAGGATACTACGCTCTTGTTGATTTTTCTGGCGTTGCCCCCCAACCTGATGAATTTTCAGAGCTATGCACCTGGCGCGATCTGGATGATATGCCCGGACTACAACTTGATCACGAACTGATATTTAAAAGCGCGCTTGACGCCTTGCGTCTGCAGCTCAACTATCAGCCCATAGGCTATAACCTGATGCCTAAGGATTTTACCATGCCCGAACTGCAAAAGCTATACGAAACCATATTAGATAAAAAGCTGGATAGGCGTAACTTTCAGCGGCGCATATTGGCTTTTGGCATACTAAACCGGGCCGATAAACCACGCAAAGGTGGTGCGCATAAAGCCCCTTACCTGTATTCTTTCGACCTTGAAAAATATACCAACGCCTTAACCGAGGGCTTTAAAGGCGGTTGGTAACAAGCTATTATTCCGTTAAGTACTCTAATTTCACTTGTATATTTAAGTCTTCATTCATTTTGGCAAACTGGCGGGGATTGCGTGTAAAATCAGCATCGGTATCCATATAGATGTTGATAATTTTAACCTCCTCCGGATGCTTTTCTGTGCCTATATTGTACGTAAGACCATCACCGCCTTCCATGCGTTGTTTTAATTCCAGGTATTGTTTACCGGTTATCATGATCATCTTTTCTGCAGTCATCGGTTTATTAGTTTATAAGTATAAATTGGTTAGGGGTAATTGCAAATAGGTAAAAATCACCTATCTGAGCAATTTGTTTTTCCGTTTATCCTGTTTGCTATATTTACATCAAATATAACTGATATAATTTCTCTTAATGATCAACCTTAAAAAATTACTGGCTATAATTTTATTGTCGGGCAGTACAATTACTTATGCACAGGTTACCCTCCCTATAGCTGTCAACTTAAAAAATACATATACCAAAGGTACGCGCACCATCACCGGCGAACCTGGAAAAAACTACTGGCAAAATACAGCCAGCTACACTATAAAAGTCAATTTTAATCCACAAACCCGCAATCTTTCCGGAACTGTAGGAATTGATTATGTAAACAACAGCCCGGATACCCTTACCCAGGTACAGTTTAAACTATATCCAAACCTATATAAAAAAGGTGTTGTGCGCGATATGCCTGTAGAGGCTGTTGACCTTACCGATGGTGTACAAATCCAATCACTTAGCATCAACAATCAGCTACAGGATAGCGCTAAACGAAAAATTGACGGCACCAATATGGTACTACATGTGCAGCCTATATTGCCCAAACAAAAAACTCATTTTGATATTGCCTACAATTATACACTTAACCAAACATCGCACATACGTACCGGACAAATTGATACAGGCGCGTTTTTTATCGCTTACTTTTTTCCGCGGATAGCCGTTTACGATGATATTGACGGATGGAACCAGTACCCCTACCTGGGTTCGCAGGAGTTTTATAACGATTTTGGCCACTTTAATGCCGAGATCACTGTACCCGGCAATTACCAGGTTTGGGCAACCGGCAACTTAAAAAATACAGATGAGGTTTATCAGCCTAAATATGCAAAGCTGATAGCACAGGCGGGTAGCAGCGATAAAGTGACTGATATTATTACGGAAGCTGATCTAAAAGCTGGTAACATCACTAAAAACAACCCAACCAACACCTGGAAATTTGAGGCCGATAGCGTTACTGATCTGGTCTTTTCGCTCAGCAACCATTACTTATGGAAGACATCAAGTCTGGTAGTTGACCCGAAAACCAACAGGCGTACCCGGGTTGATGCCGTGTTTAACCCAGCTCATAAAGATTTTTATGAGGTGATTAACTATGCCCGCAAAACGGTGGAGACCATGAGCTACCAATTTCCGAAATGGCCGTACCCCTACCCGCACGAAACCGTATTTGACGGGCTCGACCAGATGGAATACCCGATGATGGTAAATGACAACCCGCTTGAAAATACTGAGGATGCCATTGAACTCACCGATCATGAGATATTTCATACCATGTTTCCGTTTTACATGGGCACCAACGAAACCAAGTATGGCTGGATGGACGAAGGCTGGGCCACCATTGCCGAATGGCTGATCAGCCCCATTATCGACAAAAAAATTGTGGATCCTTATGGCGTAGCAGCCACAGAAAACAGTGCGGGCACTGAGCAGGACGTGCCCATCATGACGCTTACACCTGGCTTAATCGGAACAGCTAAATTTACAGATAACTATCCCAAACCGGCTATGGCCTATTTGTATATAAAAGATATGCTGGGCGATGAACTATTTACCAAGGCCCTGCACTACTACATAGCACAATGGCATGGCAAACACCCTATGCCTTATGATTTTTTCAATTGCATGAACACCGGCGCCGGCATTAACCTGAACTGGTTTTGGAAAAGCTGGTTCTTTGACGGAGGTGTACCTAATCTGGCTATTAGCAAGGTAAATCAGCAGCAGCAAAAATATACGGTTATCATTACCAGCATTGGCAGCAAGCCCGTGCCTGTGAATTTAACCGTTTATTATACCGACGGCAGCAAGCAATTAGTTCATCAAAGCATAGCATGCTGGGCAAATGGAAACAAAAGCACCAACGTTGAGTTTACCGCTTCCAAAGCCATCAAACAGTTGGTTTTAGGTACAACCTATGATCCGGATGTAGATAAAAAAGATAATGTTTGGCGGCCGTAGAACCACAATCAAAAGTCATTGTAGTTTAGCGATTTAATACCATTCGCCATCTTCAAATAATGAAGGGTTTGTTCCATTGCATTTAAGTTTTGAAAGCAAATTCTTCATCATTTTTTGAAAAAACTGCCGCTTCGCTAAATCAATTTAACTTGATTAATTAAGAAATAATCCCGATATTTATAAAAATTAGATATGTATATACATAATTACATATTTAAACCGTTATAGATCAATAAACCAATTATAAAATTTTAATATTATGGAGTTTTTAGAGGGCATATTTAAACACTTTGTCGGCTTTTTTGGCTTTAATAGTTTGGCAGCCATCATTAAATCAGGCGATTATGATAAACTTCTTACCTATGAAGGCTTTAAATCGCTGATTTTCCCTATTATGCCGTTCTTATTGGTGATTGAAATTATACGCGCGGCTTTTTATAAACGGTTTAAAGTGATCAGCTATAAACTGCCATTTTTTTCCTACGTTTTTAACGCGTTCATTGGCAGGGTAATAGCTATTGCCATGGTAGGCCTTTGTATTGGCCTGTTTGAAAAATATGCCATATTTAAACTCACATTTACCTGGTACTGGTTCATTTATGGCTACATTGTTTGGGAGTTTGGCCATTTCCTTTATCATTATTGGGGTCATAAAGTAAGGTTGTTCTGGTGTCTGCACTCCACCCACCACGCGCCCGAGACTATGAACCTTTCTGTAAGCTACGCCCACTTCTTTTTAGAAGGGCCCTATGCCGATTTCATCCGTACCACCGTTTGTATTTTACTGGGTGTACCTCCTGCTATGCTATTTGTAATTATGTTTATTGATGGTTTTTGGGGTGGCATGATACACATTGGTGAAAACCTGGTTCAAGATGGCCGCTTAGGTTTCCTGAACAATATTATTCTTACACCATCACATCATAGGGTTCACCATGCTAAAAACCCACTGTATATGGATACCAATTTCTGTAATCTGCTCCCTATATGGGATAAGGTATTTGGCACCTATCAAAACGAGGATCGCAGCATCCCTATTGAATACGGTATTAGCCGCCCTATGATCAAGAACAGCTTTCTGGATGCTTATTTTGGCGAGATCGTAGCTTTGGCAAAAGATGTGCACAAAGCACCCGGCATTAAAAACAAATTCTTGTACCTGGTAATGCCTCCGGGCTGGAGCCATACCGGCGATCATAAAATGACCACCGTTGTAAAAAAGAAGTATTTTGAAGAGTTACAGCAAACCGGAAAACAACCGGAAGCTACAACTACAAACATAGCCGAATCGCAAAGCGGCAGCCCTGTTGCCTTATCATAAAACCACAGGCGTTTACGCTTAGGTTTTGCTTTTAACTAAAATAGCTTTACTTTCATTACGCAATGAATAATGAAAGTAAAGCTATTTTTAATTTAAATGGCAGAGTTTGGATAGAAACCGCTGATGAAAAGATACTTGGCCACGGCCGTGTGGAACTGCTTGAACGCATACAGGCTTCAGGCTCTATCAGGCAGGCTGCCTTACAAATGAAAATGTCATACAAACAAGCCTGGGATCTGGTTAACCACATGAATGATCGTTTTGGCCAACCACTTGTCGTATCATATCGTGGCGGCAAAGGCGGCGGTAAAGCCATAGTTACCGAACATGGCTTAAAAATAATCAACGAGTTTCACCTGTTGCAGCAAAAATTACAGGCATTTTTAAAAGAAAATACACAAAACTTAACATTTTAAGAGCAAAAGGATTGCCTTTTTCCTAAAAAACAGCTCTAACTATTTCAAATAGTCGTTAAAATTTGCGATTTTGCGTTATATTTTATTTTATATAACCAAAATCTAATCCATGAAAAAACCTTTACACTGCTTTTTTTCAATTTTCACTCTTGCTGCCCTCTCCACAACAAGCCTTAAGGCTCAAAATGCTGATACATCCAGGCATGTTTTTCAATTAGGCCAGGTTAATATCATTGGCACAAGGGATAGCCTGCGGTCCGACAAGCTGAGCTCCGGCACCATCAATCGCTATAACAGGCTTACGGTTTCAAATGCCTTAAACCTGCTACCCGGCATCACGCTAACAGCGGTAGGCCCACGTAATGAATCGGCAGTGAGTGTACGTGGTTTCGATGTACGATCGGTACCTATTTATCTGGATGGTATCCCACTGTATGTACCTTACGATGGCTATGTAGATCTGGCCCGGTTCAACACTTTTAACTTATCTGAAATACAGGTAGCCAAAGGCTATTCATCCGTATTATATGGCCCTAATGCCGAGGGCGGCGCTATCAACCTCATAAGCCGCAAACCGGTAAAGCCTTTTGAGCTTAACGCGGTTGCAGGCTGGCTAAGCGGCGGCTACAGGTTAAATACCAATATAGGCTCAAATTTGGGTAAATTCTATTATGAGGTTTCGGCGTCACAACTCAAACGCGACTGGTACCCGCTATCACATGATTTTAAACCTGTTAAAACTGAAGACGGCGGTCATCGCGACAATTCCTACAATAATGATGTGGCCGTAAGCGGTAAGGTAGGCTTTACCCCCACCGCCAACCAGGAATATGCCATAGGTTACAGCTACCAGCATGGCACTAAAGGTACACCCGTTTATGCCGGTAGCGATCCTTTAAACGCGCTGTTTAAAAGTCCGAGGTATTGGAAATGGCCAAACTGGGATACGCAAAGTCTTTACTTGCTGAGCAATAACCGCATTAACAGTACCAACGTAATTAAAACCCGCTGGTATTATGACCAGTTTAAAAACAACCTGCAAAGCTTTGACGATGCCTCGTACAGCACTATCACCAAGCCTTATGCCTTTACCAGTATATACAATGATTATACTCTGGGCAGCAGTATCATGTTTGAAAACACTTCGTTAAAGGACAACAGCTTTAGTCTGGCAGGCCATTTTAAACAAGATGTGCACCGCGAGCATAATGTTGGCGAACCTGTACGCCGCGATGCCGATAATAACTTTACCGTTGGCGCCGAGGATACTTATCATATCACATCTGCATTGAAAGCCAATGTTGGGCTTAGCTACATGAACAGGCGCAGCATTGATGCCCAGCAGTACACTAACAACGTAATAAGCGACCTGCCTGCTAACAACAACAGCGCCTGGAACCTGCAGGGCTTGTTACAATATGATATTGACAGCACCAACACCCTGAGCCTTTCTGTTGCCCGTAAAACCAGGTTTGCAACCATTAAAGACAGGTACTCATACCGTTTTGGCACTGCCATACCTAACCCTAACCTGAAAGCCGAAGATGCTTTAAATTACGACCTGAGCTACCGTACATTGCTGGTAGGTAAACTGAACATTCAGGCTTCATTATTTTACAGCAAGATCAACAACCTGATACAAACCGTAAACAACGTACAGGTTGATCCTAAAACCGGCACCCAGCAATCGCAGGTTCAAAATGTGGGCCGGGCAGAGTATTACGGCGCCGAATTTGCCATTGGCTATCCCATTGCCGATCAGTTAAGGATAGATGCTAACTACACCTACCTAAAACGCAAAAACTTGTCAAGCCCGACTATATTTCTGACAGATGTACCGCAGAACAAGGTGTTTGGATCGATCCAGTATACACCAATAAGCAAGTTATACATTATGGCCAGCGAAGAGTACAACTCCAAACGCTACAGCACCAGTTACGGTACTGTATCCGGAGCATTTTACCTGACCAATGTAAAAGCACACGTGACGCTAGTAAAAGGCTTTGCGATTGAAGGCGGCATAAACAATTTGTTCGACAGGAATTATACCCTGGTAGAAGGTTTCCCCGAAGCCGGAAGAAACTATTTTGCCAATGTGATATTTAATTATTGATAAATTAAAATTGATGAAAGAATAAGGACAAATGGACAAAAGACTTTTCAAAAACCCTCTTTCCGCCGAAGTCGAAGCGATGGTCAGGTGAGTTAATTGGCCAAATGTTTAATTAAATTTGATCATGAATATCAATAGAAAGCATAAAGCAATCATAAGTGCAAGGCTTCAAAAAAGCCGCGCTTTGTTTGTGCTGTTGCTATTCATGATCTTTTTATCCATCCTCAGCTTTACCCCAAACCCTATTGATACCGGAACTTACAATCTGGTATACCCTGCAAATTTTGGAAACCGCATTAGTATTCCGGCCGATAATCCTACAACCAAGCAAGGGGTTTATTTGGGCCGGATGCTGTTTTATGAAACCAAACTATCTGCCAATAATACCCTCTCCTGCGGTAGTTGTCATCAGCAAAACAAGGCATTTACAGATGGCCTGGCTTTTAGTAAAGGGGTTGACGGGGTGCTTACTCCACGCAATTCTATGTCGCTGGTTAATTTACTGTGGGCCAGAAAGTTTTTTTGGGATGGCCGGGCCACCGGGCTTGAAGAACAAGCCACCACCCCGCTTACCAATCCGCACGAGATGGGGCAGGCTTTGGCAATATCAGCCCAAAAGCTTAGTCAGACAAGCATTTATCCCCCATTATTTAAATTGGTTTACGGCGATAATGAGATCACCGGCGAACGTATTGTTAAAGCCGTATCCCAATTTGAACGTACACTCATCTCGGCCAATTCGCGTTATGATCGATACCTGCGCGGCACTTATCAGCCTACTGCCGATGAGTTAAAAGGCATGGAACTGTTCAACAATGCGCCACAGCCTGAAAAAGGCATTCGGGGAGCCAATTGTGGGCACTGCCACGGCGGACCAAAAACCTACATGGAGCTTTTTCACAACAATGGCTTAGACAGTATCCCAAAAGACGCGGGTATAGCTGCCCTGACAGGTTCTCCTGCAGACAAAGGCCGTTTTAAAGTACCCACCTTACGTAACATCGCCTTAACTGCGCCCTACATGCACGATGGCCGTTTTAAAACACTGGCAGAAGTCGTTGACCATTACAGTGACCACATACTGGAATCTGCTTCATTAAGTTCTTTCCTGCGTGGCGAATCAAATGAAGTTGGCGGCAAAAGCCTGAAACTACAACCGCTTGAAAAAAAGCAGATCATCGCTTTTTTAAATATGCTGACAGATAGTACTTTCATTAATAATCCCGAATTTGCAGATCCTAATTTATTAACTGCAAAAAATCAACATCATTAACAACATATCCATGAAAAAGCATTTTATAATAGCTTGTTTAGCTTTATTAAGTTTTACAGCCATCCCATTTATAACACAAGCACAAACCATCAAGGTAAGCGGCGAGGTTACTACTCCCCTAACTATTGATGCTGCCTACCTGCAAAAGTTTAACCCAACCACCGTAACCCGTAAAGACCGTGATGGTAAAGACCATACCTACACCGGTGTAATATTGGCCGAGATCCTGAAAAATGCCGGTGTTACCTTAGGCCCAGAATTGAAAGGCGAAAACCTGACCAAATACCTACAGGTAGAAGCCAGCGACGGCTACCAGGTGATATTCGCCCTGGCCGAACTGGATAAAAGTTATACCGACTGCATGATAATTCTTGCTGATAAGGTTGACGGCCAGCCCTTAGCCCCCGGCGATGGCCCCTACCGTATCATTGTTCAGGATGAAAAGAAACCCGCCCGCTGTATTAAACAGGTAACCGCCATGCAGGTACATTTTGTGAAATAGAATTAAATGTATCTAATTTTTGTCATTGCGAACAAAGTGTGGCAATCGCGAACTTTACAGAGGAAACTTGCTTAGTACGCGATTACTTCGTTCCTCGCAGCAATGACAAGTTTTCCAATTATATTGCTGTAGTATTGGATTACTTCGTTTCTTTCGATTTCAATTGAGAAAACCTTAACTCAAAATATCAGCGATCTCTTCAAACCCTTTTTCGCGGGCTAAGTCAGCAGGGAGTTTGCCGCCTTCCATGCGTACATTGGTTAGCGCGCCATGTTCAAGCAGTAAAATAAGCAAGTCAATATTGCCATGCTGGGCCGCGGTATGTAGTGGTGTAGCGCCCGCTTGCTGTTTCACATTTACCTCGGCACCATTATTCACCAGTACACGCGCAATCGCAGTATTATTATCGGCACAGGCCGAGTGTATGGGAAAAACCTGGAACCCATTGTTTGACGGGCGATTTACATCAGCTCCGCTAAGCACCAGGTAACGGGCTACAGCTTCGTGACCAAAATAACAGGCCAGTCCCAAAGCGGTAAAACCATCCGGCGCATAATCATCAATAGTGTTGTAGCTGGTTTCCACAAAATGCATTACTACTTCTAATTTACCGGCTGCTGAGGCTTCAAACAGGTTGATCTCGTTTACATACCTCAACAATACATCGGTAACCGCTGGCTTTTTATAATAACATGACAGCATCAGCGGCGAAACACCGTGGCTGGTGCGCGTAGTAGCCAGCGCAGGGCTTTGCATCAACAAGGCTTCCAGCTTACTTAAATCGGTAGTAGTAATGTATTCTTCCAGCGTCTCTATACTCATTATTTATTTAGGTAATATGCGTTTTTGTTAGATACGCGAATAATAAACCCACTTAGCAGGCGCATAATCTCATGGTTTTCAATAATACTAAAAAATTAAAAATACAACTAAATATTTGTTTAATCTGCTAACTTTATAAGAAGTAAATTCGAATTTGAGATGTTCGATTAAGCCATTTATTAAGTATAATAGGCCTTAAATCCAAAATCAAACCTCCCAAATCCGAAACTCTCAAAAAGTGAATATGTTGTTTTTGCAAAGTTTACATAGGTGAAATTTTATGTAAGTTTGCAGTTAAAGGATGTTACATCAGCGATGCCGGTAAAAGGAAATCAGTTTAAATCAAATAGTTTTAAGGACGAGAATCAGCCCCGCCAAACGGGAAAAGCTGATAAAGAGCGTATCAGCAAACGGCGGCTTCCGAGCTTGCCCCAGTTTGATATGGAGAATGGCCGTGCCATAAAAATAGCAGGCCTACTGTCGCTTTTAATGTCTATATACTTTCTTATAGCGTTCACCTCTTACCTGTTTACCTGGCAGGAAGATCAGAGTTATATTGCAAGCACCAACGGTGGCTGGCACAACCTGGCTACCGGCAAAACAGTACAGGAAATTGCCGATAATGGTGGTAACCCGCAAATAGCGCAAAACTGGCTGGGTAAATTTGGAGCGCTGTTAAGCAACCAATTCATTTACGAATGGTTCGGGATAGCATCGTTCCTGTTTGTGCTTGTATTTTTTGTATTGGGCTACCGTCTGCTTTTTAAAGTGAAGCTGTTTTCTATCACCAAAACAATCGCCTATTCGCTTTTTTGCATTGTATTTATATCCATCTCCATAGCTTATTTTCACGCATTTATTATTGATTATCCGCATTATTTGGAGGGTGGCTTTGGCTTTTGGTGCAACCGCCTGCTTGACGCGCAGATAGGCCCGGCAGGTACAGGCGGTTTATTGGTATTTGCCGCATTGGCCGTACTGGTGATTGCCTATAATATCGACTTTAAACTGCCTGCACGTAAACAAAAAGCCGAAGCGGCAATGGCTGTAGATAACGCGGCCCCTGTGCCTGCTGATGTGGATGAAGAAGAAAACGAAGAGGAAGAAGAACCAAGCATTCCGCTGGAATGGCCTCGCGGAGGTACAAACCGGGTTAAAGATATGCTGGCCAGTCAGCAGGAAAATACGGTAAAACCCGAGCCCCTTAAACAGCAACCCCTGGTGCAAACCCCGATTTATCACGAGCCTGTAGTATTAACACCAAGTACCCAACATGAGCCCGAAGAGGAAACCGAGATACCGCTTACCATTGATGTAAACCGCCCGCTGCCCGAGCTGAGTGTGGAGCAAGCTGATGATGTTAAAGCTAAAGACCTGGTGAGCCAGTTTGGTATTTATGACCACCGACTTGATCTGGCATCGTACAAATTCCCGCACCTTGAATTGCTGGAAAACCACGGCTCAAACAAAATATCAGTTAACGCCGAGGAACTGGAGGCCAACAAAAACAAAATTGTTGAAACCCTGAACCATTACAACATCGAGATTGATAAGATCAAAGCTACCATAGGGCCCACGGTTACATTGTACGAGATCATTCCAGCACCAGGTGTGCGTATCTCCAAGATCAAGAATCTGGAAGATGATATTGCCTTAAGCTTAGCCGCTTTGGGTATTCGTATCATTGCTCCTATGCCGGGCAAGGGAACCATAGGTATTGAGGTACCGAATCAGAATCCCGAGATGGTGTCGATGCGCTCTATCCTATCGACAGAGAAATTCCAGACCACCACGATGGATCTGCCGATTGCGTTGGGTAAAACTATATCAAACGAAGTATTTATTGCTGATCTGGCTAAGATGCCACACTTACTGGTAGCGGGTGCTACCGGTCAGGGTAAATCGGTTGGTATCAATGCCATATTGGTATCGCTGTTGTTTAAAAAGCACCCCGCCGAACTTAAATTTGTATTGGTTGACCCTAAAAAGGTAGAGCTTACGCTTTTCCGCAAAATTGAAAGGCACTTTTTGGCTAAACTGCCTGATGAGGCCGACGCCATTATTACCGATACCAAGAAAGTGGTGAACACCCTCAATTCGCTTTGTATTGAGATGGATCAACGTTACGACCTATTGAAAGATGCACAGGTACGTAACCTGAAAGAGTATAACGCCAAGTTTGTTAACCGCAAAATAAGCGATCCGGAAAAACACCGTTACCTGCCTTTTATTGTATTGGTGATAGACGAGTTTGCCGATTTAATGATGACCGCCGGTAAAGAGGTGGAAATGCCAATTGCCCGTATTGCCCAGCTGGCCCGTGCGGTAGGTATTCACCTGGTTATTGCCACACAAAGGCCATCGGTTAATATTATTACAGGTACTATTAAAGCCAACTTCCCGTCAAGGCTGGCATTCAGAGTGCTATCCAAGATAGATTCACGTACCATCCTGGATGCAGGCGGCGCAGACCAGCTGATTGGTCGCGGGGATATGTTATTCAGTACAGGCAGCGATTTGATACGCCTCCAATGCGCCTTTGTGGATACGCCTGAGGTAGAAGCCATCTCCAACTATATTGGTGAGCAGCGCGGCTACCCTACTGCTCTACTATTGCCTGAATACCTGGGTGAGGGCGAAACCAGCAGCGCCAAAGAATATGATCCGGATGATCGTGACCCGATGTTTGAAGAAGCCGCGCGCCTCATTGTAATGCATCAGCAAGGCTCAACCTCATTGATACAGCGTAAAATGAAACTTGGCTACAACCGTGCAGGTCGTATTATTGACCAACTGGAAGCTGCCGGTATCGTCGGCGCTTTTGAAGGCAGCAAAGCCCGTGACGTGCTATATCCTGACGAGTACAGCCTAGAACGCTACCTGGAAACACTTCAAAAACCTAAGGATTAAACCAAACACCATTTAATTGCTCTAAACCAATAACTATTGCTGATAATAGTTGTTGACGAATAAAAACACTAATGAAAAAGCTATTCTTATATTCCATTTTAGCGCTAAGCACCTGCAGTACTGCTTTCGCCCAAAAAGATACACAGGCTAAAACCATATTAAGCCAGGTAAGCCAGAAATACAAATCATACGATGCTATAAAAACAGATTTTAGTTTCACGCTGGATAATCCGCAGGCTGGTGTTAAGGAAACCCAGACTGGCACCTTGATATCAAAAGCTAAAGCGGGCAAATACAAGGTTACCCTATATACCTCGGCTACTGCCAAAGATGTAGACAAGGAGATCATCAGCGATGGTAAAACTCAGTGGACCTACCTCAAAAAAGATAAAGAAGTACAAGTAGGCGATGCCCCCAAAGGCGGCGACGGCGTAAACAACCCATCGCAAATTTTCACCATATACGAACACGGTTATAAATACCTGTACACCGGCGAACAAAAGGTAGCCGGCAAAGCATACCAAGCCATTGACCTTACCCCCGAAAACGATAAGCAAAATATTTTCAAAGTGCGCCTGCTGATTGATAAAGAGAAAAAACAGATATACAGCGCGCAACTATTTGATAAAAACGGCAACAAGTACAGCTACACCGTACGCAGCTTTACCCCCAACGCCCCAATTGCCGATAACGCTTTTGCCTGGGATGCTAAAGCACACCCCGGTGTTGAAGTAGTTGACCTGCGATAAGAAAGTTTTACGTTAGACGTAGTACGTTTTACGTTGATATAAAAAGAGCGATGGTAAAACCATCGCTCTTTTTATTTGTTACCTTCTCGTCATGCCGAACTTGTTTCGGCATCCCACAGGACAAGCAGCCACTATACTAAAAACCTTGCATGTGAGGTGCCGAAACAAGTTCGGCATGACGATAAAAACGTATCACGTCAAACGTAAAACCCCTTAATTTCCCTCCGGTTTAGGTACCCTTTTATCCGGCATAGGCCCGCGATGATGAATGATCAAACCATTCAGGAAATTACGGAGTATCTGATCGCCGCAAGGTTTAAAATTAGGGTGATCATCGGCACGAAATATGGCGCCCAGTTCTGTTTTGGTGATCCGGAAGTTAACCAGCGCCAAAACTTTTATAATATCATCGTCGGTAAATTTCATAGCTACACGTAGCTTTTTCATGATATCATTATTGCTCATGCTTTTATCGGTTTATTATCTTGAAATATCTATTTTAACTTTTTTGTTTTTGATCTTCTCGCCTTTGAGTAATTGTACCGCGCGCTCAATGCGGTTACGTTTTACAGCCGCGTATGATGAATGATCAAGCACCTCTATCAGGCCAACATCTTCTTTGGCCAGTTCGGCTTTTTTAAGCAGCAGGCCAACAATATCAACCTTATTTACCTTATCCTTTTTACCCGCGGCAACATATAGCGTGGCCCAGGGCGATAAGGGTGGCAACTGCGGATGTTCGGGCAACTCTTCAATCTCCGGCATTTCCCGCAAATAAGCAGGCTTTTCATCGGGCGATAATATCAGGTATGAAGTACCTTTGGCGTGCATACGGGCGGTGCGGCCGTTGCGGTGGGTATAGGCCTCTTCGGTATGTGGCAGTTGATAATGTATCACATGCTCAATTTCGGGTATATCCAATCCGCGCGAGGCCAGATCAGTAGTGATGAGTAAACGATGGCTACCGTTCCTGAATTTTAATAATGCTCGCTCACGGTCGTCCTGCTCCATGCCGCCGTGAAATATATCATGCGGCAGCCCGCGATCATATAACAGATCACTGATACGCTCCACCGCTTCACGGTGATTGCAGAATACCAGCGTGGCATTATCTCCGATTTTACAAATGAGAGCAAACAAGGCATCCAGTTTGTCGGCAGCTTCGGCAATTACAGCTTTCTGTTTCAGATCGGGCGTTGAAGCAGCATTGGTAAGATAATCCAGCTCAATGGGCTTTACCATGCCCGTAAATGCCGGAATTTCATCCATACGGGTAGCCGAGGTGAGTATCCGTTTTTTGATAGCCGGCATTTGCCTGATGATATAGGTCATATCCTCCTGAAAGCCAAATTCAAGCGCTTTATCAAACTCGTCCAGTATCAGCGTATGAATGGTATCTGTGCTAAAACTTTCACGGCGCAGGTGATGTGCTATACGGCCTGGTGTACCTATTAATACAGTAGGCGGCTGAGACAGGCTATTCAATTCAATTTTTACCGAATGACCACCATAACAGCAGTTCACTTTAAAGCCGCTACCTATGGCCCTGAAAACCTGTTCAATTTGCAAAGCCAGCTCACGCGATGGTACCATAATGAGCGCCTGCACGGTTTGCAACTCCGGATCAAGTAAACTTAATAAAGGTAGCAAAAAGCCCAGCGTTTTACCTGAGCCCGTAGGCGAGAGCAATATCACATCACTTTTTTTGGCTGCGCTTATCGCGGCCTCCTGCATAGGGTTAAGAGCATTTATCTTGAGGTTCAGGAGGGCTTGCTTTATCATTATCTGTGTTGGATTGTGCGCAAAGATAAGGTAAATAAAATGGGGCTTTAAATTTTGATACGCCGGACGCAAAAGACTCACCCCGCCTACGCTTCGCTGGGCGACCCTCTCTTCGCCTTTGGCGCAAAGAGGGTTGAAACAAAATTGTCATTGCGAGCGTAGCCTGGCAATCGCGAATATGTATAGCTCGTGATTGCTTCGTCGTTCCTTACAGCTATGACATTAATAGATTACTTTTCTTTCTACTAAAGACGAGAAAAACTTAATCAATCTGCTGATCTTCCAGTTCCTGGCGGGTTTTATCCTGAATGTAGGTTGCTATTTCTGATGCCTGCTCATGTGTCAGATCGCCGAGGGCGGTGTACTCCCATTGGCGCATATTATCGTCAAAAACAATTTCGCCCAGGTTAACCTTTCCGTCTTTCAACCTAAATACTCCGGTTGCCTGTAAAGTACCTCCAGGCAGGGTTTTGGTTATTGGATCTATTGTTATAATACGCTCTCCATCAGTGGTATATAAACTATACTTTGCCGGCTTAATCATCTTTTTTACATGTATGTATAAGTTACAATTACCGGCGTTTTTTGTTTATTTATTCAGTTAAAAATGAAGTATTTACCAACCCATAATTTGCATTACCCGCTCAAACTCAGGCTGCAGCCCGGCATTAATTTGCACACTTTGGCCAGTAAGCGGATGTGTAAAAGTTAGTTGCGACGCATGCAGCAACATGGTATTCATATCCCAGGTTTCGGTAAACAGCTTATTTTGCTTGTTGCAGCCATGCGTACGGTCGCCAATAATGGGATGAAAAATATGGCTGAAGTGTTTGCGCAGCTGGTGCATACGCCCGGTAGTTGGTACAGCCTCCACCAGCGAATAACGTGATGTAGGGTGCTTGCCCAAGGCGATATCCAGTTCGGTACGTTTTAGGGTGGTATATTGAGTAAAGGCATCCTGTAAAGTGCCGTTCTCTTTGCGTAAAGGATAATCAATATCTTCCTGATCAGGCGTGTGGCCGCGCACTATGGCCAAATATTTTTTATGCACCTGATTTTCCATAAACTGCTGCTGCATGGCCACCTCGGCCTGTTTGTCCAATGCAAAAAGCAGTATGCCTCCTGTTTTACGGTCGATGCGATGCGCGGGGTTTACCTTTTGCCCTATCTGGTCGCGTAATAGTTGCAGGGCAAACTCACTGGCATCGGCAGCTATGGGCGACCGGTGTACCAGCAAACCATGCGGTTTATTGATAGCAATCAGGTGTTCATCCCGGTATATGATCTCTAACATCGGCTCTGTTTCAAACGGCGAAGTTACAACGCTTCGTAACAATTTTATTTTATAAAGTATGATTGGTTAAAAAAATATTTTAAATAGTGCGCTTTTTATATCTTTAGTAAATCACTAAATCTCTTTCATAAAAATGACCACTACAACAAGCTCATCAACAGGTGTTACAGCGCCTGATGATATTAACACAGCGCCAACGCGCTTATTTTCTTTAGATGCCCTGCGCGGGTTTGATATGTTTTGGATCATGGGTGGCGAAGAGATTTTCCATACCCTGGCGAAGGCCACCAAATCACCATTTTGGGAGGCTGTAGCCCTGCAATTTACCCACCCTGATTGGAACGGTTTTCATTTGTACGACCTCATATTTCCCCTGTTCCTGTTCATGGCTGGAGTATCAACACCGTTTTCGGTAGGCCGCGAACTGGAAAAAGGCAAAAGCAAGCAACAACTCACCATCAGGGTAATTAAAAGGGCGCTGATATTGGTACTGCTTGGCCTGGTGGTAAACAATGGCCTTACTATAATGCCTATATCCCAAATACGTTTTGCCAGTGTGCTGGGCCGTATTGGTATAGCCTACATGTTTGCCAATATCATTTATCTGTACAGTAAAGAACGTATGCAGATGGTATGGTTCGCGTTTTTTATTATCGGTTACTGGTTGTTATTAAAATTTACATCGGCACCGGGCTTTCCGCATGGCGATTTGACCATGCAGGGTAACTTTGCCTCATACATGGACCGCATGATATTACCGGGCAGATTATACCTGGGTATTCATGACCCTGAAGGTTTATTCTCAACTATCCCGGCTATCAGTACCGGTTTACTGGGAATTTTAACCGGGCAACTGTTGAAGAAAACAGGCATCAGGCAAATACGAAAAGTAAGTATTATGGCCGTTACCGGTGTGATATTCCTGATCATAGCACAAATATGGAATTTAGATTTTCCGATCAATAAAAACCTGTGGAGCAGCTCATTCGTGATGCATGTAGGCGGTATAAGCCTGCTGCTGATGGCCTTCTTCTATTATATTATTGACGTGCTGGGTTACAAAAAGTGGGCCTTTTACTTTAAGGTGATCGGTATGAATTCTATCCTTATCTACATATCTGGCCACTTTATCAAATGGCAATACACTACCAACGGCTTTTTTGGCTGGATAGGCCAGCTGATTGGCGACCCATACAATATTGTAGTAATGGCTGTTTGCTTTGTAATGGTAAAATGGGTGTTCCTGTACTATTTATACCAGAAGAAAACATTTTTGCGTGTGTGACCGCTGATGGGTGTGATTGCGCTGATTGCTGACCGTTGATGCAAAAATGATTACGCTGATTTCGTTGATTTTCTAAGTCCTGATAAGATCAGCCCAATCTATTTAATCAAAACAAAATCAATAGTCAAGCATCAGCGAAATCAACGTAATCAAAAAAATCAACGGTCTTTCCAATTTTGCCTGTCTTCGGCGGAAAGGAATGTCCAGGCCATGATGCGGCTTACCTTTTGGCCTTGCGACATGTTGATGGTTTGAACATCTGTCGCCCCTGCTTTTTGCAGCGCGTTGTATAATATGCGCAGGTTTTCTTTTTTTGATACCAGCGTGGTAAACCAAAGGCATTGTTTACCAAAATGGGTACTTTGAGCAGCCATTTGTTTTAAAAACGCGGCTTCGCCGCCTGGATACCATAACTCCGCATTTTGACCGCCAAAGTTAAGCACCGGTTCTTTTTCCTTACCTGCTTTCAGTCCAAGGTTATTCCATTTACGGCGCGAACCTTCGGCCGCTTCTTTGATAGATGCGTGAAATGGTGGATTGCAGATGGTAAGATCAAACCGCTCTCCGGGCTTTATGGCAAATAAGAATATATCGGCCCGGTGTTTTTGCAGGCGCAGCTCAATGGCGTTTTTTAGATCTTCATTACCATCAATAATGCCTTTTGCTGATTGAAGTGCTTCTTCGTCAATATCAACACCTACAAAGCTCCAGCCATACTCCTGATGACCTATAATGGGATATACACAGTTTGCCCCTACCCCTATATCGAGCACTCTTACTTTTTTTCCTTTCCGGATAACAGCATTATTTGTTGTAGCCAGCAGATCGGCAACGTAATGAATATAATCTGCCCGGCCCGGGATAGGCGGACATAAATAGCCGGCAGGAATATCCCAATAGTCTATGTGGTAATGCTGTTTAAGCAGTGCCCGGTTCAGCATTTTTACAGCATCGGGATTGGCAAAATTGATGGTTTGATTATCGTACTGATTTACGGTAACAAAAGGCCTCAATTTCGGCACAGCTTTGGTCAACGCTTTAAAATCATACCCCATGCGATGCCTATTACGCGGGTGCATGGTCTCTTTTATTTCTGACGGGTTTGGGGTTGATTCTGGCAAGTTTCTTTATTTTAAGTATGATATTATCCTACAATGCTGCCCAAATTGGCAGGTGAATAGTTAATGGATTTTAATGTCTTATTATCAGCAGTACGATACACCAGGAACAAACCGTCTATCTCTTTATAATGCGATTCGGTGCCTGCCGTGTTACGATAATGCTCAATGGTTTGATTAGCTTCTTCTACCGTTTTACAAGCTTTGCTCATGTTTGAACGGTGCACCTCATCAAACAATTCTTTAAATTTTTCGCCCAGGCCAAATTCCAACACTGCGCCCGATAATACGTATTGCAGATCGCAAAGGGCATCGGCTATCTCAACCAGGTTGTTATCGTTCACTGCCTCCTGTAACTCTTTCAATTCTTCGGCCAGTAACTCTATACGCAACTGACTACGTTCTTTCGAGGGTATTTGAGGCGAAGCAACAATAGGATGTTTAAAGGTGCTGTGAAATTCAGCTACCTGGTTTAAGGAATTTAAATCTTTGATCATGGGCATTAAAGTATTTATAGCCTGCAAAGTTATCAATTAACCTAAAAGCTTTCTAAAAATCATTTGCTGTTTGGTGGTTCAAGGCTTTTATCTGAACAAATTTTAATAAATAATAATTTCAACCAAGATAAAACTATACTATCATCATAATCTGTAATTAGCGATAAAAGACAAAATTAACGCCTTAAAATGAGTCAGATAGCTTGTTAATTCAATAAAAATTGCTTAACATTGATTATGGTTGTTAACACAAACATAATATTAAAGTCACTATTTATTAACCTAAATTTGCAGCGAAAAATAAATCTAACAAGCTGAATTTCCTTATACCACAATATGAAGAATAATAAGAATAAACCTGCCGGTAAAGAGGCCCGCAAGGCCCTGAAGAAACAATTAAACGATAAACTTTTTGCCCAGATCAAAATCGTAGTAAGCGAATTTGAGCCCGATTTTAAAAAGGTGAACAAAGCTGTTGAAAAAGCTGCAAAAAACTTAGCTAAAACATTGGCAACCAAAATAAGCACGGAAAATACTGCTGCTGCCGAAAAACCAGCAAAGGATAAAAAGCATGCAGCAGCAACTGAAGTTAAGGTTCCAGAGGCCGCGGCAGCTAAAACAACTGCTGATAAAAAAACCGCACCAGCTACTAAAACTGCCACTAAAAAGAAAGCGGAAACCGAAGACGCAAAATAATATCGTTTAGCAAACAAAAAGAGGCCGTTAATAGCGGCCTCTTTTTGTTTTATGACTTATATTAATCTTCTACATCTAAAAGTCTTTTGTCCCAAAGCCCAGCAGTCTTTCAATCCTTTGTCCCAAAGTTTCTATTTAGCCCTGTCCTTTGCTTTTTCCTTCGGCATAATCCAGGGATAGCTAAAAGTGTAATCCCCGGAGCCAAGTCTTACGGTTGCTCCTTCATCATTTTTCTCAGCAGTAACATTAAATGATCCTGCAATGGGTTTACCATCAGCCTTAACCTCTTCCGGATGTGCAGATGGTAAGGTAACTTCGGCCGTTGAATTCACCGGTATCTTAACATGCACCTGCATAGTTCCATTGTTTACTTCCCATGATGATAATATCTGCCCGTACATGGTTTCGAGGGATGCCCTGGCAAAGCTAACCTTACGGTGAGGTGGTTCAGGCTTAATAACAATGTGCTTGTAGCCCGGTGCTCCTACTTGTAAACCCGCCATTTGCTGATACATCCAGTCGCCTACAGCACCATAGGAATAGTGGTTAAAAGAGTTCATGCTTTTATCTTGGAAGGTACTATCAGTTTTAATACCATCCCAACGCTCCCAAATAGTAGTTGCACCCATTTTTACCGGATACAGCCATGATGGATATGTTTTTTGCAACAACAGATCATAAGCTACATTACTGTATCCATTTTGCGATAACACCTGGCACAAATAAGGTGTACCCAAAAAGCCCGTAGATAAGTGATTATTCCTTCTGCGTACATCATCAACCAAATAAGCTGCCGCTTTGGCTTTCAGACTATCAGGTATTAAATTAAATTTTAAAGCCAGCACATAGCCCGTTTGCGAATCGGCAAATACCCGGCCGGTTGGTGTAATGTAATTATGGATAAACGCCTTTTTTACTTCCTCATAAATATCGCCGTACTTTTTCTCGTCGGCAGTATTCCCTAAAGCACCTGCAGCCTGGCTCAGCAATTTGGAAGAGTATGCGTAAAATGCGGTAGCGATCAGATCGGGATCGGTATAGCCATTAGGTTCAGAAAAATCGTAGATGCCGGGGCGATAAAACAGCCAATCGCCAAATAAGCTGCCGCCATGCCAAATGTGTTTTTCGCCCGCCTTTTTAACTATATAATCTACATAGGCTTTCATACTGGGGTATTGCACTTTCAGAATGTTTTTATCTGCATAAACCTGGTACATTGTCCACGGTACAATAACGGAAACATCCCCCCAGCCTGCCGATGTAGCACTGTTGGTTGGTAAATTATCGGGTACCACAAAAGGTATCCCTCCACCCGGAAACTGATCAGCAGCTACATCTTTCATCCATTTGGCAAAAAACGGAGCTACCTGCATATTAAAGGCAGCCGTACGCGAAAAAACCTGCGCATCACCCGTCCAGCCTAAACGCTCATCACGCTGTGGGCAATCCGTCGGAATATCTAAAAAGTTATCCTTTTGACTCCATTGAATATTGTGCTGCAGCTTATTGATCATGGTATCTGAACAAGTGAAATTGCCGGTTATAGGCAGATCAGAGTGAACAACCACTGCCGTAAAATTTTCGGGCTTCAATTCGCCGGGGAAACCCTCAACAGCTATATAGCGGAAACCCATGAAAGTAAAATGCGGCTCAAAAGTTTCAACACCGCCACCCTTTAAGGTGTAATTGATACTGGCTGTTGCTGAGCGTAGGTTGGCTGTGTAAAACTCGCCAAACTTATCCAATACCTCAGCATGGCGTATATTAACTGTTTGCCCTGCCTGGCCGCTTACTTTCAGGCGTACCCAGCCGGTAAGGTTTTGTCCAAAATCAACAATTTGAATGCCTTTTGAGCTTTTAAATATAGCTATAGGTTTTATCTCCTGAATTTTACGCACGGGGACGCTTTGTACACCAACCAGCATTTTATTATCAAAGCTCACTTCGTGCACGGCCTGCCAGTTGGCATCATTAAATCCTTTCATATCCCAACCTGCCATTTCTTTGCGGGCATCATAATTTTCGCCATCATAAATGCCATCAAGCGTGATAGGCCCATTTTGGGTACTTTTCCAGGAGTTGTCAGAGTTGATGTATTCAACCGTTCCGTCAGCGTAAGTAATTTGCAGCTGGCATAGTAGCGCCAGTTTTTTACCCCAAACTCCCCATTGACTGGCAAAACCAGTTGTGCCGCGAAACCAGCCATCTCCCACCATAGCTCCTACTACGTTATCCCCCTGCTGCAACATGGAGGTAATATCGTAAACCTGGTACTGCAGGCGTTTTTTATACTCCGTCCATCCGGGGGTAAGTTGCTGTTCACCTACTCTTTTACCATTTAAATGCAATTCATATAAACCATGAGCGGTAGCATAAGCCCGGGCCGAAATTATCTTTTTTGACAACGTAAATTGCTTGCGAAGCATTAGCGCAGGCATTTTACGCGATGTATCTTGCATAGGCTGAACCCAGGTGGCTTTCCAGTCGGTAGGTAAAAGTAAACCCGTTTCAAAATAGGTGGGTTTGCTCCAGGCAGATGCATGGTTGTGGTTATCCCAAACCTTTACCTGCCAGTAATAACGCGTGCTTGATTTTAGGGCGGTTCCGTTATAAGTGATCAAAACAGACGAATCGGTATTTACCTTACCTGTATTCCACACTGTTTTCGAGGATGAGAAAGTCGCGTCTGTTGCAACCCGGATATTATAGGCCTGCTGCATGGTGTTTGTTTGCGGGGTATTTATTTTCCAGCTCAGGCGGGGATGCAGCATATCTATACCCATCGGATTAGTCAGGTACTCGCAGGTTAAACTTTCAACAACAGGCGTTTGTGCCATGCACATCACCGGGAAGGCAAGCAATAGATAAAGAAATATACGCTTCATGATTTAAATTGGTAAATCAAGTATATCAATTGTATTTTGAAATGGCAACCCCGTCTATCTTCTTGCTAAAACGTGATAATCTTATGGATTACTCTTTCTCGCCTTTTAACATAGCTAAAGGGTAAAAACTATCGCGCCAGTAAATACCACCTTGCTTTATGGTTATCAATGCCGATTTTAAGGTAACGTAGGCCATTATGAAACTGGCGAACGGGATCATAAACGCATACCACCATTTATTAGGCCTAACGGATATCATATAAATTATCTGAAATACGATCACTACTAAAGCCATGATACGGATCAGGCTTGAGCCGAAAATTAACATGAGCGGAACCGGTAAAACAAAACAGATCAATACCATTAAGGTGCTTGCTATTGATTTAGCTAAACTATATCCGGAATAGGCAAACGAGTTTTTCAGGAGCCCATTGGTAAACTCCTTCATGTTTTTGTACCACTCTAAACAAACATACTTGCTACCGCCCAATACACCCTGTTTTAAACCTGCCGATTTAATGATACTGCCAAGCTTCAGGTCATCATCAGGCCGCAATTTGATACGGGCATGCGTTCCTATCTTTTCGTAAGCATCCCGTCTTACCAAATTAAACGCGCCAATACCTATAAAGCCTTTTGATTTAGGATCTTTAGCCGCCCAGGGCTTCAGGTTCATCATTAACATGATACCGAAGGTTGCCAATACACTATTCAGCGTTTTTGATCTGGATATGGCTTCGGGCAAAATAGATAAATGATCGAGCTGGTGCCTGGTAGCATATCCTAAAGCCTTATTAATGGCATCCGGGTGAAAAACGATATCGGCATCGGTAAAAAGCATCCATTCCTCAGAACTGCTCAGATAACCCTGGTACAGCGCGTTATTTTTACCCAACCAGCCAGCTGGTAAATCTGTTATAGTTGTAACCGTTAGCTTTGGATAACGTGTGATAAAACCCTGCAATATAACGGCGGTACTATCTGTTGAACGGTCATTCACTACAATAATGCGGCAGTTATCGTAATTGATATTACAAACGCTTTGCAGGGCATTTTCAAGGTCGGCCTCTTCATTACGTACAGCTATAATAATGGCCAAAGAAGGTTGGGTTTCAATTAAAGGCTGCTTTTGTACCTGTTGAATTTTTTTCAGGTTTACAAGCAGATAAATAATCGTGGCTACCCACGAAAAGCTTACCACTATGCTGTAGCTAAGGAGAATCATTTGTAACGAGGTTTTGATAAAGGTGAACAAAATTGCAGATATTTTCAACTATTCTTTCCCCCACTAAAACCTGCTGACATAGGGCTGTCATCACTGTATTGTTACTTTGAATCATCAATCAAAATTTAAACAATAAAGCTATGTCAATCTCCATTATCCCCGTGTTATTAAAAGAAATGCAGCAGGAAGCGCAAACAACCCGTAAAATGTTATCCCGCATACCTGAAGATAAATACCTATGGCAACCGCATGAAAAAAGCATGACCTTGCAGCACCTGGCTGTGCATATTGCCGAGCTGCCGGCCTGGGTTACCATGACACTTACTACCGATGGCCTTGATTTTGCCGCTAATCCATATGAGGTAAAACCGGTAGCTAATAACGCCGAATTAATGAATTTTTTTGAAGAATCATTAGCGGGTGGAAAAGCCCATTTAGAACAAGCCAACGAAGCAGACCTGGAAAAAACCTGGGTACTACGCAATGGCGATATGGTTTTGAGTGAAACCACTAAAGCAGAAATGATCCGAATAGCCTATTCGCAAACGGTACATCACCGGGCACAACTGGGTGTTTACTTACGCCTGCTTAATATTCCTATACCGGGCAGTTATGGCCCAAGTGCTGATGAAGGCTTTCAGCAATAAGAAATAAAACGCGTAATCCCTTGTGTTACAACAAATACAAGAGATTACGCATTACACAACACTATTTGTGGTTTGATAATTTGTTTACGTTGATCTCTTCCAGAAAACCCTCCTCATTAATAGCATAACGGGCGTACTCTGTATTGGTATCGATCTTATATGCAGATTTTGACCTTTTTTTAATTTTTTTGCGTACAACCAACAATGGCAAAATAATTACGGCGAGCAGGGCGGTAACTTCTAATAAAATAGTATACATGACTTTGATTAATAAATGTTATTGATAGCACCGGCACCATTGTATAACTCATAGATCATTGTGCTGCCGCGACCAAATAATTAACAGCTAAATGGATGCCATGTTTTTCACTGACGTGATTTATTTACATTTATTATGATGCAGGTCATAAATAACAGGCTTATTACAAATCCTGTCAATAACCTTATAACAAAAAAACCTTGCTATTTAACGTTATAGCAAGGTTCTGATAAAAGTTTAACACGAAAGTAATTTTAGAGGATAACAAACAATCATCTACAAAACTGGCATACAATATTATAAGTTATAAAACAGTGTAGCATTATTACCCCAAAATAGTTCCTGTTCTGTGGCCGATAGTTTTGAACAATACTCATTTAAAACCTTCATGGTACCCTCATAACCGCCGGCAAGTAAACATACTGGCCAGTCGGAACCAAACATTACCCGGTTAATACCAAAAGCATTGAAAACTACGTCAAGATAAGGCACAAAATCGGCTGGTGTCCAGGAACTCCAGTTAGCCTCGGTAAGCATGCCCGAAATTTTGCAATGTACATTGGAATGCTGTGCCAAAACTTCGATATCCTGCCGCCAGTCACCTATCTGCTGATCTTTAATATGCGGTTTAGCCAAATGATCAACCACAAAAGGCTGATCTGGAAAAGTCCTTACTAACTGCTCAGCATAGGGCAAATGCTCCGGGTATATGAGTATATCATAAGTATAACCATGCTTTTGCAAGCTGGCTATACCCTTTTTAAACGCAGGCTGCAGCATGTATTGCTTATCGGGTTCCGATTGCAGGATGTGCCTGAAGCCCTTCAGCTTATCATACTGCTTAAAATATTCCAGGCGCGCTTCCAGATCATCAGCTTTCAGATCAACCCAACCTACTACGCCTTTTACAAACTCATTTTCAGCAGCCTGTTTTAGCAGGAATAAGGTTTCTTCTTCCGACTGACTGGCTTGCACGGCAACACAGCCGTCAATACCATTTTGCTGTAATACTGGTAACAGGTCGGTTGGTAAAAAATCCTGTTTGATCACCAGCATTTCGTCGCTGATCCAGCTATCTCTAACTGGGTCAAATATCCAGAAATGCTGGTGCGCATCAATTTTAGGCATAAGCTACAACGTTTTGTTTTGATTCGCCCAGGCCATCAATACCAAGTTCAACCACATCGCCGGGTTTCAGGTAAAATGGTGGCTTCATACCCAAACCTACACCTGCAGGTGTACCGGTTGAAATAATATCACCCGGCAACAGCGTCATGAACTGGCTGGTGTAGGCTATTAAATGAGGCAGGTTAAAAATAAAGTTTGATGTTGTACCATCTTGTAAAGTTTCGCCATTAACCTTAAGCCACAGGCGCAGGTTATGCGGATCGGCAATTTCATCAGGTGTAGCCAGGAAGGGGCCAAGTGGAGCAAAGGTATCGCAGCCTTTACCTTTATCCCAGGTACCGTTACGCTCTAACTGAAACTCTCGCTCTGATACATCATTATGCAATACATATCCTGCTACATAATCCATCGCATTAGCTTCATCAACATATGATGCTTTCTTACCAATTACAACAGCTAACTCTACTTCCCAATCGGTTTTTACCGAGTTTTTAGGGATCACGATATTATCGTTAGGGCCTACAATAGCAGTAGTGGCTTTCATGAAAATTACCGGCTCAGGCGGCAGTGGAGCATTGGTTTCTTTAGCATGATCGGCATAGTTAAGGCCAATACATACAATTTTTGATGGGCGCACAATCGGGCTGCCTAAACGTACCTCCTCGCCTACTTCTGGTAATTGTTTATCTTTTATAAAGGCAACTAAGCGAGCCACACCGTCAGTCTCAAAAAACTGCTCGGTATAGTCTTCGCCAAAGGCAGATACATCATATCTTTTATCGTTAATGATCAGTCCCGGTTTTTCCTGTCCGTTAGCGCCAAATCTTATAAGTTTCATAGTTATTGTAGTTGTTTATTGGTTGTATGTTTTACGTTTCTCTATGTATTCAGTTATTAACACTAAACGTACAACTTATAACGTAAAACGTACAACCTACTTAGTTATTCAAAGTAATAAATCCGCCGTCAATAGGGTAATCTGTACCGGTAATGAAACCGGCCTCGTCTGAGCAAAGATATAATGCAAGTGCCGCTACCTCTTCAGATTTTGCCATACGGCCAATTGGCTGACTTTTAGATAATTTTTCAAATATCTCAGCTTCCTGGCCTGCATAGTTCTTAGCTATAAAACCATCAACAAAAGGCGTGTGTACCCTTGCCGGCGATATACTGTTACACCTGATGTTGTCATGAATATAATCGCGAGCTACAGAAAGCGTCATAGCATGGATAGCGCCCTTGCTGGTTGAGTAAGCAAACCTGTCAGTAATGCCCACGCTGGCAGCTATAGAAGCAGTATTTAAAATCACCCCTCCGCCATTAGCTTTAAACATAGGTACAGCCGCGAAAAGGCAGTTGTAAGCGCCTTTTACATTCACGTTAAAAACACGCTCAAAATCTTCAGTGCTGGTATTATCAACCCGGCCTATATGAGCTATACCCGCATTGTTAATTAAAATATTAATCGTGCCAATCTTTTTAAAGGTATCAAGCACTTGTTGCTGATTACTTACATCGCAGGCGTAGCCTGTTGCCTTGCCACCTGCTGCTTCAATTTCACTTACAGTATCTGCCGCAGCTTTATCATTCAGTTCGATGATGTGCACCGTTGCGCCTTGCTGTGCAAACATAACAGACATAGCTTTGCCTATGCCGCTGCCCCCGCCAGTAATTACTACTGATTTATTGGTTAATTTAAACATATTTAGACCCCTTTATTTATTCTTTTCATTTGGCGAACCGACTCTCACCCTGTCATCGCTTCGCTCGACATCCCTCTCTTCGGCTTTGCCGCAAAGAGGGAATTAATACACTCCTATAAGTTCTTATAAGGATACTCCCCTTTTCCAGGGTATAAAATCGTCCTGGCCTAATTTAACGGCTTTTGGCTCTATCTCTCCACTGGCGACTTGTATCACATAATTTAATATGCGTTCGCCCGCCTGATGAATGGTTTCATCACCTTCAATAATGGTACCGCAGTTAATATCGATAATATCAGGCATACGCTCAAACATAGCGGTATTAGTTGATAGTTTTACCACCGGCGCGATAGGGTTACCCGTCGGCGTACCCAAACCTGTGGTAAACAACACAATGTTGGCGCCCGAGCCTACTTCGGCTGTGGTACTTTCCACATCGCTGCCCGGTGTGCAAAGCAGGTTAAGGCCCGGTTTGATTACCTTTTCGGGATAATCAAGTACAGCGGTTACCGGTGATGTACCCCCTTTTTTGGCCGCGCCTGCCGATTTAATGGCATCTGTAATTAATCCATCCCTGATGTTTCCGGGTGATGGGTTAGCGTAAAAGCCCGAACCATCTGCCTCGGCTTTGGCATTATAGGTGGTCATGAGGTGCATAAAACGATTGGCTGTATCCTCATCGGTACAACGGTCGCTCAATTCCTGCTCAACTCCGCAAAGCTCCGGGAACTCAGCTAAAATAACCGAACCACCCATTTTTACTAATAGATCAGAAACATAACCCAAAGCCGGATTTGCCGAAATACCTGAGAAACCGTCGGATCCACCACATTCCATACCTATGCAAAGTTTAGAAAGCGGTGCAGGCTCGCGCTGCGTTTGATTTGCCTGTACCAGGCCGGCAAAGGTTTGCTTCAAGGCTTGCTGCAACAATTCACTTTCGGTACCTACCTTTTGCTGCTCTAACACTACCATTGGTTTGCTGAAGTTAGGGTCGCGTTTGGCTATCTCAGCCTGTAAAATACTTACCTGAGCATGCTGACAGCCTAAGCTAAGCACAGTTGCCCCGGCCACGTTAGGATGGGTAATGTATCCTGCTATTAAACCACAAAGCGCGTCAGAATCATCCTTGGTGCCACCGCAGCCCATGCTATGGTTCAAGAATTTGATGCCATCAATATTTTTAAACAAACGTTTTGAATCTGGCCTGTCTGCAGCTGCCTGAATATCGGCATTTAATATTTCTTCAACAGACTTACCTGCCTGATAAAGCTCCATCAATTGCTCTACATCGCCCTCGTAGCTTTTAGCTTTTTTATAACCCAATTTATCAACCAGCGCTTCTTTTAGCACATTGATGTTGCGGTTTTCGCAAAATACCAACGGCACTACAATCCAGTAGTTGTTGGTACCCACCGAGCCATCTGCCCGGTGGTAACCGTTAAATGTTTTACCTTCAAAGTTGCCGGTATCGGGCTGATGCCATTGCAGTTTACGCTCGCCCAGATGGAAACCTTCCGATGCGTGATGAACATTTTGAGTGCTTAGCAAACCACCTTGTGGTATAGTGCTTGTTGCCCGGCCTACCAATACGCCGTACATGTAAATTTCCTGCTCAGGCTTTAACTCATTGATAGCAAATTTATGCTTGGCAGCCACACGCTCTGTTAAAGCAAATGTGTTGCCCTCAAAATTGATCACAGTACCCTGCTCCAGATTTTGGAGAGCTACCAGCACATTATCATGCGGGTGTATTCTTAAAAACGTTTCTTTTTGTTGTGACATTGTATTTTATCTTTTCCCGCACATACCAATAAACGGCCCGGAGGCCATTTATTTTATTGCAGGGTTAATTCAATTACAGGTATTTCGTAATCTGGCTTTTTAACCGGCAGGGTTAATACCAGATCCTGCTGATCATTTTCAGATTGTTTGTATAACAGCTCTGAATGATCATTTAAAAACTGCGCGTATTTGATTTTACCGCTATATCCCGGCAAAACAAGCTTACCTGTATTTGGGTAGTTGTACAAATGTACATACAGGCGCTTGGTTGTTTTATTATAGGTAAGCTTTGAACTATCCGGCGCTTTATAAGTATCGGGCGCGTAGGTACAGTTATAAATGGCATTACCATTGGCATGCATCCAGTGGCTCAGACTATCAAGCGCGTTGGTGGCACGGTAGTCAAATTCGCCGCGGGCTGTTGGGCCTACGTTCAATATCAGATTACCACCGTTGCTGGTTGAGGTGATCAGCAGATCAAGCAACTGGCGGTGGGTTTTCCAGGTATTTTCATCGCGATAGTATCCCCAAGAGCCGGAAAATGTTTGGCAGGTTTCCCAGGTTTTGCCACGATATTTTAACAGTTCTTTGGTGCTTACCTGCTCTGGTGTTTCAAAATCGGCACCGTCTTTATATTCTTCCAGGTTAAGGCGGTTATCAACAATGATGCCCGGCTGTAGCTTTCTGATCAGTTTTAACAGTTCAACAGATCCCCATTCATCTTTGCCTTTACCGTGACCATCCTTACGGGGGAACGAGAAATCGAGCCAAAGAATATCGATTTTACCGTATTTAGTTAACAGCTCAGTGATCTGGTTACGCATATACTCGCGGTATTTAGCCATATCGCGGTTTTTATTCAAAGCCGCATAAGAGGCGTCACTTTTATCTTTTGGCGATTGCGGGTGAATTTCGTCAATAGTATAATCAGGGTGATGCCAATCCAACAGTGAATAATAGAAACCAATTTTTAAACCTTGTGCACGAAAGGCGTTTACATACTCGCGTACCAGATCGCGTTTGGCCTGGGTATTTGGTGCTTTATAATCGGTATATTTAGAATCAAATAAGCAAAACCCTTCATGGTGTTTGGTGGTAAGCACCGCGTATTTCATACCTGCGGCCTTGGCCTGCTTTGCCCATTTTTGCGCATCAAACTGATCAGGGTTAAACTGATCGAAATACTTCTGATAGCCAGCGTTATCTATCTTTTCATTGTGCTTTACCCACTCATGCCTTGCCGCGCCCGAATATAAACCCCAGTGAATAAACATACCGAAACGGTCGTCCTTCCACCATTCCATACGTTTTTCCTTTTGAGCATCTGTTTCTGTTCCTATCATTTTTTGTTGAGCCAATACCGGCATGGCCACCATCAGCACAAAGGCTAATAGCAAGTGAGTTCTTTTAAGCATAATTATTTAGTTGAAATTGGTTACAACGCAAATATTTTATTCATCAAAACCCACTTCTCACCTTTTAAAGCGCCCTTTACGGGCTGCTGGTATTTCCACATCAGGGTTTCCCACTCCTGCACTTTAGGGTTGGCAGCATCGGCAGCAGCCTTTTGCTCAAAGCTAAAACTATCATCAGTTTCCATGATCATCATTAAACGCATGTCAAAACGATAGATCTCCATGTTGGTGATGCCTGAACCAACGATGCTTTCGTGGATCTCGGGCCAAATAGCTTCATGGTATTTTTCGTATTCGGCAATTAAATCTTTGTCATCAACCAAGTCAAGTGTTAAGCAATATCTGTGGCCCATAGATGTATTATAAAATCAGGATATATTGGTAATACAAAGAAATAAAGTTTGCCCTAAAATAGTTGTCCCAAAATCGTCAAAGTGTTCAGCTTTTTTGGCATCGATGGCGTAAGTCAATTGCTGGATTTGAAGCGCACTGAGTAGCATACCTACGGCATGCTAAATCCATTATTTTAATCTGCTACTACAAAGCTTTTATTCCTACGGAATATTGATAAGTAATACGTACTTATTATGGTTGAGTTTAAGCTATTCTTATCAAAGTTTTTACTACTACAGAGTATTGTAAACTATGTTATTGAGCTCCTCTACCTTAAAGCCGTTTCCAATAGATCATAGTTCTGGTTAATCCTCCATGCGGCTTAAAGGCGTAATCCGGAATTAACCCTGCCAAAGTAAACCCAAGCTTTTCATAAAAACCCGAAGCTCCCTCCTCTTCAGCCGTATCAAGTACTAAAAGTGTCCGTTTCTTTTCAATGGCTATACTTTCTGCCGTCTGCACCAATCTTTTGGCTATTCCCCGGCCGCGATGACTAAGCCGCGTCATCATTTTAGCAATCTCTGCCCGATGGGGCTGATTAGGTGGACAATCGAGCAATAAAGTTACTGTAGCTACAAGGCAATTGCTGTCAAAAGCGCCCAAAACAACCCGCTCTCCGCGCTCAGCCGCCGCTAATGATCCCATCCAGAAACTCTTGGCTGTTTCTAAATCCAATGGATGCATAAAACTAACAGACCCGCCATTTGCAACAACTTCTACAAGAATTTCACTTAATGTCTCAATAATTTGCGGTTCGGCCCTTAAAGGCTCTATCCTGATAGTTGACATAGCTAAAAATAAGCGTTATTGATCAATAACTACCCAGTTCAAAAGTCCTTTATCTATTAGTCCTTTGTCCAAAAGTCCCATAATCCCCAAGTCCTAATTCTTAGTAAACTCCTTTTGATATATCAGCGGGCTTTTACCGGTTACCTGCTTAAAATGCTTGTGAAACGTAGAGAAATTATTGAAGCCGCTATCATAACATAACTGCTTAATGTTAAGCTTATTTTCAATAAGTAGCTTACAGGCATAACCCACCTTGATCTCGATAATGAACTGTGAATAAGTTTTGCGCGTTTTTGATTTAAAATAGCGGCAAAAGGAGTTGGAGCTTACACCTGCTATTTCGGCAATTTCGTCCAGATAGATCTTTTTCCGGAAGTTACGAACAGAGTACTCGTATATATTGTTCAGCCTGTCGTTTTCAGACTCGTCGTGATCATATTTAAAACCTATTGACGTCAGGTAATTTACCGGGTTACTGATGGCCATTGTATTCAAGGCCTTGAGCAGCATGATGATTCTTTCGGCACCATCTGTATCCAGCATGGCAGCTAATTGCTGGGCTACTTTTTCTTTGGTATTGCCGCTGATCTGCAAACCGCGTTTAGAGCGTTCAAGCAAAACTTTGATCAGTTTGTTCTCCGGGAGCTGCAAAAACTGGTCGCCCCAAAAATTTTCGCAAAAGTGCACTACAATTATTTCCACTTCGGCCGGTTCATCAGAAAAGTAAACATCATCAAAACGCCAGTAATGCGGCAGGTTTGAACCTACCAATGCCATATCGCCGGCTTTAAACTGTTTAATGCTATCGCCAATAAACTGAGTACCATTGCCTTTTTTAAAATAAATAAGCTCAAGCTCTGGGTGGCAATGCCAGCGGTTATTGATATCGGGCAGTACATCATGCCTTACACTAAACGAGTGTGCCGGACCCGAAGAAACTTTAAGTAAAAGGGGCTTCATTCAACTTAATTTACAATTGATTGGGTAAATGTAGTTAAAAACTGTAAAAATAACTGATTTTAAATAGCAGGTATCCATGTAAAATAATTGTTATCATACCATTTTAACAATTATATAATTTAGATAACTTCGTGCGAAATTTTAAACCTTATTACATGAAAAAACTCTACGCATTGTTGTTAGCAGCAACATTATTTCCATTTGTTTTAAAAGCTCAAAGCAATTACAAACCAGGCTACGCCGTCACGGTTAAAGGTGATACGCTACGGGGCTTTATAGATTTGAGAGAGTGGCAAACAGACCCTCGAAACATCAACTTTAAAACTTCGGCAAGTGCCAGTGAAATTCAAATTCTCGGGCCATCTGCAATTACTTTTTTTAATGTATCTGACCTTGTATCATATGAAAGATATATAGGCAAGCTTAGTACAGATAGAACCAATACATCAGTAATGATTAATGGACGCGATACCAGTACCATTACAGACAGCCTGTTTTTAAGAGTTTTACAAAAAGGAAGCAAGGTAACTCTGTATGAATACAATGATAAAATAAAGACCCATTTTTTTGTGGCCGATAATGCTGATAACAAACCGGCAGAATTGATTTACAGGATATATTACGATGGCGCCAAAACTGTAACAGAAAACGGATACATGCGTCAACTATATGCATTGGCCGTTAAATATGGCGTTGGCGATAATTTGCATTTTCAGATTAACAAAGCTGATTATAACCTTTTGGACATTGAAAAGATAACCGCTAAAATCAATAATATTGATAAAAAGGATATTGAAAAACAACACACCCTTAATAAGGGAACTACATTTTATGTTGGGGCCGGATTAAATATAGGCACAATAAAAGCTGAAAACGTATTTTCCCCATCATCTTTTATCAAATCCACAACACTCTTTCCGCGCGTCAATGTTGGTTTAAACGTGTATGCTAATCCAAACGTGGGGAAATTTATTTTCAGACTTGAGGCTGCATTTACCGGCAACAAGTTTAAAACTACTGAAAGCTATTATGCCCCTGCGCTCACTCATACCGTTGATCAATATAACTTTTCCCTCATACCACAAGTTATATATAACTTTTACAATGCCGACAATTTCAAATTTTATGGAGGTGCTGGTTTTTCCATCAACATATCAAGCTATAAAGGCAGCAACTTAACTGTTACCGATCCTACAACAGGATTAAAAAACACCTTTAAGCCTGCTACAATGTGGGGGGCATTTCCTATAAAAACAGGAATTGTACTTCAAAAGAAAATTGATCTTTACGCGGCCTATATTCCCACGGCTTACTTTACAGACGATTCAAGTTATTCTATGGGAGTAACATCTATACAAATAGGAATTAACTATGCTTTTTGATAAGCTAAATACTGAATTAAAAGCGTTCCGGCATCTCACCTCCGGAACGCACAGTTACTGATTAAACCAAATTCACAGTTATTGATTAAACCAATAACAATCAACTAAATCCAGATCAAGTTCATGTTTGATCTTGCTTACCATCTTTCTCAAGGACGATAAGGTTTTGAATACAGTATTAGGCTTATCGTATGTATAAGTAGTGGCCTTCTCCGGGCCGTATTATGAGGTGATTTATATGGTGGTAAACAAAAAGTATTCCTGTTTGTTTTAAAACGGTTTTGATAAATTGTTGAAGTTTTTTGCCGGCATCAATGATTATATTTTTTTCAGACACTGTATATGACAGTTTAGTGTAACTTAAAGCCTGTTTGGGCATCCAAGTTAAAAATCATGCGTATTTTAGCACCAGCAAATCTGCCGAGATTTTGGTCGGCATTGCTGTCATAAACGCCCTCAAACATTAAATAATTATAGCTAATTTTAATACATGCAAACGGTAACTGTATCCTGGCTAAAATCGCTCGAAGTTTTAAACAATGTACCTGACGATCAGCTGCAATGGCTGTTAGATAACAGTAAAGATCAATTTTTTGAAGAAGGCGAATTTTTGATGCAGCCCGAAGAGCCCATTACAGGGCCCCATATCACGGTTGAAGGCAGCATGCGTTTTTTTATGATGCAGGGCACTGCCCGCAGAGATTATACCATTATTGGCCCGGGCAACATCACCGGTTATCTTCCCTTTTCAAGAGGAAAAATAGCTAAAGGATATGCGCAGGCCATGACCAAATTGCACTTGCGCAGCTTGGATACCAGCCTGATACCCGAAATGATCAAAAATCATTACGAACTTACACAGGCGCTCGTAAACATTATGACCACCCGCGTGCGCGACTTTACGGCTCTGCAACAGCAGAACGAAAAAATGATGGCCCTGGGTAAACTTTCGGCTGGCTTGGCCCACGAGTTAAACAACCCGGCATCGGCCATTGTTCGTGATTCATTGACACTGAAAAAACACTTATCAGAAGAGCCGGAGAGCATTAAGGCTATATTCTCAATGAAAATTGAGCCCGAGCAGGTTACCGCCATCACCAAAACCTTGTTTACGCTGCTTGATGCCAATAACAATACCAGGCTAAGCCTTAAACAACGTACCCATCGCGAAGATGAGATCATTGAGTGGCTTGATGAACATGAAATTGAAAATAGCTATGACATTGCCGAAAGCTTTGTTGATTTCAATTTCACTATTGAAACATTGGAAACATTTGAAAAATATTCGCCAGGTAATAATCTGACACATATTTTAAACTGGGCAAGCGATATGCTGATCACCGAAAAAATGGTGAGGGATATTCAGGAATCGGCAAGGCGTATAGCCGAGCTGGTGAGTTCTGTAAAAACCTTTACCCATATGGATCGGGCACAGGATAAGCAATATGCCGATATACACATCGGTATACGCAACACCCTAACCATGCTGGGTTATAAAATTAAAAAAGGGAACATCAGCGTTATTGAAGATTTTGATGAAACCCTGCCTGAAGTTAAAGCCCTGATAGGTGAACTTAACCAGGTATGGACCAACCTGATTGATAACGCCATTGATGCCATGTTTGTTAACGGCAAAGGCACACTTACTATTAAAACCCGCCGCGACCGCGAGTTTGTGGAAGTTTTTATAGTTGATGATGGCCCGGGTATTGCTCCGGAAATACAAAGCCTGATATTTGATCCGTTCTTTACTACCAAGGAAATGGGCAAGGGTACCGGCATGGGCCTTGAGGTTGTGCAACGCATTGTTAAACAGCACCGTGGCTCTATAAAAGTAAAATCAGAGCCTGGCCATACCGTGTTTAGTGTTTGTTTCCTGATAGATGGATAACCGGCAATTGTTGAATAAAAATTAATAATTTTACGTTTAGAAAAAGCCCCTATGAGCCGCCCAATTATATTTTCCATTGATGATGATCCGCAGGTACTGCGGTCCATAAGCCGCGATCTTCGTGCGCAATATGGTAAAGAGTACAAAATACTGAGCACAACATCGGCAAATGAGGCGCTTGAAACCCTTACCGAACTCAAAAACAGTTCGGATGTAATTGCCTTGTTTTTGTGCGACCAACGCATGCCCGAAATGGAAGGCGTTAAATTTTTAGAACAAGCAAAAAAAATATATCCTGATGCCAAGCGCGTATTGCTTACCGCTTACTCTGATACCGAAGCTGCCATTAAAGCTATTAATGATGTACAGCTTGATTATTACCTGATGAAGCCCTGGGATCCGCCGGAAGAAAAGCTTTTCCCGGTGATCAATGACTTGTTGGAAGATTGGCATAATAGTTACGTACCTGAATTTGTAGGCATTAAAGTAGTAGGCTATCAATTTTCACCTCAATCGCACGTGGTTAAAGACTACCTGGCCGGTAACTTAATACCTTACAGGTGGCTTGATGTTGAAAAAAACATAGACGCGGGCAGTATCTTGTCGTTAAACAATCTTACTACTGATTGTTTACCACTGGTTGTTTTTGAAGATGGCAGTTATTTAGCCAAACCAACCATACAAGCCATTGCCGCTAAGTTGGATACCAACCCACAAACACTTACCGATGTTTATGATGTGGTGATCATAGGCGCCGGCCCTGCAGGCCTGGCCGCGGCGGTTTACGGTGCATCTGAAGGCTTAAAAACGTTATTGATTGAACGCAAGGCACCAGGCGGACAAGCAGGTACCAGTTCGCGTATTGAAAACTACCTGGGTTTCCCATCTGGTTTAAGCGGGGCCGACTTAACCCGACGGGCCATTAGCCAGGCTATGCGTTTGGGTGCCGAATTTTTATCGCCCCAATCGGTAAGCGACATCAGGCAAAAAGATGGCTATAAAACCATTGTTCTTGATGATGGCCCCGAAATCATTAGTCGCACTGTGGTAATTACCACCGGTGTTGACTACCGTAAACTGGAGGTAAAAGGCGTTGAAAACTATACAGGTGCAGGTATATATTACGGTGCTGCTACAACCGAAGCCTCTGCCTGTACGGGTAAAGAAGTGTATGTTATCGGTGGTGGAAACTCTGCAGGTCAGGCGGCTATGCACTTGTCAAAATTTGCCAAAAATGTGTACATCATCATCCGTCGCGATGATTTGGTAGCTACCATGTCTGCCTATCTGATCAACCAGATTGCTGATACACCTAATATTGAGGTAGTACCTAATACCGAAATAATTGAGGCCAATGGAACCAACTGCCTTGAAGAGTTAACCCTGATGAACTGCCAAACCAAAGAAACAGTTAAAAAGGTAGCCAATGCCCTTTACATTTTTATCGGCGCCAAGCCTTATACCGACTGGATCAAACTTGACATTATAAAAAACAGTAAAGACTTTATTGAAACCGGACGCGAGTTGCGCAGCTATGAAGGTTTTGGCAAAATATGGAAGCTTAAGCGCGATCCGTTTTTACTGGAGACCAGTTGTTCGGGTATTTTTGCCGCAGGCGATGTGCGCGCCGGAGCAATGAACAGGGTTGCTTCCGCCGTAGGCGAAGGCTCAATGGCCATTAGTTTTGTACACAAATATTTAGCAGAAGTATAATAATGCAAAAAGAAGAAGAATTATGTCAACATTTGGCAGGTATTACTGAAGTTAAACTACCTGAAGAACGCCTTTGCGAAGAGTGTGTTAAAACACACTCTTCATGGGTGCATTTACGTACCTGCCAAACCTGTGGTGTTACACTTTGCTGTGATAGCTCGCCCAACACACACATGACCAAGCATTTTAAAGCCACCGGACACCCGGTAGTTATATCGGCCGAAGAAGGCGAACGCTGGCTTTGGTGCTACGCAGATGAACAGGTTGTAGGATATTAGTAGTTTTGAGTGATGAGTTTGGGGTTTTGAGCCCGGCATTTAAAAAGTAAAGGTTTAAAAGTTTTAATTAATTTGTCCGGCCTAATTCAGCAACTCACAACTCACACTGAACGACTATCTTTACTCAGGTAATTATCCAGGGATATTGGGCCAGAACCTAATATGAGGAACAATACCAGCAATATCAGTGCAGTTATGGAAGGCCAGGCCATAGCATTGATAGGCTCCTGAAAAATACCGGTTAAAAATACCGCTCCCAAAACTATAGGTATCTGTATGATACAGCCTAAACGTGTAAGTATACCAACCGCTATCAATATACCACCTACCATATGGGCAAATGTTACGTAATAAACCAATATCATCAATAACGTAGGCGAAAGATTAATTACGTTTTGATCATCAATCAAGCTTTTAAGGTAAGCCGTATTATCCATAAACGCTATACCTTTCAACAACAGAAATACGCCAAGCGCAATACGTACCAAATCAAGAATTTTAGGGTGATGAGTATCGCCCCAGTTTTCAATTTTATGAACCAAGTTCATTATTTCCTCCTTTTTAAAGGTTAATTGGTTATCATAAGCAGCGGCTTTATGGAGATCAAAGAGGCTTGCTTATTTCACTAAATATAGTAACAAACTTGTTATAAATACAAATTGTTTGCCTTATAATACAGAAAAAATTTACAAGGAGCTGTTATTTAAAGTTTGATTTATCATCAATCAAAACCCAGAAACTCTTTCTGCTTAACTACAACCGAACCAAAGGTATTATCGCGGTTAACCTTTATAGTGATATGAAAAAAGTTATTATCAAACATATAAATGTTATTAACGGCATCGGCACCTTGTATATTCATTTTTAGCCCAACGCTTTTTGCCTGGGTTATTAAGTTGAATAAATGCTGCGTAGTTTGCGATTTATAAGTAACCGTGCGCAATATGGTGCCATTACTCAATTTAGTACATTCACCGATAATCAGGCTTTCCTCCTTTTTATCGGTACCGGTTTTATGCAGATGCTCAATTGTATTGCCTCCTACATCCTGCAGATATTCCTGTTTAAAGCCTTTGCCCGCTACCACATAATTATGCGCTTCGTCATTAGGCAGGTTTGATATGTTGGTAAGATCGTTTATAGTGATGCTTTGACCAAACACCTGAGCACAGCAAAAAGTGAATAAGGTTATCAGGATGTATTTGTTCATTTCTATTATATTTTAGGCCGTGTTATACCCTACAGCTTATCATCAAATGTAATGCCATTAGCAGGTGGCAATACATGTTTGCATTATCCTATAAGTGTTTTTCATGCACTAAAATAGGTTTATAAACTCTTCGAAACTTGGGTCCCAAATTTTAATTATTAATTGCAGTTAGCTTGCGAAAGTTTTTTTCACATGCTGGGTAATTATAGTTTTCCATAACTGTGCAAAACTATTTCATTTTCACAAACAAGTGCTTACGTTTTCACAAACACACTGATTTATTTTATTTCTTTGTGATTAAAATCCAGCTAAAAAATTACCATAAGTGAAAATTATAAAACAGCGAAAGCAAATTGTTTTATGGTAACAATATTTTTACTTTAAAAGCTCAGCGTTTTGGCACAAATCTTAAAAATCATTGAAAATAATAACAGTAACTTTGACAGTCAATAACGCAATATTTGTAATGCACATGCGTTTCTTTTCAATTATCCACATATAATTGAATCAGTAACTGATCAAATTCACTGCTCAAAACGGCACAAATTACAAAGTAATAAAATTTTGTTTACTGAGGCTGGAGCATCAGTAATTATAAAGAGCTTGGGTAATCATCAACATGATATCTGAGATTTAGTTGATACAATATCATTTGATGATATTGCAGTGCGTTCCGGGGGTGAGATACCGGAACGCTTTTTTTATTTTGGTTCATTGGTATCATTGGTTTGTTGGTTCATTAGTATCAACTTAATGAGCCCAGTTTTTTCGTTCCGATGCCATCACCAGCAATACCATCCGGTTATAAGTATCCAGGCCCTGCGGTTGATTATTGGCCTTTAAAAAGTTATCATAAAAAACACTGCTTATAGCACTTAACTTATTTTGATAAAGTAACCAATAATTACGCTCAATGGCATAATCATGGCGTACCTCCTTGGATATAGTAGCCTTCAGTGCTTTGTAGGCCACTGTATCGCGGCGTCCCAGCGAGTACATGAACTCACTAACCGCCAAATGATAAGCAGAATAGCGCAATAATCTGTTACTTGAATTTATGGACACCGTAAAGCCGGCAAAATCAGCCTCATCCTCGGCACCGTATCCCATCTGGTGCGACATTTCATGACAAGCTACAAAGGGCCGGTTAAAAACGGGCATTTGATAATTGATCTGCGCCTCGGATGTAAAAGGATTATAATAACCTGATGTACCTATATAATTTAAGAAAGCGGTTAATAATGATGGCTTAATGTCTGGGTGATAAGCCCGAAAGTTAACAGAATCGACCGAAAGCTTTTTTACAGCCTGTTCAGCGGCTTCATAAATGGCGCTGTTGCTCTGCGCCATATCTGCAGATGTAACACGCGCCCTGGAGGCATTTACACTATCAATAAGTAGCTGGGTCACGGCTTTCAAATCGGCGGTGGTAAAAGAGGTATCACGCAGATTTAAACGTTGCGCTGCTGACGGCCTGAAATAGTTCATTCCCCAAAACAGGTAAAAAGCAAGTATGCCTATCTGTACCCCTATCACCATGCCCAATAACAGCATACCTGCCTGCTTAAACTGCTTTTTAAACAGCAGCCTGATCAGCATTACTATTTTATAAATTAGGTAAGCAATCACAGTTATATAAAGCAGATCGCCAACACTAAAGGGGAATAGGTTTAAAACCGGGTGCAATACATAACAAATGAAAATGTAAAAACCACGCGAATAATAACGCTCAACCAATTCGGGATAACCGGCAAGCTGCATCAGCATAAAAATGGCTAATGCCAGCAATAATAAAGCTATTATTCTTTTTAGTACAGGTTTTTGAGTTATACTATAACGCATGGGGTTTGTAAATATAGTATTATTTGTACAGCTGCCGCATGGTCATAAAAAAAGCCCCGTAAGCGGGGCTTTAGTGTGATCAGGTTAATAAAAAAATCTTTATTTTATGGATACAGGTACTTCAAAGGTATCCCATTTAAGGCTAAACCCACCTTTACCAATGGTGTAAGACAGGCTCTCTTGTTTTGGAATGGTTTTACCTTTAACCTTTACCCTTAACTGGTCATTACTTTCTTTATAAGTATATGCACCCCATTGTTTTGGATTTTTATCGAAAATAAGTGTCCACTCGCCACTTTGCGATGGGATAACGAAAAACGCATACCTACCGGCCGGAAGCGCTTTACCTTCAACTTTGATAGCTTTACTAGTAGTAATGCTGGTAGCCGAATCAGCACCTGCACGCCATACTTTGTCAAAAGGAACCAGTTCGCCTAATACTTTGCGGCCTTTTACATAAGGGCTGCCATATTTAATTTTAATGGTTGAACCGGCTACCACCGCGGTTGTACTATCATGCGGACTTGCAGGTTTTTTTGCCTGCCCAAAGGTAACTGTTGCCATTAACAGCGCAAATGCAAACAGGAACGCTGCCTTAATTTGGAATGTTCTTCTCATAGTTTTCATATTTTTGTTGGTATAAATATAGTATGAAATTTGCTTGATTACTCACCAGCCTTATAAATAAAGTTGTGTGTACAGCACATGATAATATAAGAAACAATTAAAACCTATTAGCATTAACCATTGTTATACCCATACAGAAAATCACATTGCAGTTAGGAATTGACCTTAGGGTTTCATAGCCAAAAGGTTAAACAATTGTTGTGGTTTTTTTAGCCCTTGCCGCAAGACAAGGGCTTTATTTTTTTCGATACCGGTATGCTTTAAAGCAATTCAAGATCTTCCCGCATTTCCTCCCAATAAATTGTTTCACAATACAGTCCGTTTTGAATTGCCACCCGGTATTTCACCTCCCGCAGCTCGGCCCTAACTTCGTCTTCAGTCCGATCGCCGCTGATGGAGTGATAGTAAATTACATAACCAGTCTTACTGTTTATGAATTTAAAGTGTTTATCGCCGGCGGGTTCCATAACAATGATGAGCTTATACCCATATAATCATTGGTTTAGCCATATTGTTTTACATTATATCAAATGTTACAATACAAATTGCTTTAACTTAGTTTAAAGAGCAAAGCCAGGGTCGAAAGCTCACTTTCGCTAATAAAATCGGGCGAATCAAACTGCCTTTGAATAATGTTTAGCGGTAGTTTAATGCTTCCGGTTGATGTTTTAACCATAACTCCGGAATCAAAAATACTATGGTCTTTATAGTTACCTATCAAGTGGTTATATTGGGATAGCCTTATCAATAATTCAACAATGGCATATGTGGGTAAAGTGCTTTTAGGCATGCGGCAAAGGTACACCCATTGATTAATAATATTAAATTAACATTACATTAACAATAAGGTGACCTTTAACAGCAAATTAATATATACATTTAACCGAAATTTATTTGAAGGCTAAAACAATTTAATTAATTCATTTACAAGTCTTTACTTTCGTCAATATTTAAAACAAACGATCATTAAATCTGGATCTATGTCAATATTCCCCAACTCAAATAAGATTTTTTACGACCTGTTTAATAAGGCTGCAGCTAATGTTGCCGAAATGGCTACCCTGCTTGATATGGCCGTAAACTCGTCAGATTTATTTGAACAGAAATACAATTTTACGCATATTGATAAGCTGAAAATAACCAGCTACGGTTTTACGCATCAGATTTATGCAGAATCGGGTAAACAGCTGGTATCACCTTTTCAGCGTAAAGATATGTGCGATTTGGCAGCCGCGCTTGATGATGTTGCCGACAGGATTGCTATGGCATCGCGCAGGATACATCTTTATGATGTGCCCAAAATAACCCCTCCTATCATTAGCCTGGCAGCTTTAATATTGGAAACAAGCACCGAACTGCAAAGAGCCATCAACGCTATGAGCAACCTGAGTAATTCGGCTCAGATATTTGAACTTTGCAACAACATTAAACAATTGGAATACAAGGCAGATACCGTTTACAACGAAGCTTTTGCCGACCTATTGGCTAATGAAACCGACGCCATTCAGCTTATTAAGTATACTGATGTTTTTATGGCTATGGAAACCGCTACAGATAGCTGTGAAGATGCTACTTTGGTAATTGAAAGTATCCTGATTAAAAACGGCTAATGTTATAAATTACCATCCAATCAACATAAAAAAGGAGCCTCTTTAACAAGAGGCTCCTTTTTTATTTCGGCACCATGAGCGGAGGGTTACTTGCTCTTGCCTCCACCCCCGCCGCCATTATTGCCTTCTTTAGCTTTTTCTGTTGGAGGAGTATCTGGGTTTCCGTTATTTATATTATCATCATCACGGTCTCCTCGCTTATTATCTTTATTATCCTCTTTCTTAAAGTCAAGTTTACCAAATTTGTAGCTCAGGCTTATACCAAATGAGCGCACAGGAACCTCCCTTATGTTAACCTGGTTGAAGCCGTCGCCAAATGTTGTTGAACGCTGCCCAACAAAATTAGCGAATGGATTAGATGCGGTAAGCCCAACGCTGAATTTTTTGTTAAGCAGCATTTTACGCATAGCTATGTTATAGAACACAAATTTAGGATTAACGCCTTGTATACCTTTTTGCGATGAATTGTAGTTACCAAAAAACTCCGCGCTAAGGTCATGCCCAAAATTATATTGCGCGTTCAGGTTTAAACGATAAGTAAAACCGCTCACCGTGGCCGAGCCCGGGTTTCTGCTGATACGATCTGAAAATATCATGTTGGTACGCAGGCTCAATTTATCGGTAACAGGAAGCGAACCATATAAATTGATACCGGCACGTATCTGCGACCCTAAGTTATACCACTGGTTTAATAAAACATTTGTGTAAGAGGCACCGTTTACCTTAAGAGTATCATAACGCGTAGCAAACTGCTGTATATCATCAGAGTTATAACGATAAAATGCGGCTATGTTAATGTTCGCGCCTTTTTCAAATGATTTGTTGTATCCAAATTCAAAGCTGTCACCCTTTTCCGGTTTCAGGTTAGGATTACCGGTGCTGATGTTATGCGGATCGCTGATGTTTAAAAACGGGTTCAAAGCGCCATAATCAGGTCTTTGAATGCGGCGAGTATAGCTTAATTTGATTGATTGACTATCGCCGATCTTATGGGATAATACCAATGATGGCACCAGGATATTATAATCGGGAATATCAGTTCCCTGAAAATCGGCCTTAATAGAAGTATACTCATCCCTTAAACCAGCCTTTACATCTAAAAAGTTATGAAATAATGAGGTAGTGGCCGAGAGGTAATAGGCATATATTTTACTATCGTAAATAAAACCATAAGTTTGGTTTGCGTTGGGCACAAAAACATCATACTGCAAGGTATCGGTAACCACATTGTTATTGATGTGATTAAAGTCGATCTTAGCTCCGGTTTCTATAGTGAAATTTTTGCTTACCGGCTGGGTATAATCAATAGAAACATTTGTTTCTCTGTCTTTACCCGGGTTATTGTTTGATATACCGGTTGATGGCCTGTTTATATTTAAAAAATCCGTTTGCTGGAATGAGCTGAAGCTGTTGTTGCCAAAGCTCTCTGTATATAATATATCAAGCTCCTGCCCTTCCTTTTTAAAAGTCTTTTTGTAGCCTACGCTCACATCAGTCGACCGGCCATTGAATTTGCTGCTCGAGTTACGAATATCTTTAATATCTGAAAGTAAATTACCTGCAGCGTCAGTCATCCGGGTATCCTCATTGGTAATACCATTACCGTGATTGCCAAAGTGATTAAAGCCAACTGACGCATTCAGATCGTCGTGCTTACTAATGTTCCAGGTAAAGTTTAGCCCCGATTGGTAACCATTACGGGTAAAGTTACTGCTGCCATTTTGCAGCAGTGATGTTAAATTATTTGCCTGATCTATTGAGGTGCGTGAGCGCGAACTGGGCGAATTGCTGTTAAGCTGAGCGTTACCGCTAAAAAAAGCGTTAACTCCAAAGTTACCTTTACGAACATTCAGGTTGAACGATCCATTCTCGCGACGGGTACCGGCCGATAGGTTAACACTGCCGTTCACACCCTCTACTCTACTATCTTTTAAAATAATGTTAACAATACCGCCGGTTCCGGCAGCATCATATTTAGCACCGGGGCTGGTAACTACCTCAATGCTCTTGATTTGGCTGGCCGGGATGCTTTGCAAAGCATCGGCCAGGCTTGCACCAAAAATGCTTGATGGCTTACCGTTTATTAAAAAACGGATATTGGCATTACCCTGCAACTCCACATTTCCATCTATATCAACGGTTATTTGAGGTACCTTTTTTAATATATCAATGGCTACACCACCCTGCGCGCTCAGGTCATTTTGTGGATTATATACCATTTTATCAATCTTATTTTCAACAGTTGGAGTTTTTGCTGTAATGGTTACTCCTTTCAGCTGATGTGCCACAGGCGCCATTTTTATTTCACCAACTGATACAACAGCACCATCTTTAACAATCACATGTTCTATGGTAGCACGCTGGTAGCCCATAAAATCAGCAGTAACTTTGTATTCGCCAGCCGGAATATGCTCTACCGTAAAGTTACCTTTAGGATCAGTACTTATACCGTTAAACGGCGAAGCGTTGCCTTGTTTATATATTGATATAGTAGCGTAGTCAACCGGCTGTTTGTTAGAGGCATCCGTAACTTTGCCACTTATTTTACCTTTTGCCGCAGGATTTACCTGGGCCAGGGCACTTACAGAAATACAAACAGATACAAACAGCGCGTAAAAAGACTTCATTCCTTCAGATGGTATAATTGAGCTGCGAATTTGAAAAGAAAGATTGGATAAATGCTGAATTTTATGAATTGTTGTGGATTTGTTACAATAAGGTTAACAAATTCACGTTACGTTTGCTATTATTTTAAAATATCAGCACCAAAGTGCCTGCTATAATTAATAAAGCACCGATGCTATTTTTTAAGGTAAGCGGCTCGCCTAAAAACAAAACGGATAAGGCTATGGCCAGCGCAACGCTTAATTTATCAACCGGGGCAACTTGTGATACCCTACCCAATTGCAGCGCCTTAAAATAACAGATCCACGATAAGCCGGTGGCACAGCCAGAAAGTATCAGGAATGTCCAGTTTACCCTGGTTAAACTTCCCATCCCCTGGTTACTCCCTTTAAATAAAACAATAGCCCAGGCCAATATCAATATTACCACGGTGCGTATGGCGGTAGCCAGATCTGTATCAACTCCTTTAATGCCAACTTTGGCAAATATTGCGGTTAGGGCTGCAAATAATGCTGAAAGCAAAGCGTAGATCCACCACATGATTTTTTTATTTAAAAAGTGTTTGTATCAACCTGTATAAATAAACTTATTAAAAGCTTAACCTATATAACTTAAACAAATGCTAATTTGCACCCTCATTCTGTATTAAATCTGTTTCAATTCAAAACATTTACAAATTTTAAGTAATTATGCCCTTCAGCATGAAAAAAACTATCCGCACAAACTTTCTACAGAATCAGTACCTACGTTAGTGGCAATTCGCTAAAACAGCACAAAAAATTCATTTCCGTTTTTATCTTTTGATACAGGTTGACTTACAAGACATTATCTTTAAAGCACTGGTATTCAAATATTCGCAAAATGATTTTATATAAAATATTCGTGAAATGTTTATGAAGTTTTTGTTATACATTATATTTTTTTACTGAAAAATGATATTTTCAACACGTTATTCATATATTTAACGTTTATATTTTATATGATAAAGAAAACTGATTTTGTTTATTCCCAGGAGTCTGAACCACATCGTATCCGCACAAAGAAAATTTTAAAGCAATTTCCGCAGCTCAGAAAGCTGATAGGAAAAAATCCAAACACCATATTTGCCATTATTGGTCTGGTTGCATTCCAGGTAATTTTAGCCTGGTTTCTGCGCGACCAATCATGGTGGCTCATTTTTGGAGCAGCCTATTTATTAGGTGCCTTTGCCGATCATGCTTTATTTGTAATGATCCACGAGTGTACGCACCAGCTGTTATTCAAAAATCGTAATGCCAACCGCTGGGCATCCATGTTTGCCAACTTACCGCAAATATTACCAAGCGCTATATCTTTTGAAAAATATCACATTAAACACCACTCTTTTCAAGGTGTGCATGAGCTTGATGCCGATTTACCTAATAAATGGGAAGCAAAACTGATCAGCAACTCGTTTTTCGGCAAAGCATTCTGGTTATTATTTTTTCCAATTTTCCAGATTTTCCGTTTATCAAGGCTACGCGAAATTCATCCGTTTGACGGATGGATATTAACCAACTTTTTATTGCAAGCTGCATTTACTACCGCTATATGGTACTTTATGGGCTGGCCAGCCGTAGCATTTTTGCTATTGAGCTTCTCTTTTTCTGTTGGCCTGCACCCACTTGGTGCCCGCTGGATCCAAGAGCATTATCTTACTCACAGTGTTGAACAGGAAACTTATAGCTATTATGGTAATTTTAACGTGGTAGCTTTTAACGTGGGCTTTCATAACGAACACCATGATTTCCCGTCTATCCCCTGGAATAAACTTCCTGAAATCAAAAGGACAGCACCCGAATACTACGATACATTACATTACCATACCTCTTGGACCAAATTATTTTTCCGTTTTCTGTTTGACCGTGAAATATCACTTTTCAATCGCATATTAAGGAAAGATCGTGGCCGTGTAGCCATAACCGATGTATCAAAACCTGATATAGACATGGTAAAGGCAGAAACCTTGAAACCTGATCTCGAAGTAAGCATAAGTAAATAACATACAAAAAGGGCCTTTTAGGCCCTTTTTTATTTGACATGAATTGGTCTAAATATTATGGTATAAATCTTCCTCCTGAAAAATGAACGAATCATGAAGAGCTGAAAATCAGTTATAAGCCTACAGTTAAATTGATTTACTTTTAGCCCCTCTATTAATTTAACTATGGCAGAGCTGCGCTCATTTTTCTCAACACACGAAGATTTAACTCAGGTAATTTTATACGCAGGCATTATAACAAGCCTTTGGTTTGCCGAAATCATGGTATCGGCCGAAAGCATCAGCTACAAATGGAAACACTCTACCGTAAATGCGCTTTTTATTTTCACAGCGCTACCCATACAGCTGTTGTTGACTACTTTTGTCATCCTCATCTCTAAATGGACTATCGCCCATCATTGGGGGTTGATCAATTTTATCCCACATCATCGTAATCATTGGGTTTATTACATTAGCCTGTTTATGCTGCTTGATCTTTGCGAATACATTTATCATGTTACCATGCACAAGGTAGAGGCCTTATGGAAATTTCACCTGGTACACCACAGCGATCTGAAGGTTGATGTATCTACCACCACCCGTGAGCACCCCTGCGAAACCGCCATACGCACTTGTTTCCTGATGCTTTGGGTATTTATCTGCGGTCCTGCTATTGGTGTTTTAATCCTGCGCCAAACTTTCCAGTCGTTTTTTAACATTTTAGCGCACACCGAATTTCGTTTGCCAGAAAAGGTTAACCGTATTGTTGGACTGATATTTATTACCCCTAACCTGCACCATGTACATCACCATTATCAATTACCTTATACCGATTGTAATTATGGCGACGTATTAAGTATATGGGACAGGCTATTTGGCACCTACGGCAAACTAAGCAAAACCGAAACCGTATTTGGTATTGATACCCATATGAATAAGCAACTGAATGGCAATTTTATGGGCGCAGTTAAGTTACCATTCCAAAAATTTGAAAGGCCTAAGCAGCAACATCATAATTACTGATCGCCTTGCCTGTAGTATATCAATAAATTAATTAACACTGATAAAATCAATATAAAAATTCACTATAATTGCTAATAATTTTAGCAATATGGATTTAATAAATACTGCCGAGCAGCTCATTATATACAGCCGGTACATAGGCCAGCAGATAATGATTACCAGCCTGTTAAATAATCAAATAACTATTGGCACACTTACAGGCATAAAACAAAATGGCATACAGATTAATGTTGATCATGTAAGCAGATGGATACCGCTTACCGATAATTTTAAGGTTTGCGAAATTAAGTTATTGTTGAAGCCTTTAAAAAAGTTAACCCCGGCTATTACCGCTATAGCAAACAGTTTACCCGTACAGGCGTTTATAACACCATATTACCAGCAATTAGGGTTTGATATGCCTGTATTTATTGCGCCGGGGCACAGCTGTAATTGTCAATATGTACACGAGCTTGGTCTTGCCGATTATCGTTCGCCGGCAGACATATTACAGCAACGAGCATTGTTACTCGCATTTGAATCGGCTTAATAATGGCAGTATATTTATCCTGATTGCAAATAATTTAAGGGCTAAATCATTCATCACTTGCCCATTAAAACCATTTAATTAATGCAATACTCATACTATTTTGGTTAATTTGCGTTATTATTTGCAACAAATAAGATGAGCAGATCAAAAAAATTAAAATTAATAGTGCCTTTGATCACCCTGCTTTTTGTAGGGGCCTTTGCCAAGCACAGGCTGTTTGACAGGCACACGCAATCTGGTACGCTCAGTAGTAAGCAAATGGACGAAACATCGGGCATAGCGGCATCAACCATTAACCCCGGTATTTATTATGTACATAACGATAGCGGCGATACAAGCCGCTTTTTTGCCATAACCCCTGATGGTAAATTAAAGACAACCATCTTTTTCAACGGCGATAAAAAAGTTCATTTAGGTGTGCGCGATTGCGAGGATATATCCGTAGGTCCCGGCCCCGTTAAAGGAAAGAGCTACGTTTATATAGGCGATATTGGCGATAATGGCAGTGCATGGCCATATATAACTATTTATCGCATCCCCGAAAAAAAATCATGGGCAACCGACAGTGTTGCCAATGCCACAGCAGTCCCCCTCAACTTCAGATACCCCGATGGCCCTAAAGATGCAGAAACCATGATGGTTGACCCGGTTGAAAAGCTATTTTATATCGTATCTAAAAGAGGAGATACGGTAGGCGTTTATACCGCACCCTTAAATAGCCATGTTAAAGACACAACCGTGTTGACCAAACGCACCAAATTATTTTTCCCGGGTTTTAAGCCATTTAAGTGGATAACTGCCGGCGATATATCAAAAGATGGGCAACATGTTTTATTAAAAAGCTACGAAAAGGTTTATTACTGGAAGCGTGAACCTCACGAACACATTTGGGATACCATGCTCCGGAAACCGGAAGAACCATCATACAAAGCTGAAAAGCAAGGCGAAGCCATCGGTTTCACTCCAGATGGCAAAGGTTACTATACCACCAGCGAGGGCGTATTTGCCCCCATCTATTATTACGAAACATCGGATTAAACTGGTGGTTCCCAATTACTTTTCCGTTGTCATTTCGGTTGACCTTGCGCTCGTCTATGACGAGTGCTTCATATGGCAAAGCGATTGCATCGCCCTTTTATAACTTTAAACTATTGCGTTTTAAACGCAATTACCATATTAAGCACTCGTTACAAACGAGCGCAAGGGAATTGCTACTTTTTTACTTACTCACCTTAATCAGCATAACCCCGTGCGGAGCAACCTTAGCGCTGAAGGTTTTACCGGCGGTAATGATATACTTTTGTTGCCACACATCCCTGAATTTGGTAAATCCGCTTAATGCGGAATCACTCTTATCAAGGCTAATCGTTTGATATTTGTCTGACAAATTGAATAAACCTATGGCTTTGCCGCCGTCATTAAGCTCCTTTACCCATATCTGATAATTATCGTTTTTGATGTATTGATTTGCTCCTTTGCCCAAGGCATCCTGGTCAATGGCCAGCACCTCATCATTAGTTAGCAGGTTGATTGTAAACCTGTCCAGATGCCCCATATCGCACCCTATCAACAATGGTGACGATAGCAGGCTCCATAAACTGATATGGGTATACTGTTCATCAAAAGTAAGCTGTGTATTGTGCAGGCTCGGCCCCCAGCCCACTTTGCCTACCACGAGCATATCAGGGTCATTAAAGTGACCCGGCTGCGAAAAGGCCGCGGCCTTGTTTTGGTTAAACCCTATGGACGACATACTTCTCCAGGTATCCTGAATATCTCCTGTAGTACGCCAGCTGTTACCGCCTACCTCGGCTCCCCACTCCCATACATTGCCCCAGCCGTACTGGCAAAGGCTGTACATAATATCGCGGTTCATCTTATCCAACGAAGTACGCATAACCTGGTATGGCTTTTTTAAACCTGCCAGGTCAGGCTTGGGTTCAATCTCCGAGTAAGCACACCAGTCGTATTTTAAATAATCAACACCCCAGTCGGAATAAGTTTGCGCGTCCTGTTCTTCATGCTGCCAGCTACCTAAAAACCCACCGCAGGTACGCGGACCCGGCGATGAGTATATCCCCATCCGCAAACCCAAGCCATGTATATAATCGCTAAGGCCCTTCATATCCGGAAATTTGCTATTTGCTGTTATTTTACCATCTGGTTGACGTTGCTCAGCTTCCCAGCCATCATCAATATTAATGTAAGCCCAACCATGAGCGCTCAGCCTGTCGACCATAGCTTTGGCCGATGTTCGTACTTTTTGGTCGTTAACACTTAATCCCCAGGCATTCCAGCTATTCCATCCCAATGCCGGAGTTAAGCCAATTTTATCGCCAATAACAATACTGAACTCTTTTGTTTTACTACCCTGTTTATTGCTTACCGTTAATGTCACCAGGTAGGTTCCTTTTTGGGCAACTGCACCTGTTATAATACCGGTTGTAGCATCCAGCTTTAAACCCTCGGGCAGTCCCTGAGCTTTATACACCAATGGTTTATGGCCGGTAGCAGGTATCAGGTAAAGAAATGGACTGCCGGGCCGTGCGCCAAAAACATCGGCGCCGTTTATTTTTGGCTTTGCCGATGGATAAGGTGTAAGCAAGTAAGGTGTAGTTTCGGTTTGGGTTAATACCTTGCCAGATTTGTCGTCAGTAAAAGTATAGGTGATGGTATATGATTTTTTTTCTAAACGGGCTATCTCAAAACTATAAGTAAAAGGCTTAGTATTGGTAAAAGTCGCGTCGTTGGTTTTTTCGTATAAAACCGCATTCGTTTCCGGGTCGCTGACCTTAAAAGCCAGTTTACCACTATAACTATAATGACTGGAAGTAATAAGCTTGATTGATTTGCTCAGGCTGTTACGTTCGCCGTAATCAAAATCAGCCTCGGTATTGATCTTTACATGATCCATCACATCGGCCATAGCTATGCTGAAGTTGGTGCCGTATATACCGCCATCTCCGCCGGTATCATAAACGCGCACTGCCAATACATTCTCTTTATCCCACAAAATAGCCGGGTTGTTGGCCGCGATGGTATAGGTACGCGGACCGTAAAAGGCTCCTTTTACAATATCGCCGGTTTTACCGCCAAAACGGCCAATCAGCTTACCATTAAGAAAAACCTCGTCGTTATCATCAACACTGCCCAGGTTAATGCGCACGCTGTCTTTCAAAAACGCTTTTTCTTTTAATGATGACGGTATAACGATGTGTATGCGGTACCAGCCAAAGCCATTATAGTCCGGATGGCCTTCCTGCTCCCAGCTTTGGGCTACGTTAACGGCTGCCCAATGCGCATCATTATAAGTTGGCGATGCCCATTGCGCCGAATCGCCAACGGCCAGTTTCCAACCTTTAGTTAAGGGAATGTCCTGAGCAGAGGCGCTCAAAAAACAGGTACACAGTAATATCAGTGTAAATAGTTTTCTCATGTAGGTATTTATTTAGGTAGCACGATCTAATAAAACAGCAAGCTTTAAAGTTACATTTTTCGGCGATACAGGAAATGTAAATTTTACAATTATTAGTGTTTGGTCTCAAATTCAGAACCAAAACTTAACCTGCCGTTGACGATTAGTTTTAATGAGCATATTACTTTAAGCTACTGAAAAACAACAACTATGAAAAAGACCCTTTTAACAACTACCCTGTTAATTTGCTGCTTTTTAGCAAGTTTTGCAGCCATAACCGATTTTTCGGGAATGTGGACAGGAACCCTTAAAACCGAAAGCGGTGAAGCTTACCCATTACTTTATGATTTTAAGATTGATGGTAATAAACTAACCGGTACTGCCAAAACACCCAAAGGCGACCTACCTATTGATGATGGCAAAATAACCGGAAACGAGTTTAAATTCACCGTATTATTAGGTAATATGGAGATTGAGCACACCGGCAAGTTTTACACCGACTCAGTTGGTATTGATATAGCTGCTAACGGTAACAAAGCGCATACTACGCTGCTAAGGAAATAATAAAAATTATAAAACGTCATGCTGAATTTATTTCGGCATGACGTATTTTGATATTATTGCTTTTACTTATCCCCTGTTGTATCTCGTTCTACCAGATCCATTCCACATTTGGGGCACACTCCGGGTTTATCGGCACTCACGTTGGGGTGCATGGTACAAGTATATTTACCCTTTTTTTGATGCTTTTCGGTTGAATGATTAGCATTATTGCATGCGGTAATAAACCCTAATGACAATACGGCCAAAGCTGCTATAATAATTGATTTTTTCATGGCTATTTGTTTTTAATAAAAGAGGCAAAGCCGAATAATGATGTTACCAGCACACCAAGCGCGGCCAGCATACTTACTATATCCCGGATATCTTTCCCGGCCCAACTCATACCAAAATATTTATGCAAAAATATAAATGATAAGCCCTCAGCCCTATCAATCCCGGCAACTTTGGTAGCCAGTTTTGATGAAGTAGTTTCGATATACCAATTATCACCGCCGGGATACCCCACCCGCTCAACCGGCAGGCGTTTGTTGATAAAACCATATTCGTTATCAAACTGCTTAATTACATCAACCTTAACCCTGCCCTTAAAGGTATTCAGTGGAGATTTTCCGTCCTGGTAATAGTTGCTTAAAAAACGAGCATAGTCCTCATCACCCAATTCACGCTCTTTGCCTGTTTGGGTATCAAAATATAAAACCTGCTTTTTGTTATCAACCAGCTGATAATAAATATTACCGTTGAAACTTACCAATCCAGCCTTTTTTATGGTACTATCCGCCACAGGTAGCGCCAGGTTTGAAACACCTAACTGGTTACGATTGATGATTTGCCCGTAATCGGCTTTATCGGGTTGGTTGTTATGAAGCTTTACTATTAAGTGAAAAGCGGCGCTTATCACAAAGGTGAACATCACGAAAGATACGATAAGACCAATTTGACGATGAAAGCGATGTACAAAACGCTTCTCTTCCGTACCCTTTGCCTTTCGGTTTTGCTGAATCCTTTTAAACTTTTTCCAGAACAAACCATAAATAGTTAACCCGCTGATGAGCGTGAATAACAGTATACTAACAATTATCAACAGGAACACATTACGGAATGTATCTCCTGCGATATCTGCCAGAAACTGCCAGGTATGCAACTGCTCAAATACACCAAGCATCACTTTACGGGTATTGTTATTAAATGTACCCATGCGGCTTTGGGCGGTTTCAATGTAAACGTCCATGCCATCTGGCCTATTAAATGATACCTTCCATACCGGCAGCAGGTGATTGATAGGCTGATACTTGCCATCAAATGAGGTCTGCAATATCATGTTTTTGATAGCTGAGGTTGAATCCTGAGTAAAAAAGCGGGCCAGGTATTCGGCATATTGTACATCGCCATTAGGCAATAATATACCATCAGTCGCGGAATAGTATTTGTATACGCTATCCTTATCCAGCACCTGGTAAAAAGTGCCTTTATTAAAATGAATAAGATTAAAATTGCGAAGCTGCTGCAGATGGTTTTGATCCATCACCTGCTGAACAGACAGCACTGGTTTCATTTCACGTTGCGATAAAGGTTTAAATACCTCTTTGGCGATAAACGGTCTGAACCAGTTTGACATGAATGGGTGCGACAAGCCGCTCAACGTCCAGAAAATGACCGGTACCAGGCCTATTAAGCCCAGTACACGATGCCATTTATAAAATTTACTTTTTATTGCTGCTGATGCCATGATCAATATTTTGAAAAAGAGTAACTGATGCCTAAAGTGTAAGTACGCGGCGGCGCGGCATTATACGTATCGCCATACTGGTTGCTGGTAACTGTAGTTGCGTAAAGCTGATTAGTTAAATTCAGCACATTGAACCAGATACCCGCTCCTTTTAACACGGTGCTTTTAATATCATAACCCAAACGCAGGTTGTAAATATTATAACCGCTATAGATTTTGGTATTGGCAGGGTTGGTATAATACTGGTTAATATGCTGCCACTCAGTAGCTATCCGGAAACCCGGCAAATAGTTAGGCTTGTACGTAAGCTCGGAGTTGGCTATCCAGGCCGGGGCATTGTTCATACGGTTGCCATTATAGCTGGTTACCGTATTAGTACCTGTAGCGTAGTTAGTGCTAACCTCGCTATATTCTACATAGGTATGTCTTGCATTGGTACCGCTAAACCTAAAGATAAGGTCGCTAACCGGCGCTACGGTAACGGAGTACTCCACACCACGGTGACGGGTTGCGCCCGCGTTTTGATTCTGTGTAGTGTTATCAGGTAACAGCTGGCTAATGATCTCATTATGGCCTTCCATATCAAACAGGCTCAGTTCAAAATACAGCTTTCTATTAAAAGCCGAGAACCAGCCTCCAACCTCATAATTATCAAAGGTAGCTTGCTTTAAGGGGGTCAACTGGCGCGAACTATATAGATCGCCGGTTTCCGGTGGCTGAAAGCCTACACTATAATTAGCATAAAAACCTTTGTTACGGCCCAGATCATAAGTTAAACCCAATTTTGGAGCCAGTATATTGAAGTTATTGGTTTCCTGCTGTTTGTATTTGGTTTGATTAGGAGGCAAACTATTAGTAAAATCATAATGAACACGATCATACCGCAAACCACCAACTATACGCAGCGCTTCGGTAGGTTTTAACTCATATTGTAAGTATGCGGCGGTGTTAAACAGTTTGATATTGTAATTATCGATATAGCGGCCTGTGTTTGAAAATCCGGTGTAATAGTTATTCTGCACATCTTTGTCAATATTCAGAAACTGCGCATAGTATGAGCTTGGGCTATCGTCCATATAAACACCACCGATCAGACGCGAATGCAAGAAATCAAAGTCAACCCGGTGCTGAGCCAGCAAGCCGTAGCTCTGAAATTTTTGATCATTCACCTGCCCGTTCGAGCTCAGGTATTTGCCGGTATTATCGCGCACATCAGAAATGTAATAACTGGGCAACTGGGCGGTAGAATTATCACGGAAAAACAGGGTCACGAAGGTGCTGTTTTTGTCATCCCATTGATGATCTAATCGGGTGCTTGCCCTAAAAGCTTTAACTCTGCGATAGCTAAAACGCTGATTTGCTCCATAACTGCGGTCATAAAAATGAGCGCTATCCAGGCTGCCCGGCGTTTGTGTGTTCAGATAATTATAGGCTGCCGATGTGGTTAAACGGGTGGTAGCATTAAAATCATAAGTGGTTTTAAAGTTGCCCGAGTATTTATCAAAATCAGAATAATCCTGCCAGCTGTCTTTTTGGTGGGCTATATAGCCGCCAACGTACAAGCCAAACTTGCCTTTTGTAAAACCACCGTCAGCATCAACACGGCGGTAGTGATAGTTGTCACCCTGTACCGATACATTACCGGCATAACCGGTAGGCGGCCCCTGGGTAATAAAATTTACAGCACCCCCAATCGAGTTGCTACCATAAAGTGATGAAGCCGGCCCCTTGATTACCTCTATATCCTTAACACCCGACATATTGATCTCATACAGCGAGTTATGGTTAAAAATCCCGGTAGGGCGAATGGGCAAGCCATCCTCCATGTATAGATAAAGCGCATTATAAGTAATAGGCTGCCGAATGGCCATCGTATGCTGCTCGTTACCTAAATTCACCATGTATACGCCTGCCACCTTGTTAAGCAGTTGGTACAAGGCAGTAGCTTTGGCATCTTTGATCTGGGTAGAGTTTATTTTACTAATGGCGATAGGCGCATCCTGACGGGCCTGCCCTTCGCGGCTGGCGGTTACCACAACCGGCTGCAGATCAACCGTAGATGGTTCCAGGGCTATATCAAGGTTTTGAGTTTTGATATCGGCAACATTAATGACACGAACATTGTAGCCAACCATAGCAAATTTTAGCCTGGTAACGCCTTGCGCATTTATTTTAAAATACCCTTTGGCATTTGTCATGGCCAGTTTAGCGCCATTTACGGCATCGGCGTTACAAATAGATGCCCCTGCAAGCGCTTCATGTGTATTGGCATCGGTAATGGTGCCTTGTATAGTTGATTGGGCGTTGGCCAGGGCTTGAAGTGATATAAAAAGTATAAATAGAATTAGATATTTTTTCATGTATAGTAAATCAGGAGCTCAGGCTCCGGGGTATATGATTGTAGTATGAAACACATGGTATTTTCCCGAGAATAGTCGAGTATTACTACTGAATCCCAAGCTTGTAGAAACGTAAAGGGTAGCACTTTATGAGCTATCCTTCGACAGATCTTACAGGGCACACTTACGAAGTTTTAAAAACTTCGTAAGTGTTGAACAGCCTATCATTTCGACCTAAGGAGAAATCCTATCAGGCATACAAGCATCACGTACAGATCTCTCCTCGTTCGAGATGACATAGAAGAATATCAGTATACGCGAAAGCGCATAGCAAAGCCATCAGTCAAAAAATCCGGGAAAATAAAAATGAAAAATTATCCTAATTGGGGAGGCTGGAAGATGGCACCGACAGGTTTAACCGGCAGGGTGCTATCATAAGGGGTTACAATTACTTGCAACAAGCTGGAGTGAAACTTAATAACCGTTGAACTGGCTACATAAACTTCCTGAAAGAGGCTTTTTTGCGACTGCCTTTCATCGCTGGCCTGCTTATCCTCTGCCTGTTTTATCTTTTTCGCAAAATAACATTTGCCATCGCAATGCAACCAGGGCTTATTCCGGTTTTCGCAAAGCTTGGTGACAATGTAGTTTCTGTTCAGTTCAAAACCCGCGTAAATAAAGAAACGAGAGAAATTAACTGTAACCAGCGAAACGATGAGTAAATAGGCTGTTATACGTTGCAGCATGTTGCCGCAAAGGTAGTAGCTATGTGTTTAATAAGCAACCCCTATGTAAATTAATTACTGCGTTTAAGCACCGTATTGAGGTGCTGCCCTTTATAAACAATATGCATTTTAATGGAATCGGGGTAAAGTTTGCCGGTATGCGGGGCATTGCCGCCGGGCACAGGTACGTTAAAAGAAAAATCATTCCCGTTTATCATACCATCGGTAATGTTTACATCGCCCTGTGGCATATGCGCGGTGCCGGTGAGTTTATCGCTATCTACTTTGAAATTATAACTTAAGGTCAGGAGCGTGCTATCCGGAGCAAGCTTTGCGCTGCCTGTCCATTTCCCGTTCAGATCTACCGCTGCGGCAAAGCAAATAGCCATTAACATCATTAATGGAGCGGTAGCAAATATCTTCTTTTTCATTGATTTGGGGCTTTAACAGGCAACTCGCTAAAGCTTCCTGTTATGAAAATACAACCCCGGGGTTAAAAAGTTTTACTAATAAAAAAACCTTACTTTTCAGTAAGGTTTTTTTATTAGTAGTATTAACTATAATCAAATTATCTTGCTGAACGATAGTGAAGCATCTATTGTACTACCTGCATAGTTCACAAATAGACCCTTCTTTCCTCAGGATGACAAGTTATTATTTCTTTTCTTCCGGTCTTTTTAACACCGAGTGAACTTTTGTACCGTTAATATCCAGATCAACACTGGTAGAATCACCATAAAATTTACCTGTGTGTGCTATGGTTATTCCCTGGGTAGCAATATTGAATGAAAAATCTGTTCCATTAGTTTTACCTTCGGTTATTTCGGTTGTACCTTCCGTAGTTAAAGCAGTACCTGTTAATTTATCGCCGTCTACTTTTAAGTCATACAATAAAGGGTATTCGGTATCATTGTAAATTAATTTCCCGGCCCATTTACCATTCAAATCTGCAACAGCGGCAAGGCAAGCCATAAAGCAACCTACCAACATAGCGGTAGTAAAAATCTTTCTTTTCATAATCTATTTTTATTTATCTAAGATAAGCTGTTTTTTGTTAAAAATCCATTAAGCCAAAATTATTTAAAACATTCAGTTTAGCTATAAAACGGCGCCAAAACCGGCCTTTTACACTTCTTTATTTTTATATATTAACTGAATGTTATTTAGTGGCGCAAATATTTGTTTAATTTTGCTGTAATGAAAAAAGTGGAAGTACTAAAGCTGATGGACCTGATTGAAGATATCAGGAAACTTGATGAATTGATTGCAGTGAGTCGTACAAAAAAAACCTCTGATTTTGTGCTGAACCAGTACGAGGCTAAAAAGATCAAGATGGTTGGCTCTATCATCAGCGAGCTGGCCAATCCGCCTATTCAATCAATAGAAAGCTACCTCATCATCAAAAAAATACTCAACAAGTACTACCCTAATATTGCCGAAGATGAGTTGATAAATGGCACTGATGTAGGTAAAATTCTGGCTGTTATTGAGGGTTAACTAATATTCAATACTGACTCGTCATCCCGAATTTATTTCGCCCCCCACAAGTATACGACATAATGGGGTGCTGAAACAAGTTCAGCATGACGTGAGGTAATATATCCGAAGTATACTCATCTAATAAATTGCGGCTACATGCTCCAGCTCTGTAGCTTCCTCACCTTTCCAAAACGTTGTTGCGGGATGAAAATGTTTCCACGAATGCCAGTACTCCTGGTAGGCTTGCACTTTGGTTAATTGCTGCCCTTTTTGCAGGCCCGATATGCACTGGCCATCCCAATTCCACAAAGAGGCTGTTTCCTTATCAGTGAGCAAGCCCTTATCTGAGAGCTTAAAGTGCAGTGTTGTACCTTTGATGGTATTATTCCATGCATGGTAAGTTTGGCCATCCCTTTCAATAGCGATCAGCAGCGAATTGTTGTAATGCTCATCATTAAGTATATGCTGCTTGTTTAAATGCCGCCAGTCATAAGCTCTTGAACGCCCATCTACAATTACGCCAATCACCCAGCTTTTTCTGATCAGCGAATCTTTATCTTTTAGTGTGCTGTCTTTATCAATGGCCTGTACCCTGTCATAATTTTTCAGGTCGGCATAGTCGGCGGTATACAAATTATCGGGTTGCATAATAAGCGAGGTCGGATGTTTTTGCAACCATGCACTCAGGGTTGCCTGCTCATAAGGCAACTCTTCCAACCGTTTCCCTTTTAATTCGCCTACTGCTGCTTTACCGGTGGCCTGATACCACCATGTTTTGGTGCTCTGGTCTTCAATAATAGCATTGTAATGCCTTGCTCCTACCAGCCTGAAATTTTGCTTTATACCGTTTACAAACGGACTGTATACCCTGCCGGTTCGGCACATGGTGCAATAAGTAACCAACACGGGTTTATTGCCCACCACATCCTGTACCTTATGATGATAACCCAGATAAACCACCGGGTATGCCTTGGCCACACCATTATTAACCACACCTATAACCAGGTAATTTAACGGAACTTTATTGGTAAGCCCGTTTGCAAACTTTGCAGCTGCGGTTTCCTTAAACATGGTTTCGGCCTTGTAGGCCATATCGGTAAAGTAAAAACTGCCTAAACATAGTACCAGCACAGCAGCTTTTATAATTTTATTGCGTTGGGAGTTATGGGCATAATTTTTAACCAGGTACCACAATATAAATACCGCGCCAATGGAACGTAAAGGGTTAACAATTTTTTCGAGATAATAGCATATAGTTATCGCGTTAAGATCCTGGCTGCCCGGGAAAGGCATTAACAGATACGCGTGCAGTAAACCTGGCACTACCAACAAAATAACACCTAACCAAAATATCCGGGCACTCTGTTTATCATTCATCACGTTTCGACATTTAGAGCGGCATACCTGTTTTCCGATGGCAGGTAACCACTGGTTTTCAATATCCCCGCAAGGCGGTCATAAAATGCAGGCTCAGTTGGGGTTATACTGGCCAGGCCATCAACATATCTGTTATACAAACTAAACAGCGCAGCAATAAGTACAGTATCATGCAGTTCCAGATCAGTAGCACCGGCATCCCGGGCATTTTGAACAAGTTGAGGAGTAACATTTTTGCCATTTACCTGAGTTTGGCGGGCAATTTCAAGCAAATGCTTCATCTTAGGACTAACAGGGGCGTTGTCCGGATCGTTCTTAACCTTTTCGGCTGTTTCCGTTTCGCCTAAAAGTACGTTAGCTGCGGCTGTGTGCGCATTAGTGCAAAAACGGCATTGGTTACCATTGCTCACTACGGTCGCAATCAGTTCGCGCTCACCTTCGGTCAAGGTAGATTGGCCTCTTAAAAGTAGCTGTGTAAGCTGCCTGATAGGCAAAGCAGTATCCTGCCGGTAATTTAACAAACCTGTAATTCCGGGCAGGTTTTCATCTAATGGTATGTAAGGCATAACAATAGTTAGGTTACCGGTTTGCACCAGTCAGTAAGTAAAAAATAATAATTGGTTTATAACTATTCCGAATTTAATAAAAACTCTTATTAAAAAGAATAGCTTACCGCATAATTATTTATGCCAACCGGTTACCTAACTATGATATGGAATATTATTGTTTTTTACCGTTCTCTACACTTTTGATCTCTTCTTTACGATCTCTTTTAAAGTCGAAATTATCAAAGCCTGCTGTTTGCGGCAGATCCATTGAGTAGCTGGTTAAGGGATCAACCTCTACAGTAATATCTTCGGCAATCAGGTCAACAACATGCCCGCCAAAAACCTTATCGTCTGATAAAAAATGGAAATGGTATCCGGCAATGTGAGGACCTTCCATGAATTTAGGGGTTCTGAAACCTATCATATCGCCCTGCATATCGGCATGGTCAAAAAAATGTTGCTTATCAAGCATTTCGGCAAGGGGTAAATAAGGTTTCTGCGCGGGCGGAAAAGCCCGGGCCTTCACCAGTTTAAATTTACCGCTTACATGTATAGCGTAAATACCGTTCTGGTTGATAAGCAAACTATCCAGATAGTTATAAAAAGCGGTTTTATTTAATGTGCCGCTATGTTTATAAACTTTTACCGGATGAAAAAAGCAGGCCAGCGCATAAGGCGTTTTACCGGTATCGGCCAGTTCGGTGGTTTTGCCGGTATATTGCGTTTTATACAATTTACCTTTAAAGAGTAATAACTCGCCATCAACCTGATCTGGTGCGCCCAGACCAAAATCGCCATGTTGTTTAAGCTGTTTGTAAGGATACCAGGCATCATAAAGCCCGGCTATAAATGATGAGGCAACACCGGCGCTAAATAAATTATGATCGTTAACATTTGCCGGCTGTTTTTTTTGCTGAGCAGATGCACTAAAACCGGAGCTTATTAAAGCTAATAGAACAGAAAAAATAAGGGGTGTTTTTTTCATGATTAATATAAATAAATGTAATGGCAAAACACTTATTTTTTCGTCAAACGAACAAGTATTATCCTAAAATCAATATATCTATACACATAATTTTACTTTATACTTACCCTAATACTATACAGGTATGATAGCTTTGTATAACTTCAACAACGAATTAAAATATGAAAGTAGAAATTTGGTCGGATGTGATGTGCCCTTTTTGCTATATAGGCAAACGCAGATTTGAAGAAGCACTGCTGCAATCCGGACATCAGGATAAAATAGAAATTGAATGGAAAAGCTTTCAGCTGAATCCAGATTTAAAAACAGATCCATCAATAAACTTTATGCATCATTTGGCCGATAGTAAAGGCTGGACGCTTGACTACACCCAGCAACTGAATGACCATGTAAACCAAATGGCGGCAGAGGTTGGTTTGAATTATAGCTCAAACAGGGTTGTTGCCAATAGTTTTAAAGCTCATCGCTTTAGTCACCTGGCTAAAAAATACCATTTGGGCAATGAAGCAGAGGAGGCCTTGTTTAAAGCTTATTTTACCAATGGACAAAACATTGACGATACAGCTACCCTTATACAATTGGGAACCGAAATAGGCCTTAATGCCGAAGAGCTTCAGCAGGTATTAGATAGTGATGCCTATGCCGAAAATGTAAAGCAGGATATTGCAGAAGCACAACACTTAGGTATAAGAGGAGTACCGTTTTTTGTGATGAATAATAAATACGGTGTATCCGGAGCTCAGGCATTACCGGTTTTTATGGAAACCATTGAAAAATCATTTACCGAATGGGAGCAGGAAAACTCAAAACCTGCGCTAACCATCATCGAAGGCCAATCATGCACGCCCGAAGGTGATTGTAACTAATATATAAGCACCTAAGGTATAATAAATTGTCTTAGGTGCCTTATCTTCTCCCGTTTTTTATCTTCGCATACAAACACTACGGTTAAAAAGTTTTAATTTTTTTCAAAAAGCTAAAACAGTCATATCTTTATAATAAGTTCAACCTTATCATAATTGTGTGCATGAAGAGCCTATACTATAAAATTATCGCTTTACTATTTCTGGTAATTGCTATTAATGGCTGCAAACCGGATGAGGCCATTAACCCTAAAAAAATTGTGCCCATACCTGGTTATAATGACGACAATACTCCCAACACAGGAGATGGCCTGCCTCTGGGACCACAAGGCACAGTAGAATTTCAAATTGATGGAGTAAAAACTACTTATACCAATGTTTCTTACGAGGTTTTTTACCCCCATACCCCCCAGGCCTTTGTATCTCCTGAAACCGGACAGATCAATATTCTCGGAACAGGCGCTAATCCCGCACACGATTTATTTTCGCTCATATTTCTCAACTCAAAGGCCGGCACCTATGATATTTTCCTGATAAACGCAATTGACCTTTTTGGTGGCGATGGCGATGATGCCAAAGTAAAAGTAACCACATTTAGCGACGGCCTTTTACAAGGTACTTTTAACGCTAACCTTACCGGCGACGATAATAAAACCCACAAAGTTATTGGCTCTTTTAATATAAAAATGTAATTTACAGTGCCGGCTTAAAACGAACACTTTGCATTTTTGCTTATAACTCAACTTACTAATTCACAGCAAAGTAAAAAACGTTTTAGCTATATATTGAGTGCTGGTTTTTATCTATCTTTGTGCTGGTAAACCAATGTGTACTTTATACACAATAAAATAATTTAAATAATCAATGATCAACGCTCCGGCCGTACCAATCTCAACATCAAAAAAAGCACTCCGAATTGCCGTAGGCGCTATGTTTTTTATGGCTGGGTTAAGCTTTTCAAGCTGGGCGTCGCGCATTGCTACCGTGCAACAAAACATGGGCCTGTCTGATGCTGCTTTAGGCGCAGTACTATTCTCACTGCCTGTTGGGCTCATGTGCTCCCTGCCTTTTTCAGGTTGGGTGATCACTAAAATTGGCAGCCGCAAATTACTTATCAGCGCTTTACTGGTATATGCCACCGCGTTGGTAACACTGGGGTTGGCTCAAAACACTTTCCAGCTTATCATTTGCCTGGTTTGTTTTGGTTTCAGCAGTAACGCCGTTAATATCTCTGTTAATACACAAGCTGTTGCCACCGAAGAGATCTATAAAAAACCTATTATGGCGTCTTTCCACGGCCTCTGGAGTTTGGCCGGATTTGTTGGTGCTGGTATAGGAACCTACATGATAGGTAATAACATTGATCCTTTTCACCATTTTTTGGTGATGATGGCTGTGATATTTACCGGTGTGATCATAGCGGCCCGTTATCTTAAAGACGATAAAGTAGCCAACTCGGGGCCAGTATTTGTAATGCCCGACAGTTCGCTGATCAAGTTGGGTGTTATTGCTTTCTGTTCTATGATATGCGAAGGTGCCATGTTTGACTGGAGCGTTATTTATTTTAAAAAAGTAGTACTTGCTCCTACCGCTATGGTGGGTTTGGGTTTCACTACCTTCATGTTCACTATGGCCGGCGGCAGGTTTGTTGCCGATTGGTTTGCAGCCAAATTTGGCTTGAAGCGTACACTACAGGTTAGCGGTAGCTTAACCGCCATAGGTTTGCTTATTGCGGTAGCATTCCCTTATATATATACCGCTATGGCAGGGTTTCTGCTGGTAGGCGCGGGCGTATCATCAGTAGTGCCTATGGTGTTCAGCGCTGCAGGCAAGTCAAAAACCATGCTACCTGGTGTTGCATTGGCAGCAGTATCAACCATTGGCTTTCTGGGCTTTTTAGTTGGCCCGCCGGTAATTGGTTTTATAGCCGGTATTGCCACTTTAAGAGCATCATTTGTACTGATAGCACTTATGGGTGTTTCTGTAGTAGTGGTATCAACCAAAGCCAAGATCTGATCATCCCCTATTCAGGTCGGCCTCACTGGGATTAAGCAGGTATTCAAATTGCTCATACCCATTATGAAAAATAAAATTCAGCCTTTCTTTGGGTACATGAATATCCAACGACATTAAACCAAGCGTTTGTGGAAGATTATCCCTTATTAATTTCAGATCGGTAATGTGAGGCATGTCAATAAATATATCCTCGCCGCGGGCTTCTATCTTCCATCCAGGCAGATTGGCATGATGTAATACATCCAACCATTTTTGTTGATAAGGGTTCATAATCGCTTTTTTGTTTAATAAAGCTTGGGCAGCGTAATTGGTTTTAATTATTTAATATTTCCGTGGCTGCTCCAAATCATTAAACATTAATTTCCTTAATTTAGGCAGCAATGAGGCAGCAGACACCCATTGAAAGAATCACCGCGCCGGTTAACAAGTTTATCCATCAGGAACATACCAGTGGTATGGTACTTTTTATAAGCGTTGTAATAGCCATTATATGGGTTAATTCTCCCTTACAGCACTTTTATCACGAGCTGTGGAATAATAAATTTTCACTTAGCTTTGCAGGCCACTCGCTTGACCACACACTGCATCTTTGGATAAACGATGGCCTGATGGCCATATTTTTCTTTGTGATAGGCCTTGAACTGAAAAGAGAGTTTATAGCCGGCGAATTATCAAGCATTAAGAAAGCCTCCTTGCCAATGGTTGCCGCGCTTGGCGGTATGCTGGTACCCGCGCTCATTTATTTTTTAATAAACAAAGGCCAGGCTTCAGAACATGGCTGGGGAATACCTATGGCTACGGATATTGCCTTTGCACTGGCCCTACTTTCTATAGCAGGTAAACATATCCCGGCATCTGTAAAAGTATTTTTATCGGCATTGGCTGTAGCCGACGATCTGGGAGCAGTATTGGTAATTGCTCTATTCTACAGTTCACATATAGCCTTAGCGCTGTTAACAATTGGTGTATGGTTGCTGGTGATCTTGCTTATCGGCAATAAAATGGGTATCAGGAGTGTTGTCTTTTACCTGGTGATTGGCTTTGCGGTTTGGGTTACCTTCTTACTTTCGGGCATACATGCTACCATAGCGGGTGTGCTGGTTGCCTTTACTATACCTGCTCGTACCCGCATCAATGAAAAAAGCTATGCCGATAGCCTGCGCGGGCTTTTACTTGAATTTGAAAAGGCTATCCCCAATAACAGCACTCTAACCACTCCAGAACAACATGATACTATTGAACAAATAAAAAAATTAAGCACCGATGCCGAAACGCCACTGCAAAAAATAGAATTCATGCTGCATCCCTGGGTAGCCTTTGTGGTGATGCCGCTTTTTGCGTTGGCCAACGCGGATACCATCATTGGTCCGAATTTTTTTTCATCACTGATAAACCCGGTGAGTTTAGGCGTAACCGCAGGATTGTTAGTGGGTAAGTTTACAGGCGTACTAACTGCCACCTGGTTCATGGTAAAGTTTGGGGCGCAGCTGCCTTCAAAGTCTACCTGGAAACAAATGGCAGGTGTGGCCTTACTGGCAGGTGTGGGTTTTACAATGTCGCTTTTTATATCCGGACTTGCATTTTCGCAACCTGAGATGGTTGATCAGGCTAAATACGGCATTTTATTGGCTTCGTTATTGTCGGGAATATTGGGCGTAATGGTATTAAGAAAAGCATAATTACATCTGCCATTACTTTCCTTTATTGGGTTTCCCGTAAACGCTCAGCAACGACAGTCGGTTTTGAAACATCGTTTTCGGACTATTAAAAAATTGTACAAAATCGGCAGCGCTTACCTGTCCGGGGTATGGCACATAATATTGATCTGCACTATCATTCCGCCATGCCATCACATATGATATTTTATGTTTTGTTAAGGTTGGTAATAACACTCCCGTCCACCAGTTGGCCTGTGGTATTTGCTCATAACCGGTTTCGGGCAGGCAAGCTACTTTGTGGTGTTTGGCAGCAACTACATCCAGAATACCCAGACGCTTATTCAGTTTAGCCTGAAATTCTGCAACATTCTTGAAGCAGTAATTATCAAAACCAACAAAATCGGCATAATCATCGCCGGGATATCTCTGCAGGAACTCTTCTTCCGATTCAAAATCAGCCGTAGAATATACGATGAGCAGGTTGTGCAGCTTTTTCTTGTTACGCAGATAGTCAATGGTAAAGCGCCATAAAGTTTTAAAATCTTCTGGTGTGCTGGTATTTTTACCCCACCAAAACCAGTTACCGGTAAGTTCATGAAAGGGCCTGAATAAAATAGGGATAGCCTCTCCCTCTGCTCCTTTAAGGTCAGCTATCTGCGCTGCAACCCTATCTAACCAACTTACATACACTTCATGATATGCTCCACCGAGGATGAGTTCTTTAACGGTTTGCTGTGTGGTATCCCAGGCGGTTTTTCCGTTAGCAGGGTTATCCATATGCCAGCAATAGGTGTTGATGCCACCACGTTCATAAGCCTCTTTTATTAATTGTTTTTGAAGTTTAAAAGGGATGCCATTGATATCTTTGATACTATCATGCTCAATTTTAGCCAGATCCCAGCCATATAAAGCCGGATACGATCCGGTAACACTCTTTACATCTGAGCGGCCGGGTTCAAAACGCCAGCTGGTACCATAAGCCGTATCGTCATGGTGACCAAATATAATACCGGCACCCTGTAAACGCTGCATACTGTAAAAAAGCTGCCTGGTTTCGGCGGTAGCCTTTTTATCGCTCGGGTCCTGCAACTGTGCATTCGCTAACAAGTTATAAAACAATAAAAATATAATGGAAGCTATGATATACTTTAAAACCGCGTTCATATTTAAGGTACCAGGTTGCCTGTAAATATCCTTTAATTTTTGAAAAGGCATCGCATGTTTGTGCAATTACCGTACAATCTTGCCCCTGAGTAAATTTCTTAGCTTATGTGTTTAATAATCCAAACCGAAGGCCTTTGCTTATTATATTGCCTCCTGATCAGAATTTTACACTCCTTTAACTATATTTTTTAACGCTTATATATTCTATATAAATTATAACTGTTAGGTTTGCACTCGCTCGTGATTTTAACTTTTAACCCATATGGTCAAAAGCTTAAACTCAAGTTAACATGTTGTTCAAATTTGCCTGCTTAACTTTCCAAAGGTTGCTTGATAAAGGTACTACCATCCCCTATTTTATCATATCAAAGCAAAAAACGCCGGATAATGTACTTAGCAGCAAACAATTGCAATAAGTTTATTGTAGAGTAACCATAGTCAAATTTGTACAAAATACTACTATATCATATTAATGGATACAGCAGAAAGCACAACAACGGTAACTAAAAAAAACTCAAAGCTTAAGCAAAGCCTGATAAATTTTTTTACCGACCTCTATAAGATCAATCAATTTATCCTCCGTTTTTTCAGGGAAGCTTTTTTACCGCCATTTGAAATTAAAGAGGTGGTAAGGCAATGTTTTGAAGTAGGCGTGCGCTCCTTTACTCTTATTTCGGTAACCGGTTTTATTGTTGGGGTGATATTTACCAAGCAATCAAGACCATCCCTTTCGGAGTTTGGGGCAACGTCCTGGCTGCCATCGCTGGTATCCATAGCCATTATGCGTGCGTTAGCGCCCTTGGTTACGGCGCTAATAGCATCGGGTAAAGTTGGTTCAAGTATTGGTGCCGAACTGGGCTCTATGCGGGTAACCGAACAAATTGACGCTATGGAAGTATCGGGCACCAAACCATTTAAATTTTTGGTATGTACCCGGGTATTGGCAACTACTATTACCATACCTATTTTATCAACCTATACTGCGCTGATAGCCATAGTGGGTGGTTATTTAAATGTGAGCCAAAATGAGGGCACCAGCTGGAGCACTTTTATTCAGCAGGTGTTTGAGCCTTTAACTTTTATTGATTTTATAGCATCACTCATTAAATCAATAGTATTTGGCTTTACTATTGGTATAGTAGGCTGCTACCAGGGTTATAACTCAACCAAAGGTACCGAGGGTGTGGGTAAAGCCGCCAACGGAGCAGTGGTTACGGCCATGTTCCTGGTGTTTATTGAAGAAGTAATTATTGTACAGATAACCAGTTGGTTCCGCTAATATGAAAAAGGTAAAAACACAGGTTGATCATAGCAATCCGGTTATCAGCATCAGGGGGCTCAAAAAAGCATTTGAGGATTATGCCGTTTTGCGCGGAATAGACCTTGACCTATACCAGGGCGAAAATCTGGTAGTACTCGGTCGTTCGGGTACAGGTAAATCGGTTTTAATTAAGATCATATCAGGCTTATTAAAACCCGACGAAGGTGAGATAACCGTATTGGGCCATAACATTGCTCAAATAACAGATGCTCAACTTCAGGAGTTACGCATCCGGATAGGCTTTTCGTTTCAGAACAGTGCTTTGTACGATAGTATGACGGTTCGCAAAAACCTTGAATTTCCATTGGTTCGTAACCGCAAAAATATTACCCGGAAGGAAATTAATACATCAGTAGAGACCGTGCTTGAGGCTGTGGGCTTGTCGCAAACCATCAACCAGATGCCATCGGAGCTTTCGGGCGGGCAGCGTAAGCGTATCGGCATTGCACGCACGCTTATCCTGAATCCTGAAATTATGTTGTATGATGAACCAACCGCGGGCCTTGATCCGATAACCTGCATCGAGATCAACGACCTTATTAACGAGGTTCAACAGCGATATAATACATCATCCATCATCATTACCCATGATCTTACCTGTGCCAAACAAACCGGCGATCGGATAGCCATGTTGCTTGACGGTCAGTTTCAGCGTACCGGCACTTTTGAACAAGTGTTTGATACTAATGATGAGCGGGTTAAACCATTTTTTGATTACAACTTTATACAATAAGACAAGTTATTATAACCATTATCATGGATAGAACAGAAAATAAAAAAGCAATTATAGTAGGCATATTTTTAGCGCTCGGCCTGGTGGTATTTATACTGGGTGTATTTACACTTGGTGGCCAGCAAAAAGCCTTTGTTAAAAACATCAAGATCAGCTCGGTATTTAGCGATGTTGCCGGATTAAAAAAAGGTAACAACGTTTGGTTTTCAGGTGTTAAAGTGGGTACCATAAGCGAAGTTAAATTCATTGGCCCATCAAAAGTTCAGGTGTTTATGCATGTTGATGAAGCAACCCAGCAATACATTCACCGCGATGCCGGGGCTAAAATTGGATCGGACGGTTTGATCGGTAATAAGATCATTGTTATTGATGGCGGCAGTCCTCAAGCTCCTGTAGTACAGGATGGCGACCAGTTACAAGCTGAAAAAATGCTTTCAACCGATGATATGCTGAAAACCTTGCAGGATAATAACCAGAATATATTGGCTATTACCAATGATTTTAAAGTATTAAGCCATAAAATACTGGAAGGTAAAGGAACCATTGGCACCCTAATGACGGATAGCACGATGGCCATGCAATTGCGCGCGGCTATGCAAAACCTGCAAACAACTACCCAAAGCGCCGCACAGATGGCTGTACAGTTACATACCTTTAGCGCCAAAATGAACACTAAAGGTGGCTTTGCTGATAAACTGCTTACCGATACCGCTACTTTTAATAAAATAAGCCAGTCGGTTGCGCAATTGCAGCAAACAGCGGCCAACGCATCAACTCTAACCGATAATTTAACCAAAGCAAGCAACAAGCTTAATACTACCGATAATGCCATTGGTGTACTACTGAATGATTCTAAAGGCGCTACCCAGGTACGTACCACACTTAACTATCTGCAGCAAAGCTCGGTAAAGTTAAATGACGATCTGGAAGCCGTTCAGCACAATTTTCTGCTACGCGGCTTTTTCAAGAAAAAGGCTAAAGCCAAAGCCGATAGCTTGAAAGCACAGTAATTATAGCTTATATTGCACTATGAATACAGGATGCGCCTTATTGGGTATTATTGAAGGTGGTGCAGCGCTATTGGTAGTTTTTTTGGCATACCTGATTAAGTACAAAAAGCAGGTAAACATTATTGCAGGCTACGACGAAAGAGAATGCAAAGATAAAGATGGATTAACCAATTGGATTGGCGGTACGCTGATGATTAGCGGCAGCATATGCTTTTTATTAGCCATTCTGGTAATCGCATTGCCTAATCATACTAATCTGATCATGGCCTTTTTTGGCATAGTAATGGTGCTTGGTTGCATGGTTGCAACTATTGGCAGTAATAAGTACAAGTTTTAAATAACCGCCTTCACTCCAGGAATTTTCAATAACAAATGTGCTAACAAAAATGATCCTGTAACGGCAAGTGGTGCTACCAATAGTAATTTAACAGCGGGGTCAACGCTCCATGCTCTAAACAGCATAGATACCGAGATCAGTATCAGCGGGTGAAAAATATAAACGCCAAAAGCTGCTCTTGACATTTTTCCTATCAACACAGATTGTCCACTCCATTTTTGTTCAGCAATACCCACCATTCCCACTATAATAAATATACCCGTAAACTGCTCCCAACAGGCATACATTAATGATTGCCAGCACCCATTACCGCTAAAAGTTTCTATAGGGCTGTTGGTGATGATTTTTAAATAATAAATTGCCGGAAAACCAATAAGGAGCATCAATAAAGCCATCATTGTAAATACTTTGCCTGTTTTATAATCAACCTTATTAAGCCATTCCCCGCGCCTGGCCATTATCCCCAAAACAAACAAGGCAATGTACTGCACAAAATGCCCCAACTGAAAGCCAACAGGTTGCAAAACCCAGCCAACCGGGAATATACAGCGCATTAGATAAGTACCTAAAGCCAGCGTCAGTGTAAAAAACACTATGGTTGTTATACAAGGCATTTGGCCTATTGGTAATGCTTTTACATTTTTAAAAAGCAGCATAACTATCACATATAACACATTGAACAATAGCAGAGCCGCTACAAACCACAACACGCCAAAATCTATCCAGTGATGAAAACCACCCAAATATTGGGCATACGTAATATTATGCCCCTGACCAAAGCGGTAAACCAAATAACTTAATACAGGCGACAATATAAAGGAGTAAAACACCAGCGGAATACCCAACCGTTTAAACCTATCTACAATAAAACCTGGTGCTCCTTTTTTGTGATAAGACGATTCAGTAAAATAGGCTGATATAAAAAAGAAAAAGCCCATAAAAAAAGATTGGTTAGTTGCTACAAAAATCGTCATGAGTATTTGCGCTGCTACCTTTGTTGTTTTTTCGCTATAATACCAACCTCCTGGTGCACCGTATGTTATAAAAGTATGGTGCAGTACCACTAAAATGGTAAGCACTACTTTCAGATTATCGATATAGACTATTTTCCCAGCCTGTATATGGCTGTTTTTAACTGACGGCACAACTGTAGAAATTTGCATTATTTAATAGATTGTGGATGGATTAATTGATACTATACCATTAAATGATGCTTTATTTGAATATTAGTTACACCCTAATTAAAAATTATTTATTCAACTGGCCTGCTGTACGTAGGTCTGGAGGCAGTTCCTGATACTTTTTATAGCTAACGTTCAGATAGCTTGCCAGGTTAAAATTTCTGTTGATATAGGTTTTAACCGAGGGTATGTACAGCAATATAAAATTATCCAGATCAGGTTCTTTCAGCGGCACATATCGGGCAATGTTATCGGCGCTAAACACTTTGGCTATTTCATCCTGTATTTGCTGATCTTTAATAAACTCCTCCTGTTTTTTCTTCTTTTTATTGTCCTTATCCCACCAGTGTAAGCGCACGGTGATACCGCCATCATAATTCCCATTCTGATCCCGGTGATATACCACCGTTTGTCCGTGAAAAGCAGGATCTGTAAACTCGCCTTTTCGTGTTTTAAGTTCGATGTTAGTTACCTGGACCTCGCTGAGTGTGGTTTGTTTTGGAGTTAGGAAAATCTCTTTCGGGTTTAAATTGGTAAGTAGTAAAGTATCGGGCCGGTAAAAAGAACCGGTAAAGAAAAGCTTATCGCCCGCTTTAGCCTGAATAATGAACTTTCCGGATTTATCGGTAAGTGTATGTTTACCATTATTGGCATTTTCAACCATAACGCCTGGCAATACCACCCGGGTTTTGTTTTCAAATACAGTACCGCTTTGTGTATTTTGAGCAAAAACAGCACCCGAAATCAAACAAATTGTTACGATTAAAAGCAGATGGCGAAGCATGTATAAAAATAATCAGAACACACGGATATTATTTACAATAACGAATGTTTTAACTAAAATTAACAATTATATAACCGTTGCAATAAATAATAAGAAAACATTGCCTAAAGATTCTTGTTTATAAAAGCTCATACTAATTTTAATATATTTGAATCAGGGAAGTTATCCCATTATAGTTAAGCATTAATTGTGAATACGCAACTTCAAAATTCGGTATCTGTTGGCCAAAGTCGCTTACTATTAGTGCATAAACTTTATCAGCAATATGCCGGCATGCTTTTAGGTTATATAGGCGATGTTGTTAAAAACCAGGCTATTGCCGAACAATACCTGGTTGCGGTATTTAAAGACGTACCTAATGAGCTGGATGAGCTTACCAACGAGGATGTAAATACCTTTTGCCACCTGCAGTCAATGGCCCGTAAAAAGCTGTCTGAATATTTTGTAAGTACGGCTTATCAAAATAATGGGAAGAGTGAAAACAAACCATCCATCTGTGATAATAAATACACCCAACAGATGACTCACGAGCAGCAGCTTGTTTTTTGCGGGGTACATTGGTATGGCAAAACCATTACCAGCCTTGCAACCGAGCTTAACCAACCCGAAGAGAATATCAGGAAAATATTAAAAGATTGTTTTACTATTATCAGGAGCAGCAATTGAGGACACAGGAATACATAGAAAGCGGTATTTTAGAAACCTTTGTTTTAGGTGCCGCCTCTGAGCAGGAAGTAAAGGAGTTGCTGTTCATGAAAGCAGAATATCCTGAAGTTAATGAAGCCCTGCAGCAACTGGAAAAGGATATAGAAAAGCTGGCCCGTAATTTGGCCGTTGAGCCCCCATCCGGAACATGGTATAAAATTGCACAGGAAATAAATGCCGTTATCCCTCATCAGGAATCCTCACCGCAGGTATTTAACCGCAAGAATGATCGTGAACGCCCCGATACAGAAAAAGACAAAGGCGACCAATACATTGAAGTAGAAGGTTCATCAAGCCACATGCGCCTGCATAAAGCCTGGCGCTGGGTATTTGCAGGGGTATTTATACTCGGTAAAATATTCCTGGCATTCGCTATATACTTTTATCTGGAAAACAAACATACCCAGCAACAGATACAGGAGCTGAGAACAGAGATCAGGGAATTGAAAAACAAAAAATAAACAACAAAGGCTGCCAATAGGCAGCCTTTGTTGTTAAAAGTACATTATTACTCAGCCTTATCCTCCTCATTTGCTTTCTGTAGTTTTTTTAGCATTTCGCTACCTATCAGGGCATCAATAATACCATTACCCGCACCGTTCTCCTTACCGCTAACCAATATTTCAGGCACCAGTTTAATACCATTGGTAGCCAGCGCTTCGGCTACACGCACAATAGCGTATTGTTCGGTACCCATAGCATCGGTTTTTTGCTTGGTTACCTCGGCCTCAGCTAAACCTATAGCCTTGATCTTGGTACTTTCGGCAATACCATTTACTTCGGTGGCATTGGCATCGGCCTTGGCATTTACTGTTTTGGCTTCCGCATCGGCCTTAGCTATGGTTATCCTTACCTCTGCATCGGCTTTGGCGTTAATGGTTTTGGCCTCTGCCTCACCACGTGATGCGGCAACTTTTGAAGCCGCCATTTGTGTATTGATCTCTACCTGACGGGTTGATTTTACTACTTCGGGCTGCATATCGGCACCAGCCCTCGCGCTTTCAAATTCCTTACGTTCAATCTGGGCATGGCGTTGTATCTCGTAAGTTACTTTCTCTTCTTCGGCCAGTTTACGGTCGGTAAGGGTTTTCATTAGCGCGGCAGGAGGCACAATATCGCCTATCAGCGTATCAACCCCAATTACGTTATAGGTTGTTAACACGGCGCCTATATGGTCGCGCGCGTCGCTTTGCCTTTGTATACGATTGGCCAAAAAGCCTATCACATCACTCTTTTGTGCCGAGTTACGGAAATAGTTGGCAATAGTTGGTTCCAGTACCTGCGATACCAGGTTTTTCATTTTACCAAAACGGGCTATTACTTTTGGAGCTTCGTTACGTGGTACGTGTATAATCTGTGACACATCCAAATTAAAGGTAAAACCATCGCTTGATCTCACGGTAATGGTACACAGGTTTTTATCCAGTTCATGTGCTTCGGTACGGCTATCGGCCCAGTTAAGCACAATGTTGGTAGTAGGTACCACCTCCACAGCGTGCGTATAAATATTGATGGGGTGCTTACCCGGATCAAGCGGATCTTCCCAAACACCTTTTTGCCCGCGGTGAACAATGTTACCGTGTTTAAAGGCATCGCCGCTGGTATCTTTACCTTCGGGACCCACAAAGGAGTTTACTACACCCACGTAGCCGATAGGTATATAGGTCATATCCACCTGCTCCACAATCACAAACCAGGGGTTAAGGTAATAGGTACCAGCCAGTATCACATCCTCCTGCAAACCTTTGCAGCCACCCGCATTGATAAAGGCAATAGGATCCTGGTAGTTTTTATGCCCCGATACCGATTCACCGGCAATTTCACCTTTATCAAGCGGTTCGCCATCAAGCGTGGTAACTATACCTACCTTGTTTTCATGTATCTGGGTAATGGGCACCATTTCAATCTCAAACAAAAAGGTATTGATACGATAACTACCCGGCGTCAGGAAAGCGGCCTGTGGACCTTTTTGTCCGTTGTTATTCAGGAAAGCTATGGCATCCTGAAATTTATCACAGTCAACCGGTTTACCCAGTACACGGCCGGTATCAAGCGTGGCTCCATCTTTGGCTTTTACCAGTCCCAGCTTATTTTGCTCAATAATGGTAAAGGGCTCCATAGTAATGCCGTACTGCCAGGGCCACATACCCCAATACAAACCAGGCGCAAGGGCTTTGGCCTGCATGCCGGCCTCGCCATTGATGGCTATGATACGACCATCCGGCAGGCGCGATTTGCTGGACAAGGTGAACTTTTTAACCACTAGGCCAATACGGTTATCGGGCACGATCACCATGCCGAAAAATACGCGCAAAACAGATTTGTACATCAGCAAAATCAGGATGACGGGCACAGCCCACCAAAGCATCACAATTAGATTGTTCATTTTTTTTTAAGATTTAGTGTTTGATTTTTTTAACGGAACCCTTAAGGTGCGGGCCCTCACAATAACTTATAGCTTTACTGGATTGGAGTACCTTGGCTATATAGTGTCATTAAGACATTTGTAATTTATACTTGTTACAGCTTTTTTCAAAAATATTTTTGACCGCTGATTTTGGGCTCTGATTCTTCTGATTAAATGATTTTTGGATTTGAAACAAATACCATCCACAGGGAGTTATTCAAATAGGTATCATCAAATTCCATATATTATGACTACTCCTGCAAAACCCAATAAGACCGGTGCTAAAAAAGGAGATACCGGCAAAAGCAAAACATCTGGCGAAGAGATTAAAACCGAAGGGCCACTAAGTGAAAAAGATGAAGTGAAGAAAGCAGAAGAAAAGGCAAGGAAGCGCGCCCAGGGCAAATAACCATAACGTACTTTCAGGGTTTTATTTTTAATGGTAATTGCATAGCTTAGATTAAACTTTTAAGCTACGTGAAGTCATCATGAACTGGGATAATAATCTGTTCATAATAGCTTCCTTACTATTAAAAAAACAAATTCTTCAAATGAAAAATTACAGCTTTTTATTATTCGCCATCATATTATGTTTTATGGCTTCGTGCAAGCCGGGTGTTAGTACCGCCACGCTTACCGGGAAATGGAAATATGTCAAGGTAGAACACCCCAATGCCAGCCCGCCCGATAGCATGAGACCAGACGAATTAGCTGAAGCTTCGCCCTATATTCAGTTTACTCCTGAAATGAAGTGGAATATTGTATGGGGTGGCAAATACCTATCGCACGGTAGCTTTACTCTTAACGGCAACAACATTAAGGTGAATGAAAAACTGCCCGATGGCAAAACCCGTGATTTTGTATTTACCGTAACTGAACTTACCGAAACCAATATCGTTTTTGAAACCATAGGTGCTGATGGCTCCAAAGTTACCGCGGTAAGGATGAGTAAATTTTAAGATAGTGAGTTTGAGTAGTGAGTAGTGAGTAGTGAGTAGTGAGTAGTGAGTAGTGAGTAGTGAGTAGTGAAAAATATTGGATACTATTTTTGTTTGAGTTTTTGTCATTATTCCTTGCTCCAAAAATCTTTTATCCAAAAAAGGTGATATATCTGTTATCATTTACACATAGTAATAAAACAGTGAAACAATGGATACAGTTAATTTACAGGAGCAGGCGGCAAGGCAGCAGCTTTTTATAGCATTGTACCAAAAGGTTTTCCCGGCAGTAGCAAAATATGTAAGCAAACATGGTGGCTCTTTTGACGAAGCCAAAGATGTTTTTCAGGATGCGCTGCTGAGTTACTATGAAAAAAGCAGATCAATAGCCATTAACAGCAGCGAAGGAGCCTACATTTTTGGTACCGCCCGTTATCTATGGATACAACGTTATAAGGAAGGTAACAAAACCACCCAATTGGATGATAGCTTTACCGAAAGTATCGGCAACCAAACCGAAACAGCTCCGGCCGAAGATAAACTTCTGAACTTTTTAGAAACCGCCGGCAAGCGTTGTATGGAACTCTTGCGCTCTTTTTATTATGACCAGCTGCCTATGGCCAGAGTGGCACAATTATTCGGCTTTTCGGGTGTGCGATCGGCAACGGTGCAAAAGTATAAGTGCATTGAAAAGGTCAGGGAAACGGTTAAACAAAAAGCATTAAGGTATGAGGACTTCCTTGAATAACATAGCACAAGCAGAACAGCACTTGCTCCAAAAGTCGCATGCGGGCAGTGCCCTCCTGTTTGAGGCCAAAATGCTTATCAATGATGAGCTTAAAGATAATGTCGCGGCCCAACAGCAGGTATATAGCCTGGTTAGGCAATATGGCCGTAAGCAATTAATAGAAGAAATTGAAACCGTTCACCAGCAATTATTCAATGAGCCTGAGCATCTGAGCTTCAGGCAAAAAATAGCCCGTATATTTTCAAACAGGTAAACAGATCATTACCTCCAAACACTAAATTTTATGAATATCGATAAACAGGAATTCCGCAAATATGCGGTCATGCACCATGCTATTGCCGGTACCCGGGTAGATAGTTTTATTGCCGAAGTAGAAAAAAACAGCCTTCCCATAGCCCAAACGCCTTATATAACCGAAGAACGTGAGATGCGCGTAGCCCAGATGGACGTGTTCTCGCGCCTGATGATGGACCGTATTATTTTTCTGGGCCAGGCGGTTGATGATAACGTAGCCAATATTATCCAGGCTCAGCTGCTTTTCCTCCAATCAACCGATGCTAAAAAGGATATCCAGATGTATATCAACTCGCCCGGCGGTTCGGTATATGCAGGACTGGGAATTTATGACACCATGCACTTCATCGGCCCCGATGTGGCCACTATCTGTACCGGCATGGCCCTGTCGATGGGTTCGGTGCTGTTATGTGCCGGGGCTGCGGGCAAACGTGCGGCACTCAGGCACTCGCGTGTAATGCTGCACCAGCCTTCGGGTGGGGCGCAAGGCATGGCATCAGATATTGAGATAGCAGCTACGCAGATCCGCAAAATGAAGCAGGAACTATACGAGATCATTGCCAAACACAGCGGCCAACCTTACCAAAAAGTATACGACGTATCAGACCGGGACTACTGGATGATTGCCAGCGAAGCCAAAGAATTTGGCATTATTGATGAAGTATTGGGGTGAGCTTTGGGACTTTTGGGACTGTTAGACTTTTGGACAAAGGATAAAAGATTAAAGTTATTGATATGACTCATTGAATAGTGAACCGCCTCCTCAGGAAGCGGTTCACTATAATAACATTATAGATCTTGTCTTAAAAGAAAATCGTTATTAGCGGAATCGATCTAAATCAAATGAATAATCAGCGAAATCAACGTAATCAATCCAAATCAACGGTCATTAATGCGCCATCACGGTTGCATCGGCGCTGGCCTCTACTTTGTTTTTAATAAAACGTTTGCCTATCACCAATACCAAGAGTGCCAAAACTGACGATGCTGCCATAACACCTGCCATAGGCAGCGGGCTGTGACTTTTAATGAGGGTAATGCCTATCGATGCCAGTGAACCAATAGCCATTTGAAACGCCCCTACCAATGCGGATGCTGAACCTGCGTTTTTGGTGAACGGCGCGAGCGACAATGCGGCGGTATTGGGATAGCTAATACCTACACCACATAAAACACCAAATATCATGACGATGGTACCGCCAATGCCAAACCAGTCATTTAATGATCCTATTAAAAATATGGTTGATATAATCACCATGCCTATGAGCGAAACATTTACCATTTGCTCGCTTTTAAACCTCTTCATCAGCATACTGTTTACCTGGCTTGAACCTATAAACCCAACTGATAAACCGGCGAATATCCACCCGAAACCTTTCTCACCCACTTTAAATACCTCTATAAATACAATGGGCGATGATGACACATAGGCAAACAAACCCGCAAAGGCCAGTGCCCCGCTCAGCGAGTAGGTTAAAAACTGCGGATCTTTTAACACCTGCAAAAAGTTACCGATGATGGGTATGGGTTTTAAGGAATATGAGGGATCGGGCTGATAACTCTCGGGCAGCGAGAATATAACTGCCAGCAATATCAACACCGCTATAATGGTCAATATTAAAAAGATCACCTGCCACTCATATACCGCTGTAATGTAGCTACCAATGGTAGGCGCCAGCATGGGCGATGCGCCCAATACCAAAATAAGCAGGGCAAATACCTTCGCATTTTCCTCTACCGGGAACAGATCACGTACCATCGCCATAGCGGCAACGGTTGCCGCGCAGCTGCCTATGGCCTGGAAAAAACGCATAATGATCAGCATTTCAAGCGAGGTTGAATAAAAACACCCTACAGAAGCTACAATATAAAGGCAAAGACCAAAGTACAGCGGGCGTTTACGGCCAAACCTGTCAAGCAGTGGCCCATATAATAGCTGGCCCGCGGATATACCAATAAAATAGCTTGATAAGGACAGCGCCACCTGATCTGTACTGGTATGCAGATATTTGGCTATAGCTTTAAAGCCGGGCAGGTACATATCTATAGAGAATGGCCCGAGTGCCGTAAGCGATCCTAAAATAAGAATTAAGTATACGTATCGTTTCCTTGTCATATATAGTTTTGGCAAATCAGCTGGCTTATAAACCAGGGTAAACAAATAAAATTAACGGGCTTCCGGCGATGGACGGTAGATGATATATCTGAGCTATAAGCGGCCGGGCAAAAACATGGCGCAAAAATAAGTGATTAAATTAAAACGAAGTATACTTAATTTGCCATTTATTTATTTAATTGATATACAATAAATTAGACGACATTAAAAAGTTTCGCCCAGGTTCAGGTATATGGCCGAGTAGTTTTTACTTGCGCCGTAATCTAAACTGATATTGGTACCCGATTTTTTATTGAACTTAAACCTAAGCCCGCTGCCACCAGCCGGGTGCCAGTAAACAAAATTATGGCTGTTGGCCTGGGTAACGGAGTTTACATTGGCAAATAAAACAAAGCCAAGCAGGCCGTTGCGTGTAATATCCCGCCGGTATTCGGTTTCAAAGTAAGCCAATCGCTGGCCCCGGTAACGGTTTTGTACAAATCCCCTACCCGATCGCTGGTAGGGCTCCCAACCCAGGCTGGGCAGGTTCAAATAAGGTGTGCCGGGAGTGAGCGACGTCCAATAATACGACCAAAAGGCCAGCACACTTTTAGGCCCGGAATTACTTAACGATACATATTTACGAACATCAATATATAAGGATTGCCAGTTGTTATGGCTGCCCAGCACCCGCGTATTAACCCGGTATACCACGTTAGCATAGGCACCGGGCAAGGGGTTAATAGAGTTTTTGCGGGTATCGTACAATAAATTCACGGTAGCTCCAGAGGCCAATACATCCTGCCCGGTAGCTGTACCATAGTTATAGTTAGTAAAACTGCGCAGGTTATTGGGGCCGTCATCCTCAATATCCATATAGTAATCTAAATTATACCCTATGCCTGCGTAAAAATAAGGCTTTATCTTTTTTAGTACAGTTTGATAAAAGCGTAGATACCGGTAGTTTACCAAAAAGCGGTCATCTTCTGCCTGTGCCCCTCCCAAGCCCCAGGTGTATTGCGGATAAACCAGCAAACGGGTGTCGCCAACAATATTCCATTGGTTATCATTCAGCCATATGTTGGAGCGTATGGGCAAGCCGTAGCGCCCTTTTAAATTAAAATAGGGCGTGAAAGTAAAGCTGGATAAATTGGTAGTCTCCTGATCGCCGAGGTAAAAGGCTGCTGTAGTTGATGTAAAAAGAGCCTTACCACCGCTGCGGCCATCTGATGAAGAAATGGGCAGGATAGAAAAATAAACCTTCTTTTTTTCGGTATAGGATATTTTACGGGGCTTAATGTTGAATAATGATCTGGCCACATCAATGAGGTCTTTTTGAGCAACAGTATCAGATTTTAATCCATTAGCCTTTGCCGTGTCTGTCCCATAGGTTTGAGCCAGCACTATACAAGGAAATAAACAAAACATGAATGCTGCAAACGCTCTACCCATCATACATAAACCAAATATTGAAGCATGCTGTTTGTAATTAACTTGTTATACATTACGATTAAAACAGCCCTTTCGTAACACTCAAAGCATTGATGATGTAATATAATTAAAAAGCCTGTAGCTTGGGTAAGCTACAGGCTTTTTAACCTTTTTTAACAGTTATTAATGGTTCTCGATAGTGGTTGTTGTAGTGGTTTTGGTAGTTTTGGTGTAATGGCGCGTATGTTTTGGATGAGCCCTGCGCCATGCTGCACGTTTCTTTTCGTCGGCACGGCGTTGCTCATTACCAATAATGTAACCGCCGCCTGCGCCAATAGCACCGCCAATTAAAGCACCTTTAACATTATGACCTATCAGGCCACCGGCTACAGCACCACCTGCACCGCCTATAATTGCCCCTTTACCTTGCTTACTGATCCCTTTCTTTTTTTCCTGAGCCTGCGCGTTATAGGTAAACGTTAGCAAGAACGTTACGAGCAGGCAAGCAAATATCATTAGCTTTTTCATATGTATATTATCTGATAAGTGTTAATAAACTTTCAGTTAATACTTATACAAATAGCACGCCGCAGATGCGAAAATGAATTAAATATCTCTAAAAACGACATTTTGAAGACTTTGCCTATTGCAGAAAAGCAAGCACCGTAGCCGAAAACTGTACAGTTCTGGATGCACTGTTATGATCACCCGGTACATATTTTAATTGCGAGCTTGGGATAAATTTATGAAGCTCCGTTTCTGATCCGTTATCATGATCTTCGGTTCCGCAAATGATCATAACCGGAATTTTCACACGGGCCAGCTCCTCTTTACTGGTTGATGGCTGATATTTCTGCTGCAGGGCCAACGCCTGTACATCAAAGGCGGGGTTGCTGTGTATGTAATTGACCATGCCATCAACATCATGAAAACTGGTATCGCCCATCAGCGCTTTGTAAGCATGTATGCGTCTTGGCCACTCAGGGTTGGTATATCCATCGCCCATGCCACCCATCACCAGTTTTTGTACCCGTTTATCAAGCACGAGCAAACGTGAGGCGATAATAGAACCGCGCGAATAACCAACCACGCTGTACTTAGTAAGCTTTAAACTGCTCACTAAGCCCATAATATCCTTTGCTTCGGCATCATGGGCGTAAGCGGCATCGGTATGTGGCTTGTCTGACCGACCATTGCCCCGTTGATCCAATATAATTACTTTATAGCCCGCTGTAAGCAGATCTGTATAAAGCTGGCCTTTTTTCCAGCCCTCACCTGTGCCCGAAAATCCGTGCACCAGTACCACCGGGAAACCTTCGCCATTTACTTCGTAATATATTTTGGTACCATCAAACGAGGTATAATAACTACCCGTATCTGTTTGCTGTGCATAATTAGTTTTACTAATGAACAGCAGCAGCATTAAAGCAACCGCGTAATATGCCAGCTTCTTCATAGGGTGGTTATGATTTATTTTACAAATTGATTGATAATCAATACACCTATTAAACCAATAACAGAAACTAACGATTCCATCATTGACCATGATTTAATAGTATCCTTTATGCTCAGGTTAAAATATTCTTTATATAACCAAAAGCCTGAATCGTTCACGTGCGAAAATGCCAGGCTACCCGCGCCTATGGATAATACCATCAAATTAGGGTTGATGTGATTTTGCAACACCAATGATGATACAATACCCGCTGCAGTTAAACCGGCCACCGTTGCCGAACCCAAGCTAATACGGATAATGGCAGCTATAACCCAGCCCAAAACAAGCGGCGGCAAATTAAACTGTTGTAATTGGGCTGCAATCTGATCGCTTACACCACTGGCAGTAAGCACTTCTTTAAAAGCGCCGGAGCCGGCAATAATGAGCAATATCAATGCTATATCTTTAGTGGCATCGGTATAGTTAACGGCCAGCTGGCTCATGGTATGGCCTTGTTTTATACCTAAAGTAAATGTTGCCACAATAAGGGCAATGAGCATTACTATAGATGGATCGCCTAAAAAAGCGACTACTTTTAGCAGGGTAGGATCCTTAATACCCATGTATGGAAAAAACGCTGTAAGCATTAATAATATAACCGGCAGCAGTGCAGTAAAAAAGCTATTAAACGCTCCCGGCAGCTTATTCTCAGGTAATTCTTCGGCCCTGAAGGTGGCTAATGGCTCGGAAGGGATTTTTTTAAGGAAACGGGCAAATATTGGGCCTGCTATAATAATAGCTGGTATGGCTATCATTAAGCCATAAATAAACGTGGTGGCCATGTTGGCATGAAACAATGCCACCAAAGCCGATGGCGAAGGGTGCGGCGGTAAAAACCCATGCGTTACAGACAGTGAGGCCAGCATAGGCAAACCTATATATACCGCAGGCAGCTTATATTTATATACTACCGAAAATATAAGCGGCACCATCAGCACAAAACCAATTCCATAAAATAAAGGGATACCTATAATAAAACCTGCGATTACCAACGCCCACTGAATATATTTTTGCCCAACAGCATTTACCAGCACTTCTGCTATTTTTTGAGCGGCACCGCTTACAGCTACCAGCTTACCCAGCATGGCACCCAAACAAATGATAATAAGCAGCTGACCCATAATATCGCCCATACCTTTTTGTACCGATGCTGTAACTTTATTAATAGGGATGCCAAGCATGATACCGGCTGCTATAGATACCAGCAGGAATGCGATAAAAGGGTTGACCTTTGCCCAGCTTACCAATAAAACAAGCAGAACAATACAGATCAGAATAGTTAATAATGCCATGATGCTAAAAAAGTGTTTATACGTAGGTAAATAGCTTTGACGAATAAAGCTCAATGTTACACGCCTAAAGTAATAACAAATTTTGAGTTTAAGATTTTTATAGTCAAAACCGTTACAAAAGTCAGGAAGGCTCTACTATTGCACGTGCAGCGGCAGCAAAAAGTAAAATTCAGAGCCTTTGCCTTCCTGGCTTTCAACACCTATTTTACCATGATGAAGTTTAATGATCTCGGCCGACAGGTAAAGTCCTATACCAAAGCCGGATGATCCTCGGGTGCTTTCATTGTCAACCCGGTAAAAACGCTGAAATATGGTTTGCTGGTCTTTCAGTTTTAAACCAATACCCTGATCTTTTACGCTCACTTTTAAGTTTTTACCTTTTATAAAAGAGTTTATAGTTACCGTACTGCCTTTTGTAGAATACTTTACAGCGTTACTGATCAAATTATTGAGTACCTGTATGATCTTATCTTTATCGGCATTGATATAAATTGCTTCGCCGCCGGTAAAAATCAGGTTGTGCCCTTCATCCATAGACAGGTTATCAGCCACCACTTCGGTGATCAGGGCATTGATATCAAAACTCTGAGGATTAAACTGCATTTTGCCCGACTCAATTTTTGACATGTCCAGAAAACCATATATCAACCTGGTCATCTTGTTGATCTGCTTTTCGCACTTTTCGAGCGCGCCTATAAAAAATTGGTCGTCTATCTTTTTAGCCTTTGCCGCCAGTATTTGGGTATAGGCTTTAAGGGAGGTAAGCGGTGTTTTTAATTCATGGCTGGCCATAGCTATAAAATCATTTTTCATGATCTCATCATGCCGCCGTTCAGTAATATCGTTGGTGGTACCCAGCATACGTAAAGGTTTATGCTGATCGTCATAAATAACCTTGCCCGAAGTTCTGATCCAGTGGATTGATCCATCAGCCCAAACTATGCGCGCCTCATATAAATACACACCTGTTTTAATAGCTTTCTTAAAGGCTTTTAATGCAATATGTCTATCTTCAGGATGAATTATTTCGCGCAACTGCTTTTCGTTTATCTTATCCTCAGGGTCGAGGCCAAATATTACGGCAAGCCGCGGGGAGTTGATCAGATCATTGTCAGCCAGGTCAAGGTCCCAGTTACCTATACCGGTGGCCTCAATGGCCAGACGCAGACGTTCTTCAGCATCTTCTAAAAGCTGCCTGGCTACCACCTGCTTGGTTACTTCGGTAGCTACTACCATAACACCAATTATAGTATTGCAGGCGTCCTTAACGGGCTTATATACAAAGTCAAAATAAAACAGGTTATTACGCTCGTTACGCTTTAGCAATACCTTTGTTTCGTAGCCATAATGAATATGACCATTTTCGTAAACATCCTGTACTAATTTAACAAACGGCAACTTATCAGCACAAGGTAAAGCAAGCGAAAGCGGCATACCAACAACACTGCCGGGACAACCCCATAATTCAAGAATATGAGGATTGGCCGATTCCACAACAAGATCCGGCCCTTTCAGGAAACTGATTGCCACCGGAGCCTGCGAAATTAAATCATTAACGCGTTGTGTTACTGGTGTATTTTGACCGTTGCTTTCCAAAATTTTGATTAAAAAAGAAATATGTTTAATTCAATACCTTTTTTTAACTCGGTAATATAAATTTAGTTAAATTTGCACGTTAAATCCGATAAAGTTTTTTAGCCCAAACCATTACCTACTATACGATACATAGCATAATATACTTTAGTACCTTTTCGGCCTTTTCACTTTTTAATATTTTTTATGTCAAAACGTATTTTAGTATTGGATGATAATCAGGACATATTAGATATTGTTCATGAAACGCTCACTTATGAGCAATTTGAAGTAAAGAGCACATCAAACAGCCTTGATGTGTTGCCGCTTATGGATCAGTTTACTCCAGATCTTGTTATTTTAGATTACCGGGTGGCGGGTACCACCGGAGGCGAGATTTGCAAAAGCATCAAGCTGCATCCTAAATTTTGCAATACGCCTGTTATTATATTTTCGGCCTATCTAAATAATGACGACCATTTACTCAACTATGGTTGCGACGGCATTATTAACAAGCCATTTGATTTATCTGAGTTGGTTGAGAAAGTAAACAACCTGATATAAAATCCCTCTCCCCTTTACCTTTATAAATAAATAATAGCTGCCTTTTATAGCAGCTTATAACCAATAGTACAACTTATATGCTTCAATAATATTTAATAAATAAATAAAAAATATCGTTAAAACAGCAATGATATTACAATATTGATGAAATTACCCATAAAATTCAGCTAAGTAACTAATAGTTAGTCACCTTGATTAAAATATTGATAAGTTTTTTAATTTTGTTATTGTGAAGGCTTAAGTAAATATTTTTGATATAAATCTTTGATTAATGTCATGGTTGTACAAGCTAAACCAAACGAACTTATAGTTGAGCAAGACAAAAAGATGCCTGCATGCCCACGGTGCAAATCTCAGCTTGATAGCCGTGTACCCAGAAGCTTTTTTGTAAAGATGTTTCTGTTTTTTCTCCCGCTTAAACGCTACATGTGTTATAAATGCCAACGTAAATACTATTTGTTGGGATAAGATCAAACAAATTATTTTTATTTACTCCTAATTAAGCCAAACTGACGCATAAGTATGTTTTAGATACTTAGCCCCTCTTTTTAATTTAAGGTATTGTAATTTGGAAGCCACCGATTAGTTTTATAGTGGACGACCTGAATTTAAGTACCCAAAAAAGAAAAAAATATCACTGCTCCAGATGCGGCGAACCATACCACTTCCAGATGCGCAGAAGCTGGTTTACAAAAAATGTGCTCTTTTTTTTAAACGTGCGCAAGTATTTTTGCGCCAAGTGTAAAAAATCAAGCCTCGTTTTTATAGACAAAGCCGATTCGTAGTTTAATTAAGCCACCTATTACACCATAAGAAACAAGTACCGGAACCCGGTTTTATTGGGTTTGCTGTATTGTTTTAGCTATACCTTTATTATTTATCTGAAATTTAAGTACTTGAAGCAAAGTTGGTACAAGAATTGCTTAACTGTAAGTGAAACGTTTATTATTTTAAGCAATTACCAGGTAAGTAGTTAAAGAAGATACAATTATGACACGGATATTAGCGGTGGATGACGACAGAGACATTCTGGAGGTTTTACAGTACATACTTGAAGATTCAGGTTATGAGGTAGAGACCCTCGCAAACGGCCAATATTTGCTTGATAAAATAAGCCAGAACCCTCCCGACTTAATACTACTTGATATTATGCTGGGTAATTTGGACGGTCGTGACCTTTGCAGAAAAGTTAAAACTAATAAGGAAACGCACAACATTCCGGTAATACTGATATCTGCGAGCCATGATGTTTCTCAATCATTAAACCAAATTGGCGCTCCGGATGATTTTATAGCTAAACCATTTGATATTGATGTATTGTTAGGCAGCATCAGCAGGCAGCTGAATACCGCGGCCTAAAACACAGCAAGCCACATTCCCCTTCTATTCAAAACCTGCCAGCTCCTTATCTATCTTTTCATTCCACTGCTGTTGGGTAAAGGTGCCTGTACCATGTCTGGTTTCGTTATCATACTGATCCTGCATCACATTCATTTCATGGAAAGATTCCAGGTATTGCACATTAATAGGTCCGTCATAATTATCAACGGTTAATTGCTCAGCCCTCAGTTTTTGCTTAAACCGTTCGGCAATAATTTTTACAATATCAAAATGCCGCTGTTCATGATTCAGGCTGTAATCATTACGGCTGCCCGGCCTTACCCAGCAGGCACTTTTAGGTACATAAGCCTTAACGGCCAGTTTTACATTTACAATTCCCTTAACCACCTCCACCTCTTCAGTGTAACCTATACTCGGAAATACCTCCGCCTCATACTTACCGCCTATGGGTTTGGCCTTAAAATCATCCCAGCGTAAAGGGCGCTTGGGCGAGTAGTAAATCGTATCCCCTTCGGGCTGTTCGGTATAATCGGTAAAAATTATTCTGGCACCTTTAGCCAGTTTAATATTGGTATCTGCCTCCCGGTTTATCCAGGTATTAAAATAGGTTAATCCATATTGCAACGCGTGGCGCACTACAGGTTCAACATCAATGAGCTGTGAGGCCGGCCGGTTATAACCCGCGCTTCCGGTATAATCAATCAGATGAACTTGCTGATCCTCTTTTTGCAGATAGAATGACAATGATATTTTCACTTTACCCTCCACATTGCCGCCCGGTAACACGGTTTCATCAAGGCGCAGCTTTTTAATACTAATGGTTACCGGCCTTAATGATCTGTTTGGTGGTAAAGCCACGTTTACAAATTGTTTAATGGCCGGTAAAACACCTCCCTTAAAATCGGTAGTATATGGGGTTCCGGGTGTGGTACCAGTTACCATTGCAGGCAATAACCAGGCAACAGCACGACGGTCGTCTCGGGCATCAACTACATTAGCCACATAAAATTCTTTGGCAGTTATGGGCAACTGCTCATTAATTAAAACAATTGGCTTAGTTATTTTTTGTGCCTTTAAAATCAGAGGAAAAAACAACAGCATGACCAGCAATTTACAAGCATATTCCCCCCGGCGTTTTAAAATAACGCCGGCCAATAGCAATGGTAACATCATCAAATACGCCATACTATATAATGCTTTATCTTCAAATAAATTGCGGCCATAACCACTATTTAATTAACTTTGGCACCGCGCCCGCACCATGTTTATTCAACAAATTTTAAAGTTTTCCACACAGATATTATCTGAAGTATTACCTTCGTTCAATAGAATGTGTTATCCACATTTGTTAATTACTTATGTTAACAGCTCTTTTTCGTTTCGCTAATTTAGCACAATCGTTAGTATGCGCTTTATGATCAAAATTAAATACATCACCCTGCTAATCCCGGTATTTATTGTTTCAACAGCACATGCCCAGCAAAATCCAGCCACTCAAATTTACCGCACTTACCATTCGGCTATTGACCTCATGGACAAGGGAAAATTCGTTTCGGCAGCTGAGCAATTTCGCCAGGTTGAAGCATCCCGACTAAAAACAAACACCCAGCCTCAGTTTGAATCTGAGCTGTCAATGGTTAAAGAAAACAGCCAATACTACGAGGCTTTTTGCGCCCTTAACTTAGATAATGACGATGCCGAAAGCATGTTCCTACGTTTTATTAAAGAGCATCCTGAGAACCCATTGACCAAACTGGCATACTTCCAAATTGGTAAATCGTACTTTAAACAAGGTAAATATCAGGACGCCCTGCGCTGGTTTGATAAGGTAGAAGCCAGCGAGCTTAATGGTCATGATAATACCGAATACAAATTCCGTAAAGCATACGCTTACTTCTCAACCAACGATTTCAAAAGCGCCCAACCGCTTTTTGCCGAAGTAAAAAGCAGGCACTCTGAATTTACCGAAGATGCTACCTATTACTTTGCTTACATAGCTTATCTTAATAAAGATTACCACCTGGCCCTGGCCAATTTTGAGCGTTTAAAAAACTCAAAGAAATACCAGAGCAGCTATCCTTACTACATATCGGCTGTTTACTTTTTAGATAAACGCTATGATGATGTTTTAAGCTATGCCGTACCTATTGTAAACAACAGCAAACAGGAGCACGAAACCGAAATGCTGCGCATTATTGCCGCTTCATACTTTGCTAAAGCCAACTATGATAGCGCGGTTAAATATTACGACCGCTTTCAGCAGCGTGATCAGGGTAAAACCCAAAATACGCAGGATAGCTACCAGATAGGTTATACCTACTACAAAGTGGGTAATTACGCCAAAGCCGCTACCGAACTGGAGCACCTGATTGAACAGGGCGATGTTTACAGCCAAAGTGGTAATTACACGCTTGGTGATGTTTTTCTGAAAATGAACAACAAGCAAAGCGCCCGCAACGCTTTCCTGGCTGCTTCAAAACTTACTTACGATAAACAACTGCAAGAAGATGCTTTGTATGAATATGCCAAGCTATCATACGAGCTTGATTTTAATACCGAAGCACTTGCCGCAACCCGCTTGTATTTAAAAAACTACCCGCGCTCGCGCCGTAACGATGAGGTAAAAATATTATTGGGCGAAGAGCTGTTAAACTCACGCAACTACAAAGAGGCTGTCGAAATTCTGGAGCCTATACCTAATAAATCTCAAAGCGCGCTAACAGCTTATCAGAAAGTTACCTACTACCGTGGTTTGGAGTTTTATAATGAGCGGGCATTTGAAAATGCTATAGGTATTTTCCTGCGTTCGTTAAAAAACCCTACTGATACCAAAACCCAGGCCCTAACTACCTACTGGATGGCAGAGGCTATGTACGAGGTGCGTAAATACGGCGAATCGGTTGAAAACTTTGAGAAGTTTTTAAGCATGCCCGAAGCTAAAGAAACTGACCTGAGCAATTACGCCAATTACGCTCTGGCTTACGCGGCCTTTTACGGAGAGCAATACGGCAAAGCCGCCAGCTACTTTGAAAAGTTTTTACGTGGCGATGTAAAGGATAAAAATACCGAGAATGATGCCATAACCAGGCTCGGAGATAGCTATTTTGTATTAAAAAGCTACGGCACAGCGCTTGATTATTACAACCGCATTATTGCCATGCACAACCAGGGCGAGGATTATGCCTTGTTTCAGCGTGGTATGATTCAGGGGTTACAGGGCTCGCTGGATACTAAGATCAGTACACTGAATGATGTATTAAGCACCTTCCCTAACTCCGATTATTCTGATGACGCTTCATTTGAGATAGCTTATACCTACTTCCTGAAAAATGACGGCGACAGGGCTAAAACAGATCTGAACGCCATGATCCAGAAATACCCGAACAGCAGCTATGTACCCCGTGCGCTGGTTACCATCGGTTTAATTGATTACAACGCCAACAATGACGATGCCGCTGTTGAATCATTTAAAAAAGTAGTTCAAAACTACTCTTCAACTGACGAGGCTAAACAGGCACTCAAACAAATTGAAAAAATATATACCGATAAAGGCGATGCCCAAACATTCATCGCTTACGCTACCAGCACCCCCATTGGTAACTATACCACCTCGCAACAGGAAGATATCATGATAACCGCCGCCAACAACCTATATTTAAAAGGCGATTGGCAAGGTACTGTAGGCGCGGTAAACGCTTACTTCGATAAATTCCCGAGCAAGCAGATCTATGAAAAACAGGCCCGCTTTATCAGGGCGCAGGCTTTGGTTAACCTGAACAGGTCGCAAGAGGCAGTGGTTGATTATAACGTGATCCTAAATGACTGGACAAGTGCTTACACCGAGAAATCGTTGATCAGCATGGCCAAGCTGTACATCTCCCAGAAAAAATATAATGAAGCCATCGTGTTCCTGAAAAAATTGGAAACCAATGCCGAGTTTAAGGAAGACTATTCTTTCGCCATCAACAACCTGATGCTTTGCTACGCGCAAATGCAGATGCCCGATGATGTGCTTAATTATGTAAAACAAGTACGTGAGAACGATAAAGCCGCCCAGGAAGATAAATTCCGTACTGGTCTTTATGCCGGTAAAGCTTATCTGCAAAAAGGCGATACTACTGCTGCCGTTAAAGAGTTTAATTACACCGTAACCAATACCAAAACCGTAGCCGCTGCAGAAGCCAAGTACAATGTTGCCAATATTGAATATTTAAAAGGTCACTACAAAACATCGCAAAAAATGTGTTTTGACCTGGCTAAAGACATGCCAAATTATGATTACTGGGTAGCCAAAACTTATATTTTGCTGGCCGATAATTACGTGAGGCTAAAAGATAATTTCCAGGCCAAAGCCACCTTACAAAGTATCATTGATAATTACAAGGGTAAAGATGATATACTGCCAACTGCCCGTCAAAAAATGGGCATATTAACAGGTAAGCCCGTTAAACCGGAGCCTGTTGTTGATACAACCGCCACTGATTCAACCGATGTGGCACCGGCAGATACTACTAAAGCCCCAGGTCAAAACTAAACAGGATGACAAAGAATAAGATGAAAAGACAAGCAATGAACTTAAAATATACCTTTACGCTGCTTACCTTAATAATAGCATTATACTTTGTTCCTGCACAAGCACAAACAAAGAAACCGGCGAAAAAGGCAACTACTAAAAGCGCTCCTAAAACTAAACCGGCAAAAAAACCGGCTGCCAAAGCTCCGGCTCCTGCCCCAAAAAAAGCAGCTGCAACAAAAAAGCCGGCAAGCAATAATGTCTCAAAAAATTTAGGCGACGCGGCCGCGAAGGCAAGCCAGGATACGACTAAAAAAGGCGGAGGTAACAATTCCAACAATGATACGAACGGAGGCAGCCTTTCTGAAGAGATCGTAGTGACCACCGCGTACAAACCAGTATTGGCCGATGCGGTAAAGATACGCCGTAACCCCGATCTGGAAGATAAAGCTCCCTTCAAGGCTCCCTTAGCTTATGCTCCGTTGGATAAAAGACAAGAACAAAATTCTGAGATCAGGCAGCTGGAGCCTATGAAAAGGCCGCCCGAACAGGATTCTGTATTACTTAACAATTACGTTAAAGCCGGTTTGGGCAACCTGAAAACACTTTTTGGAGAAGGTTATTTTTCAAACGGTCGTGATCAGGCATTACAGTTGGGTGGTTATATCAAGCATTTTTCACAATCAGGCTCATTAGAAAAACAAAGCCAGAGTAAGGATGATGTAGGTGTATTTGGCAAAAGCATTCTGGGTGATAATAATATCAGCGGTCGTATAACCTACAACCGTATGGGTACTAACTTTTACGGTTATGATCAATCTGTTCCTCCACCTACAACCTTTGTCCCAGGCAAGCAACACTTCAATACCATTGGTGCCGAAGCCGAGCTGGCCAAAAACTATAAGGACGTTGAAAATGATTTCACCTACGCCTTAAAAGTAAAAGGCTATGCGTTCAGCAATGCTTACCAGGCCAGGGAAAACAACTTTATCATTTCTGGCTTTATCAACCAAACCGTTAAACAGTTTTATGCCGGTTTAAGCGGATCAATTGACATCAACAGCCAGAAAGATAGCCTGTATAAGATCAACAACAATATTTTAAGATTAAACCCATACATCAAGTTTCAAGGTACCAATTACAAAATTGACGCGGGTGTAAAC
>NZ_JBCECK010000003.1:103296-105571 GCF_039207105.1 Mucilaginibacter sp.
CCAAAGTAGAGGTACAAGTGATCCCTAAATATGTACGTTTGTTTATTGAGGCCAAAGGCGATATCAACAGAACATCTATCCATGATCTGGCTTACATCAACCCTTTCCTTGGTCAAAACATCAATATCCAAAATTCAGTTGACCGTTTAGATATCAGCGCGGGTTTAAAAGGCACATTGGCTCCTGGCCTGAGCTTTAAAGCATCCGTATACCGTAACAGTGTAAGGAACATGCCATTGCTGGTAAGTAATTTTGATGCCGAAGTGAACAAGTTTACGGTAATATATGATGATGGCAAAGCACGCGTTAACGGGTTTAATGGCGAACTTGATTTTAAAGCCAGCGACGACTTCAACATTTTTGGTCGCGTTGAGGCTAAGGATTACCAGCTTGCCTCTGAAGCACAACCCTGGAACTTACCTAAGTTTCTGTTAACCGCAGGTACCGCCATCCATATTGATAGCAAATTAAGCATCACCGGTTCATTACTGTTCCGTGGATCAGCTCAAGACAGGGTATCAGCTACTACAGCAACAGGTACATCATTTGTTCAAAAACCAATTGCTTCCTTTGCCGACCTGAGCGGCGGCGTGGAGTACAAGGCAACCAACAAAATATCGGTATTTGTACAGGCTAATAACATTTTAAGCACCAGCTATCAAAACTGGTTGTACTATCCTAACTACGGATTTAATATCTTTGGCGGCGTTGGGTTTTCGTTTTAAGCCTATGATGTTTTATAATTAACTGTATTTTTAGCCAATGGATATAGCCAATTATTTAAGTGAACTGTTAGACCGGCACGGCAAAATAGGTGTGCCCGGTCTTGGTTATTTTACACAGGTGCGTGTAAATGGCTATTACCATGATGCCGAAAAACAGTTTTATCCGCCGGGCTACCAGATACAATTTAATCCGGAACCATTTGATGACGATACGCTGGTACAGCACATTGCCGAAAAGAAAAAGATATCGCTGGCATCGTCAAAATACTTTACAGAAAAATACATTACGGGTTTAAAGCAGGAAGTTGCCTCTAAAGAAGTTCCCTTTGCCAACCTGGGTTGGTTTTATACCAGTCATGGCCAAATTGCCTTTAAACCCAATCATAACCATAACGACGATCCTGAGTTTTATGGTTATGCGCCTATAGCGCTTAAAAAACTAAATGAGGAACCCGAAAAACCGGTTCCTCCACCATTGCCTTTCACCTTATCGGCACCTGCACCGGAGCCGGTGGTTATACCCGAACCAATAGCAACTCCTGCCCCTACCGTTAGCCAACCGGTGGAAGAATATGTAGAGCAGGAAGTATTTGAAGAGCCTAAGCGTTCATCAAATACCTGGGTAATTGTACTTCTTGTGGTTGTAATTATCGCGGCAGCAGCTTTCGGTATTTATAAATATAAACCGGAATTGTTTGGCAAGCAGCAAGCAATAAAATCAACTACTGAAGAGCCTAAACCTGAGCGCTCCATAAAGGCAGATACACCTGTTGCTGATACTACCAAAACCGCACCGCCGATATTGGATACACCGACCAAGGCAATTTCTAAACCACAGCCAGCGTTAAATACACCGGTAGCCAATACTGATACTACAGCCAAACCACAGTACGTGATATTTGCCGGTTCGTTTAAAACACAGGCCAAGAGTGACCTTGCTGTTCAAAATTATAAAAGCATTGGCATTGATGCCCGCCTGCTGAACGGCCCCGGCACTGGCAGGCTCATCAAGGTAATTATTGGTGGCTTTGCAACCTACCAGGAAGGTGAAACCTTTAGAATCAAATTAGTAAAATCAGGAAAATTAAGAAAAGACTCGTACACGCAATTTATTAACCCAAAGAAATGACGTTATTATTATTACAGCAAATAGCAGATACCGCGAAACATATAGCTGACACCGCTAACCACGTAACACAACCCATAACCACACAACCCGAAGAACTACGTTTTGGCGACCTCCTGATAAAAGGTGGTTGGGTAATGATACCTATTGGTGTATTAGCAGTTTTAGGTTTAGTGATATTTTTTGAACGTTATTTCACTATACGCAAAGCATCAAAAAATGAAGCCAATCTGATGGTTCAGGTACGTGCCAGCATTCATTCAGGCAACCTGGAATCGGCCATAGCGCTTTGCCGCAATAATAACTCGCCGCTTGGCCGTATGTTGCAAAAAGGTTTATTACGTATAGGCAGGCCAATAAAAGATATTGAAGGCGCTATTGAAAACGTAGGTAAGCTGGAAGTATCTAAACTGGAAAAAAACAT
>NZ_JBCECK010000004.1:0-14994 GCF_039207105.1 Mucilaginibacter sp.
GATCTAAATAAATCATACTTGCCCAGTTGGATACTCAAACCCGTTGGCCACACGAACCAATTTGTCGATGATCTAAAACGATTTGTCACTTTATTTGATGATTGAAGGCGATTTTAAATATCTAAACCGTTGTTGATCGAACCCGAAAAATCAATACTTTTAATTTATTTCGGTGATAATTACCAAATCATTAACCGTTATTTACTTTAAACAGGCGTTGCAGATTTACGCACATTAGCTGAAGCATGTTATGCTTACTTATAAAAGACTTTATACCATACACGGAATCCTTTTCAGCATTTTTCCAGGGAACAGATACATGTATTATCTTCGATCAATTAATTTCTTTCCAAAAAAATAAGAAAACCAATGCCAATTATTGAGTTTGCTTAACGCTCATTCATTTCGCAAACTATCTACCGGGTTTGCTGTTGCTGCTTTAATGGTTTGATAACACAACGTTACCATTGCAACAAAAAGCACAAATACAGCCGACAGCAGGAATATCCAAATGTTGATATGAATTCGGTATGGATAATCCTGCAGCCACTTTTGTGTGGCCCACCATGCCGCAGGCGTTGATATGGCAGCGGAAATTACGATCAAAAAGGCAAAGTCGGCAAAAAGCTTCCTAACAATACCGCCGACACTGGCACCTAATACTTTGCGGATCCCGATCTCCTTTTTTCGGTGTTCGGCAGATAATGTTGCCAGGCCAAAAAGACCTATACAGGATATAAATACGGTAAGCGCAGCCCCAAAGGTTACTATCTGCTTCCATTTAGCCTCTTTATCATATTGTTCGGCAAGTTCATCATCTTTAAATTGGTATTGATAAGGGATGAACGGGAAGTCGGCTTTAAATTCTTTTTGAATGCGTTCTAACGCTTCCGATTTATATCGGGGGTTGATCCGCACAAAAATATTCCCCCAGGGATAATCCGGGTTCATGCTATACAACATCGGTGAGGTTTTTTCCAAAAGTGAGAGGTAGTGAAAATTCTTTACCACGCCAACTACCGTGTACTTTTTATGGTCATGAAAAAAATCCACGGTTTGCCCTATCGGATTTTTCCAGCCGGCATCCTTAACAAACTGTTCGCTCACCAAAACAGAACTGGTGCTGTCGGCCCCCATATCTCTTGAAAAATTGCGGCCTTTAAGTACGGGTACCTGGAATAAAGGGAGGTAGTCCTCATCCACTTTTTGTACATCGAAACCGAATACTCGAGCCCCATCTATGTAGCCTTCCGTCCCCCAGCGTCCGCCCTGATCGGCAGTGATACCATAGATATTCGGCGCTTTTGCCAATTCTGTCTTAAACAGGTTAAATTTACCTTTGTCGATATTAAAAACACGGATTGATACTACATTGCTGGCATTATACCCCAGATCGAAATGCATAAGGTAATTGAACTGTGTATAAATGGTAATGGTTGCAATGATCAGGAAAGTAGCCAGGGTAAATTGCACAACAACCAGGCCTTTTGACAAATAGTTTTTATCTGTGAAATGGCTGCGATTATATAGCGTTTGTACCGGTTTAAAACCTGACAACACCAATGCCGGGTAAAAACCAGCCAGTAGTCCGGTAAGCAGGAATATTCCTATGTAACCCAATACTAAATTCCAGGTTAATAAATACGAAAAAGCAAGCGCCTTGTTAGTTATTGTATTAAAAAAAGGCAATGTCAGCTGAACCAAAGCTATCGCCAGGACGAACGCTACAAAGCTCAATATAAAAGATTCACCCAGAAATTGTATGATCAATTGCATGCGCTGCCCTCCAAATACCTTGCGGATACCGATTTCTTTGCCCCGCCTAAGCGAACGGGCCACCGTGAGATTTACGAAATTAATGCAGGCTATGGCAAGAATAAATAACGCTATTGCTATCAGGACGTAGGAATATGTTGGTTTGCTGGCGTCTGACAGACCGTTACCAGCGGGGTAATCAGTGCTGGTATGCATAGTTAAAAAAGGTTGCAATTTATAGGTCATTTTATCCTTTGAACCAGATGTTTTAAGTTCGCTTTCAGCATCATTTAGATACAGCTGGTTAATTTGGGTGTTCAGCCGTTGGATATCAGTACCCGGTTTGATGACCAGGAAAGTATTTTGAAAAAAATTAAGCCAGCCGTCACGTACTTTTCTCGAGGCCTGGGGCACCAGCATTTTAATTTTGATCGATGAATTTTGGGGCGATTTTTTAGTCACGGCAGTCACCATGAACGGCTGAAAAACATTGTGCACTTTCAGTTCGAGTATTTTCCCTGTCGGATCACCGGCCCCGAAATACTTTTCTGCTGTCTCTTCCGAAAGGACAATAGCATTCGGGTCACTTAGCGCATTTTCCATCTTGCCATATCGTAAAGGAAAAGTGAAAACAGAGAAGAAATTACTGTCGACAAATAGCGCCGGCTGGTCAAATACCTCGTTGCTCCTCTTAACGGTAAAATCGCTTCCATAAATCCGGACAAAACTCTGTACTTCCGGTAACTGGCTTTTAAATGCCGGTCCCTGTATATCGCCGGTGCCCGAAAACTTGTGTACCTGTCCATCCGGACTTCTCGCATCGACCACCAACTGGTAGATACTGGTGGCCTTTGTATGGAACCTGTCATAACTTACCTCGTCCATTGCATATAAAAATATCATCATGCATGATGCTAAACCTATACTAAGCCCTGCAATATTGATTACTGCGAATGCCTTGTTACGCCAAAGGTTCCTTATTGCCGTTATAAGATAATTTCTGATCATAGCGGAAGATTTGATTTAAAAGATAGTTTCCGGATTACGTTTAGGCCAAATTGCCGCGCCGACCCGAAGATGCATCCCAAGCCATTAAATTGGCATCTTCATTAGAGCGAACGCCGCATTATTCGTTTTCATTACATGCGCACATCAACGTAGCATCTATTCACTTCGAATACTTTTCACCGGGTTGGCCAGTGCGGCTTTGATCGATTGGAAGCTCACGGTTACGAGGGCGATCAAAACAGCGCCGAGTCCGGCCAGGGCAAACATCCACCAGCTGATGGAGATCCTGTAGGCAAAATCCTGAAGCCATTGGTGCATAGCCCACCAGGCGATAGGTGACGCTATTAAAATAGCCAGCAGCACGAGCTTGATAAAATCGACCGATAACAATGTGGTAATACCCTGCACACTTGCGCCTAATACTTTACGTATGCCAATTTCTTTACTGCGCTGCTCAGTCAGGAAAGCTGACAGAGCAAATAAACCCAGGCAGGCAATAATAATAGCCAGTATGGCAAAGCTGGTAAATATTTTACCGGTACGGGTTATGTCAGCGTACATACCGGCAAAATCCTCATCCAGGAAAGTATAACGTATGGGTTGATTTGGTAAGTGTTTTTTCCATAAGGCGGTGACATTGGTGATGGCATGCTGTACGTTTCCCCCGCGAAGTTTAACGGTCATGATGGCATTACTGATCCCGAAATGCAGGGCCATCGGGCTGATCTGCCCGCGCATTGATTCAAAATTGAAATCCTGAATTACACCGATAATTGTATAGAGCCCGGAATCGTAAATTCGTGCGCCTACCGGATTTTTCAAACCCAGGTACCTGGCCATGGTCTGATTGATGATAACGGTTCTTCCTGCCGTATCATCAGCCATATCATAGGAGAAATTTCTGCCTTCCAACAGCTTAATACCCAGTGTTTGCAGGTAAGTGTCATCCACCTGCCAAAACTGCCCGAGAACGGCAGGGTCAAGCTTTTCGCGCCCTTCTTTAAAAAAGGCGTTTCCATTTCGAGCCGTGCCGTTTATCGGTAGGTATTCGCTGATTGAAGCACTTTTAACGCCAGTTATCGTGGTAAGTTCCGCTTTAAAATTTTGGATATTTTGATCATTGAGCGTATTGGTGCCTTGTAATACCATCACCTGGTCTTTGTCAAAACCCACTTTACGGTTCAGGATAAAATGCATTTGGTTATAGATCACAATTGTACTGATGATCAAAATAATGGAAGCCGCGAATTGGAATACGACTAATCCGTTGCGCAGCACCGGATTTTTGCTGCCGGTACTGAGCGTGCCTTTTAATACCTGTCCCGGTTTGAAACCCGAAAGATAAAAAGCGGGATACAGACCCGCAAGCGTGCCGACAACGAGGATAGCCAGCAGAATAACCGGCACAAACCACCATTCCAACCACGGGATTGTCAGTGACCTTGCCGCCATGCTGTTGAAATAAGGTAATAACAGCCAGGCCACGATAATACCCAGCATAAACGAGATGAAACTATAAATAAGCGACTCTGTAAGGAATTGCATAATAAGATTGCTGCGGTACGAACCCACAACTTTTCGTAGTCCTACCTCTTTAGCGCGCCCCGCCGACCTGGCGGTAGAAAGGTTTATAAAATTAATGCAGGCTATGATCAGGATAAAGAGCGCGATAGCGCCGAACAACCAGACAAAGCGGATATCGCTGTTGGTCAAACCGTCCGAAAAATTGTAGGAATACAAGTTGATATCTGGTACCGGCTGCAGGTAAACATGGAACTTTCCAGCTTCGGTTTGAGGGTCTTGCGCGCCGCCTTGACGGGCTTCAGGCATCCAGTAATTTTTTCGTAAGTCAGTATTAAGCTTTTCTTCAAATGCGGCTACGTTGGTACCAGCTTTCAGTTTGATGTATTGAATATAATTAAACCAGCGCCAATCGTTTTGTTCGCCGGCACCAAATTCCATCCCGGAGAGTGTTATAAAAAACCTGAAAGGGTGTAAATGTGAATTTGCAGGTATATCAGCCATGACCCCACCGATACGATAGGGATGCGACCGGTCGTCATCAATATACATGACCTTACCTACAGGGTTCTGCCCGCGATAATACTTTTCGGCAACGGTTTTGGATATTACCATGGTGTATGGCTCTTTTAAAGCAGTGGCTCTATCCCCGTAAACCATTGGCAGCTCAAAAGCGCTGAAGAATGACTGGTCAATATAAATAATGCCCTGTTCATAAGTATTTTGCGGATCGTCGGCGGGGCGCAATTCGGCATGGCCAAGGTAAGAGTTGAGCAGCCTCATTCGCCCCACAAATTCAACTTCGGGAAAGTCTTTTTGAATTGCTTTTGACATCGGCGCAGGCCAGGCCAGGCCACGGCTCATTTCTCCGTCGCCGACAACCCGGAAGATACGATCTGCGCCGGGATAAAAACGATCAAAAGTTGCTTCATTATGAATATATAAACCGATGAGTAAACAGGCAGCGATGCCCAAGGCAAAGCCACCGATCTTTACTACCGCGTACATTTTTTGACTGAGCAGCTGACGGTAAGCGATTTTCAAATAGTTCCTGATCATGGTATTGCGTTTTGGTATTTCAACAGTCCAGTTCTTCGGACTTTCCGGACGCAATATTACCGGCATCATTCTTGAAAAAGGGGCCAATTGATAACTTGGCCCCTCTTTTTTAAGCGTACTTTTATAGTCAACCGGGGTTTTACCGGTCATTTCCTTAAAAACACGATTAAACGTCCTCTTGGAGTTGAAACCCGATTCCAAGGCGATACCGAGGAGTGTTAACCGTTCGTTATCATTGTCATGCATTTTGCGGATAACTTCACGTACCCGAAACTCATTAACAAAGTCATTAAAATTCTTTCCCAAGCCCACATTGATGATCGCAGACAACTCATGGGTGGTCATTTTCATCTGAAACGCCAACGTCGCCAGCGTCAGTTCGGCATCCTCATATAACCGGTTGGCCGCAACCGTTTCCTTCAAACGGCGGCCTTTCTCTTTGGCATCCGACCTATCTGTTATCGGCGGGGATAATGCGACTTGACCAAACGGTCTAATTATAGTGGTTGCTGCCATTATAATCAGCATGAATGTCAATGGGAAAAAGAAAGCGGCGTTAAATAACGCAGCCAGACAAACCAGCGCAAGCTGCCACAGCGCGCGCGCTAAATGACGGAAAGCATACCTGGGCTTGTCCATCAGTACAGGCCGCAGCTGTTGATAAAAATTATCTATCAGTCGATGGGCGAGGTACAGATAAACAAATACCGGAAGCAAGGTCAGCCATTCCGGCAACCAGTAACCCATAAGCAATGGGCAAAAATGCAGGTAATCTTTCCCACGAAATTGGTATGGCGGGTTGGTAAGTTTTAATACGTAAAAGTAGAGTAGGGGTCCTAATATAGACAAACCAAAGCTCACACCATTGATCTGAATAACCCCTACGATGATGGCCATGCTTAAAAATCGATTAGCAGCCTGCCCCGGCCTTTTTATTAGCGCTAAAAGCAACGCTACAGTTACGCCAATAAATAAACTTGCCAGTGTTAACAGATCGTAAGGTTCTATATATGATATTGCTAAGATCAAGTAGCTTAAAGTTATTGTTATTATCAAAAACGCTTGTCCCTTTTGCCGCCTGGAGCCTTTGTATTGCGTTTAAGCATTATGCATTGTTACCTCAAAATAATACAAAAGTATGATTACCGATCAAGTACAAAAGATAAGTCTAAGACGTTAGAAATTACATATACGTTACAGGGTACAAAATTTGGTTAAACACTCCCATAATTTTATCCCGTGGATAGCAGATAAATTTGAAATACACTTAGGATGCGGCAGCCTGTTGAAAAGTCTGAAGTGTAGTTGCTTCGTTTATAATATATTTAAACAGCAATTATATTGAACTACCAAATAGAACCACTTGAAGCGCTATCTTCAAAATCCACTTTAGATTTGTTACGGAAGGAGTAAGAATTTAAATGGCACCCGAACGGGAAAGTTGTTTTCAGAATTGATACGAGGCTGAAATCGGAATGGCAGGATCTTAAAGCAGTTTTGCTGGAAGAGCAATTACCCAAAATACTACATATTTTATGCACTTAAAGTGATGAACCTAAAAATAAACCATGTAATCAGTTGCTTTTCAATAACTTGATTCGAAACTGAGTGCCTAAGTTAAAACTTAAAACAGGTGCTCAGAAGTTTGGCTTTCTTTGGGGTTATTGAGGGTAGAATTAATGAAAAAAACCTCCAAATAAGCTATTTAGAGGGTTTCTATGGACGTTGCTGCCCTACTTTGTGCGCCCATTTCTATCTTTTTAAATAGCTTATTATCAATAACTTATAAATAAAATGGGCTCGAATCAATCTTCAGGTGCTTAGTTAGGTGCCCACTTTATTGACGGTTCAAATGTACGAATTCCGTTGCAAAAAGCATCGAACCAACAAAGTGTACAACGACAATCCTAAAAGTAATACGCCCAACAGCATAGAGGCGGAAAGAAATTTTATGACTGGCTGGGTCAGGAAATTAAGACTGACGGAATTACTCAAGCAAACGTGACCATGCTTTTGATGATACGATGTATTACCGAAGTGATGCATCCGGAGATTATCGAGTCTGAGCAGCGCCACCTGTTTTCACTAAAGATCATCAAAGCATAAGAAAACAGGGGGCGTTCCCGGGCGGGCGATAGCCCGCCCGGGGCATTTTTGAAAATAAGGGGGATTGCTTCCCCTGAACAGCAATTAGTTGTAAATCAATGCTTCGCTTCCATGCGCTGCAAAACTACGGCAAAGATTAAAGGCGGTTTGCGCCCTTTGCCTGGCTGTGCCGTCCATGATAGATTTAAACTTAGCTTCATCACTTTTGAAACTACGCACATTTTGGAAATAACCCGTCACGCTGTTATATGCGCCAAATACCGTTCCGGCTGTGGTTTCCATTTGCTGGGTCTGACTTCCTAAAGCGTATTCATAAACATTATCTACAATATTCGTATAGTGTGTAGATAGCAGGTCTAACTTACCCTCGGCTAAATTTTTTAAAACCACTTGGTTCGGCGCCATTGTAATCTGTATCAGTTTTTTAACCTCGTCATCTGTAATTCGGACTTTTGCCCACTGATTAAATAAGCCCTCCATTTCACCGCTTAATAATTTACTGATACCCATAAGCGTGTGGGCTTGTTTCAAACGTTCGGCAGCCGAAGCTGTATGACGTATTTTAACCGCACCTGAATGATTATTTAGGGCTGCGTTAAGCGTGTTGTTGCAAACAATACGAACGGGCGTAAAAGCTGCGGTAATACTACCTAAACCATCATGTGTAGTAGTTAAGAATAAATACTGCTCAATCCAATCTTGAATACCGACCCGAATATAATCGGGCAATTTGGCGGTAATAAAAACGCGTTCGCCATTACCTAATGCTCCCGCGGTTTCATATAGAATACCGTCACCACCATCAACTATCTCATCAAAGAATGAAAATGCATCACGGTTTTGTACCACCTCATAATCATTACCGACTACGCCCAAAACCTGTTCGGTATCCGCCCTCACCGTAGCGAAGAAATTAGGAACGTCGATTTCAGGTATCGCTTCAGGATTACCCCAAATAAAATTGTTCGTGTCAAAAGTGAACAAAGGCCGTTTTTCTACGATGTAATCTAAACCGGCTTGCTCTATCGCTTCGCTGCTGGTGGGGTAGCGGTCTATAATTTGTCCTAATCCGTGCCAGGCTTTTTCTTTTACGCTCATAAAGCTGTTTTTACCTGTTTTCTGATTGAAATTTATTTGATGTGCCATGATGGTTATTTTTTAGTGTTTAATCCTATAATTTTAGTTTCCAATACCTTGACATTGCGAGTGCTGCCGATATGATAAACTGTTTTGGTCTGCAACTCGGCTATGGCATCGTGTATGTTTTGATAACTCGTCTTGATTTTGGCCTTAACCAACAAAAAAATAGTGTCTTCCATAACCCTACAGATAGTTGTTCATAAAATCGCTCAATTCCATTTGAAATCTTGCGGGATTTTCTATTGCTAAACTCTCGGCGTATCCCTCCCAAAATATTTGGTTGGTTAGTTCGATAAATTGCTCGTACATAGTAATCGTTGTTTTTTTTAAAACCTAAAAAAAATGCTCCCGACTACATGCCGGGAGCATTTTTTATTTAAACATTTGGGAAAATGATGTTAGCTTCAATCTCAACCAGTTTATTATGGCAGGCATCAAAAATAAATTGTGACACCATGCGGATAAGATTCGGGGTGTTGGTCACAAACTCACGCCCTTTATCATCTTTGATAATCAGCTTGCAACCCTGATATGGGTTATTTTCCAGTTCGTCATTTTCTTCTATCAGTTTGACCTCAAAATCTTCCAGTAACCTGATGCGTGACAATAAAGTAATACGCTGCATGCTTAGACGGTGCAGGCCCTCCACCGATTTTAAAGTTTGCTCTAAATTCAAAGCGAACTTTTTAGGCTCGGCTTTTACTTCTTCGGTTTTGGCGGGTTCAGCTTTAGGATCGTCTATGCCTTGTCCTCTGGTAAAGGGCGCAACGTTAGCGGGTTGGTTATCCACTGTAGCGGGACTATCGGTCTTAACCGCGGCAGTTTTGCCGGCCTCAACTTGCGGAGTTTGTGCAGTTGTTTGATCTTTAACTTTTTCATCTTCCTTGGCTTCCTTTCCTGTCAGGCTTGGACGGTTTTCAATACGGTTTGCGGTTTGGTTGTTTTTTGCTGCTGTACCTTGTACACTGTTTGCATTTTTTTCTGCTGTTTTCATTTTTTAAATGATTTAAAAGGGTTAAAAATTTGTTTTTTTGTTTCCCTCTTTTCCCGAAGACTTTCCTTAAAAAGCTATTTTTCAAAAGAAAAAACGGTAAAAAAGAAAGTCAAAAAGGCGGTCGTAAAGCACGGGCTGAAGAACTATAAGTCCCGAAGGGTGGCCGCAGCACAGCGTAGGACATTATGCGTTCGTAGGAACGGGCTGACCGATCTTGACGCCGCTTTTGTCCGTTTTCTTTGGAAAATAGCTGCTGAAAGCAATCTGGTATTTTATCAGTTAATTAAGTACCGAACAAAGGCAAGCGCGGCTTTTCCCAGCAGGGCGGGTAAACAAGCGAAGTTCTGAGAAAGGTTCTTAATTGAATTTTTAGATAAGTTTTTTTTATAGCGGCTGCGCTTGCAGCCAGGCAAAAGTGCAGTAAAGACTTTATTGCAGCATCCATTCCAAAGCCTTTGCTATTTCTGGTCATCTCTTTCCCTTTGTTCCTGTCTGCAAGAAATATCCCGATAATTTAATTAATAAAATATGCAGTTTTTAAGCATATGCTAGAAACTTATAGAATAGTTTAGAACCCAAGTTTGCTCTACCGGTCAATGCAGGTCGGACTCAAATCGGATAACGATGTATTTCGGTCTGTACGCACCCTGGGAGCATGCTCCAAAGTTACTCCGCCAAATGGGAAATACGTGATCCATTGATTCCACTCAAAGTTTTTTTCGATGCAAATGACACTGACGGCAGTTTGGAAAAATTGAAAAAGGGGCGGAGTGGATCAACGCGGCTTTATCAACTAACATGATAGACGAGATAACAACTATCGGCGAGAGCGTCACAGTTTACGCGTACATTAAAAAAGTTTTCTGCAGCCTGACTGATCTACGAACGAAATTCAAAAGGGTCGCAATTAAAAATTCTGGAAAATCGGGTGGAGACGGAGGATCATGAGAATGGCGAAAGAGGAAAGGGATTTTAAGCCGATTCCAAAAGTGACTCACGTAACGGAAGAAGATGTGCTGGAGAATTTATGAACATTAAAGCCGAAGTGGAACAGCTGATCAGTTCAGAAATGGCGCTGATCGAGACACGGCAAGCTTTGGATGGCAACAACGCGAATACCGGGCAGGATAACCACGGGCAGACATTGTCCATGTAACAGTACGCAATTATTAAAATACTGTTTTACCTGACCTATACCACTGATCAAAAATATTAATTGTTATTTGATAAAATAATATAAGGCGCCAGCGCCTGTATGGTCCGAAAAGCTTTAATTGTCACAATCCGGTTATCTCCCCAATGGTACCAAACCTCCGCATAAAAATCAGGCAGGCTGTATAACAAAATGGAGTGCGTTTCGTCACGCCGCTCGTCCAGCGGCTGGTAGTTCCAGATGTAGTCAGCCTGGTCATTGATATCAAGCAGGTTAAATTCTTCCAGTCTCATAGTTTTTTGAGTTTGGTCGCAATCGCTTGCAATAATTCGGTATCGGGTAAAGACTGACTGGCGGTGTTTTCACTCAATACCCGGTATTGTCCTTCTTCATCCGGTTCAAAAATATAAGGCAGGTCGGCAATAGATACGGCTATGCGGTAAGTAAACCCGTAGCGCTGAAACGCTGCGGGTAACTCGTAGTTTTTATTTTGATAGCTGATTTCCAATAAAAACGGCTCGTTCATTTGACATGGATTTGGTTAGGATCGGTGACAACGATCTCCGGTTTGCCTTTATAGTCGATGACCTCGCCGGTAATAATGATAGTCTTGCCGTCCAGGTTAGCGGCGCTATCTTTCGCTTGCCCTTTAATAGCCAAAGTTAACAGTTGATTAGGATAAGCAGCGCCGAGGTTCACCAGGATCATGCTGCCGATATCTTTGCTGCTATAAGCTTTGGCGGTGGTATAGACGGTTTTGCCGGTAAATTTGGCGACATCCTTAATATCAACCGGCCCGATCGCGATGCCTTGGGTCACCTTATTATCCAATTGCCTGGAAATATCCGTACTGGCCGTTCTGGCGGGTATAGCCGCATTGCTAAATAATTTATTAAGCTCCCCGGCTAGACGTATGCCGGCCTGGTCAATACGTTTACGGATAAGGGGGATGTATTTTTGATAATGGGCCTCGTCGATGTTTTGACCCGGTTTAACGTTATACAACTCGCTGCTGATCTGGTAGCTTTCCCAGATCCATTCCATCGGGCTGTCGTTCTGCCATTTTTTGATTTCGGCGGCTGTAGCTTTATCATAGGTTTTGGCAATATCTTCGGATGACAAGCCTTCATGATCGATCAGTTTGCTGTCCCACAGGCTGTGCAGATTCGTACCTTTGTCTTCAAAGCGTAACTGGATGGTGTTCCCGCCTTTGTCTTCCTTACGGCTGATATGCATGGGTTGATGGGCATCGCCGATAAAATGAATAAGGTATTTCAGCGCTTCCGTCTTTTGTTCCGCCGAACTGGCCGGATCTTTCAAAGTGGCCTCCATTTTCAGGATGGCGGTATAAACATTGCCCTCACTTTCTTGTACAAATTTGACGAACTGGTCATGGGTCAGACCCAGTGGCAGATTCAGGAAATGCCAGGGTGCTGTTTTATGATCACGGTTCTCGTCGGCCCAGGTGCTGACGGCTTCCATCGGTTGTCCGTCCAGATAAGCGGACACGACGTAGGCGGTGTTACCGTTCAGATGTTGTTGTGCAATGGTGGCTACAGCACGATGACCTTTAAAGCCCCAGGAGATCAGGGTTAAGCAAACGATGCCGGTTAACAGGTAGATGGACGTTTTTTTCATAGCGTAAAAGTAATAATCTAAGGGTTATTTCAGGCAGCTACCAGTATGGTTCCGAACCAACGGATGGCTTACTTGGCTTAAAAAGTGGAATTTTCGGGATATTCTTTGATGTAACACTCGATTTCCAACATCTTTCGTATTTAAAATCTGATAGCTCATTTTACTAGATTTATGCCTACAAATTTATGCTAAAAATATTAGTAATTTCAAAAAAGTTTTTATAATTTTGAAAGCCACTAAAATTAGTGGGGAGATGTTAAGGTTAACAATTCATCGTGCAAAAAGAGATATGGTGAGATTCAGGCTACCCACGCTCAGCTATGAGGACCGGAAATGGATGTGAGTGAGATCATCTTAATGGATTCGGATAATACATTTTCATGTGGATGCGCAGCGGGGCGATGCGGAACTATTGCATTTTACCGGATCATGTGTGGTCATTGACCGTGCCCTGTGGCCCATAAACGGTAATATTGTTGTGAAAAGCCTAGCCGCTATCACCATATGTGAGCTTTTTACGCCACGCAAAAAAGAAAATAGGTTATCCATCATCAGTCTCCTGATCAGGGAAAATCTGGTGTTTGTATGCGGATGGTGTCAACCCGGTAATTTTTCTAAAAAGCCTGCTGAAATAAGAAGCGTCTTCAAAGTTCAATTCGTAGGCCACCTCGGTAACGCTTTTATGCAGATCCTGCAGCAAAAGCTGGCTTTGCAATATGGCAACCTCCAAAACAAAACGCTTGGCGCTTTTGCCGAAAATCTGTTGAGTGCACCTGTTCAGGTAATTTTCAGAGACCTCGAGTGTGGAAGTGTAAAATGAAATATTCTTTTTTGATGCAAAGTTTTTATAGACCAATTCTTTAAATTGAATGGCTATCAAATGGTTCTTCGTCCGTAAATCGTTTATTCCTGAGTGTTTAACCAACTTATACAGCAGGGCTTGTACCAGGGCGATCAATACCTGTAATTCATATTTAGGTGAATTGTATTCCCTTAAGATCATTCGCGCTATGCCGTTAACAATATCATTATCCACTTGGCTCAGCGGTATCATTGGGGGGATCTGCAATATTTTTAGCAATTCCATTTCTGAAAAAATGCGGTTCAGGCTCTCGTTTTCCAAAACAACGAGTGTGCCTGCGATATTTTCTGATACGGCCTGAACAGAAATAATCTGCCCCGCACTGATAAAAAAAGCAGCAGGAGCATATACCCGTTTCGTTTCGGTACCCATTTGCATGGTGATATTACCGTCTTCCAGGAGCAATGCATAATTATAATTCGGCCGAAATATAGTTGTCGGCACCTTCATCCGCTCGCAAACCTGATTGTAGTCGTATGCCTGTACCTCTGTTAAATTGAACTGCAGTCCCTGCCAGGAGTTAGCCAGGAACAAGTTTACATAATCTGAACTTGAAAGGTTCTTGATAGCTCGCAATTGCTCTTTTTTTTGCATGGCATCTGCTTCAGTCAATGCAAAAGTACCAAATTTCAAATTCGCGCATTAGGCTGGAAATAAGATACCTGCAAATTTCAGCATGTCTTATGCTGTTGATAAGGGTTTTTATAAAATACTGTTTAAATCTTTATCCGGATGGTAAACAAAGGCACCGCAGTTATTCACCGCGATGCCAATTGATCATCTATCATCATGTTAAAAAAGTGCTAATATAAATTCAGCTATGCCCACTGTTGCAATTTGGTTCGCATGGCTCTGGAGGGGAATCTCTGAACAGCGGCGCGTTTCCGAAATTGAAGCCAGTTTGTTTCAGGAAGGCATCGCCGCCTTATCAAACGACTTCGAAAACAGCGTCGACTTCGACGGCAGCGTTGCCGGGCAGATTCGCTACGCCAATGGTGGTACGAGCATGTCTGCCTTTGTCGCCGAATACCTGAACCATCAGGTCAGAGGCGCCATCCAGGATTGTCGGTAAGGCGAAAAAGTCCGGTGCCGATGCAACATAGCCGCCAATTCGGATAACGCGAACCACCTTGTCAAGATCACCGATCGCGGCCTTTACCTGGGCGAGCAGGTTTAACCCGCAAACACGCGCCGCAGCTATTCCCTGTTCCATGGTCACTTCGTCGCCTACCTTGCCCTCGAAGAGCAGTTCACCCTGAGGATCGAAACAAGCCTGGCCGGTTACAAATAATAAATTACCGCTGCGCGCGAAACCCAGATAGTTTGCCACACCCGGGGCAGGTACATGTACTGTGATGCCTTGTGCCGCAAGGTTTTGTTCGATAACGCCTGTTGTAGCTTGTGAATTAGATTGCATTGCTGCGTTTTCTTCGAAAGAAGTCATAGAATTGATGTTTTAAATTGTTTTTGTATATGCTATTAACTGCTATTATGTTGAAATGACCGCAAAATCAAAAAGCCGCCGTCATACTTTTGAAAACTTATTTTCAGTTCAGCTTCCAATACTCCACTTCGAATTTTCAGCGATAAAAGTATAAATATTAGAAAATGCGTTGTTAGGATATAACATGAAAAAAACAGGACAAAACATGCGTTTTGAATTTTTGTGTTTCCTGTACTTCTACAGGCATTGGGATCCCAACCCTTTTAAAGTGGCAAACGGAGCGCGCCGTGAGTGTAAACGGATAGTAATAAAAG
>NZ_JBCECK010000004.1:15004-22677 GCF_039207105.1 Mucilaginibacter sp.
CATTAATAAACATAACATAGATGTTGATGCTGAGAAGTGTAAAAGTACTTATTGTGCGCTATCTACAACTGTAAAGTGACATTTGACATACAAACACTGCACGATTTGTCCTGTAAACATCGTCTTTCCTCCTAATGGCCTGGATCACAGCAGGCTAATTTTGTCCTGTCAAAAGAAGTGCCCCTAATCGTTTTGATCCTGATAAAGGGGGCATTATATAGTTTACAGGAATGTTCAAGCGATTAGTATCAAAAAAAATTATAATTATCCTTTTATTATTAGGAGCGGTGATTATGTGTGCCCTCCAATATATTCTTCATGAACTTCCGGATGTCGGTACCGCTCCGGTAATCAGTATTGAACGATCTCCAAAACGCGTGGAAAGGGGCAAATACCTTGCCTTAAACGTAATGGCCTGTATGGATTGTCATTCTGAAAGACAATGGAACCAGTACGCGGCACCGATCGATACGAATCATTTAGGAAGCGGCGGGGAGGTATTCGGCCACGATCAGGGAATACCCGGAAAGTTTGTGGCCGCAAACTTGACGTCTTACCATCTCGGCGAATGGACGGACGGTGAAATTTACCGGGCTATCACCACTGGTGTAAGTAAAGATGGCAGAGCCTTATTCCCGGTCATGCCTTATCTCGCTTACGGACGACTGGACAAGGAAGACATTTACTCGGTAATCGCCTATTTGCGGACGTTGCCCAAAATCGAACGTCAAATCCCGGCTCCCCTGGCAGATTTCCCTATGAATTTTATCATTCATACTATTCCCCGCCGAGCGGCGCCGGAGGCCGCCCCTTCGCGCGATAGTAAAATAGCATACGGAAGTTACCTGGTTCTTGCTGCAGACTGCCGCACCTGCCACACGGCAGATCACGGAGATGATTTCAGTGGGGGCAGGCCATTTAAAATCGGAAGTATTACGACCTATTCAGCCAATATTTCACCTGACCGGGAATTCGGGATTGGCAGCTGGACTGAAGATGAGTTTATCGCCCGTTTCAAAGCGTATGCCAATATCAGGGACGATCACCCGGTTCAGGATGATGAGTTTCAAACGATCATGCCATGGAGTCAATTCGGCAAAATGAAGGAAACTGACCTGGCCGCAATCTATGCCTACCTGAAATCAGTAAAACCGGTGAACAAGGAAACGGCAAGATTTAGAATCAACCAATATAAGTAACGAAATGCCATAACAGTATAAAAAACGAGCGATTATGGAAATTGAACAGCAAATAGAAGATTTGATTGAGCACTTGAGGCGATTAATGCCCTCTACAGGTGCCTGGCCCTTCACCGTCATGCAGCTAAAATCCAGTGATTTTGAAAATGTTGATATCAATTATAAGTTAAAGGCTAAACAGCAGCTGATTTTTTTACTCAGGACTGATTTTGATCGAAAAGATTTGATCGATTACATCGCGAATACAGCGGAGTTTGACGATATGCCTGCTTACAGGCGGGAGGAATTCCTGAATGATTATGTACAGCGGGCGGAAGAACCGTCAGCGTTGATAAAATGGTCGGAACGGATTATCAGTCTGGGTATTGGCTTCGCCTTTATCCTATCCGGTGATCTCAACTTATGGCTTGAAGACACAGCAGTGGATCTTGTTGCGTTGGATAATTATCTGAGTTTTCCGGAAAGAGGCCTGAAAGCTTACCAGCTTTTCGATGTTTATCAACGAGACGAGGACTGATCCATGCATAATAATCCAGTTACATATGCCATTTACATCACTGTCATCGCGCCAAATGGGATCAGGGAACTGCTCAATATAACGGCTTTGATCGGAATGACCTTAATGGATGTATTGATCAAGCGAGGGTACCGGGCTCCGGGCATTTGCGGAGGGACGGGGCTTTGTAAGGCCTGTCAGGTCACTGTGATCGCAGGTGTCGAGAAACTTAATGAACCCAGCGAAAAAGAGTTAATCATGCTGAAAGTGCTTGGCGAAGTTCAGGAAAATAGCCGCATGGCTTGTCAGATGCGTGTCCGTCCGGGTATGAACGGACTCATCATCAAGCTGGAGAGCAAAAAGATTTATAAGCTATAAAGCCATTATTTAATAGATTAAAATGAAAAATAGAATTATTATCATGCTTTCAGGAACTCTTGGCATCATGGCCTCATGTTCCAATCCCCCAGAGGCAAACAACGGTGCCGGGCAGCCACAGGAATATCCTGTTTATGCCGTTCAAAATAGCCAGGCTACGTTGCTGGCGTCTTATCCCGCTTCGCTTGAAGGCGAGCAAAATGTGGAGATACGCCCTAAAGTGGATGGTTATATCAGCCAGATTTATGTTGACGAAGGGGCGACGGTTAAAAAAGGCCAGCTTTTATTCAAAATTGATGCACCGCAATATCAGCAGGAGGTAATTACCGCAAATGCCTCCATCAAGAGCGCAGAGGCTGAAGTAAATGCGGCCAAACTTCAGGTTGCGAACATCACACCATTAGTCAAAAAAGAAATTGTCACGGGAACCGCTTTGCAGAACGCACAATATAATCTGCAGGCCAAAGAAGCGCAGCTCGCCCAGGCGAGAGCCACCCTGGCCAATGCGAAAACAAACATAGGATATACCACTATAGTGAGCCCGGCGGCGGGCGTGGTGGGCAAGTTGCCGAATAAACCCGGCAGCCTGGTGAGCCCCTCAAGTCCGGTGCCTCTAACTACCGTATCCAATATTCAAAAGATATACGCTTATTTTTCTTTTGATGAAAAACAGTTCCTGGAATTTTCCGCCAAGTATCCCGGCAAAAGTATCAGCGAAAAGATTAAGCAATTGCCAGCCGTTTCACTGGTTTTAAGCGATGGTATGGTATATCCGGAAAAGGGACGGATAGAGACGGTGAATGGCCTGATCGACAACCAGACGGGTTCGGTTAGCTTTCGGGCAACCTTTCCAAATCCATTGGGGACGCTTCGAAGTGGTGGAAGCGCTACACTTCAAATTCCGGTTTCTATAGCCTCTGCTTTACTGTTGCCGCAAAAGGCAACCTTCGAGGTGCAGGGCCGGAAGATGGTTTATGTGGTTAATGAAAAAGGTATGGTAAAGGGAAAGGAAGTACAGGTAATGGACCTGTTTGCCGGAAATGACTACGTGGTAAAAGACGGTCTTAAGGCCGGTGACCGCGTTGTAACCGACGGTATGGGTAACCTCAAAGACAGTGTGACCATCAAGCCGGTACCGGTAACTAACGGCTCCGCACATTAATAATCAATCGGTTCTGTAATCGCATTTACGTCATATGATCACCAACGTTATGCCTTTGCATGGCCATAAAAAGAGAAATTATGTTAAAGAAATTTATTGAAAAACCGGTATTGTCAACAGTAATATCCGTGATCATTATCATCCTGGGTTTACTGGGATTATTTTCACTGCCGATATCACAGTACCCGGAAATTGCGCCGCCAACGGTAGAAGTAAAAACATCCTTCCAGGGGGCTAATGCGGATGTGGTCATGAACAGTGTGATCACTCCTCTGGAGGAGCAGATCAATGGTGTCGAAAATATGACCTATATGACGTCTACAGCCGGAAATGACGGCAGCGCGACGATCACCGTTTATTTTAATTTAGGGACAGACCCGGATCTGGCTGCTGTGAACGTTCAGAACAGGGTGACCAAGGCGACCAGTTTACTGCCGGCCGATGTTATCAAATCCGGGGTGACAACCAGTAAAAAACAAGCCAGCCTGGTTTACATTTTTGAAGTCTATAGTAAGAATAAAGCCTACGATGAAAATTATCTCCAGAATTATGTAAATATCAACCTGATGCCGCAAATCAAGCGGGTTCCCGGGATAGGAGATGCCTTTATCTACGGAGGCAAGGATTATTCCATGCGTATATGGCTGAAGCCAGACGCAATGGCGGCTCACGGATTAATGCCTGAGGATGTCATCGGTAAATTGGCACAGCAAAATATCGAGGCGGCGCCCGGTAAGTTTGGCGAAAATGGCAACCAGGCCTTCCAATATGTTATCAAATATAAGGGCCGTCTGAAAACGGCAGAAGAATTCGACCAGATCGTGATACGCGCCAACGGCAATGGTAATATTCTCCGGTTAAGGGATATCGCAAAAGTGGAAATGGGATCCCTGAGTTACGCGAGTTCGAATACAACCAACAGTTACCAGGGTACGGCCATTGCAGTCAGTCAGTCCGCCGGCTCTAACGCTCACGACCTCATTCAGCAGGTTGAACGGATATTGGAAAATAGCTCCAAAGATTTTCCGGACGGTGTTCATTACATACCGTTCCTAAATGCCAATGAGTTTTTGGATGCCTCTATCGAGAAAGTGATCCATACCCTGGTTGAAGCCTTTATTCTGGTATTTATAGTGGTTTTCGTATTTCTGCAGGATTTCAGGTCAACGCTTATACCGGCAATATCGGTTCCTGTAGCGATTATCGGAACCTTCTTCTTTCTCAAAATGTTCGGCTTTACCATCAATTTACTGACGTTGTTCGCGCTGGTGCTTGCTATCGGTATCGTCGTTGATGACGCCATTGTTGTTGTAGAAGCCGTCCATGCTAAACTGGATCAGGGGGCGACCTCAGCTAAAAAAGCAACCCTGCATGCCATGAGTGAGATCAGCAGCGCGATCATATCGATCACCCTTGTAATGGCTGCCGTTTTTATCCCCGTATCTTTTATCAGCGGATCGGCAGGTGTATTTTACAAACAGTTCGGTTTAACGCTGGCTATCGCGATCATGATCTCTGCGGTAAACGCGCTTACGCTGAGCCCGGCGCTATGCGCTATCTTTTTAAAGCCACATGTCGCGGGTGAACACCCGAAAACCGGCATTTTACAACGGTTTTACAGCGGATTCAACGCTGCCTTTACGACGATGACCGCCAGATACCGCAACGCGGTTAAATTCCTCGTTAAGCGTAAATGGGTGGCTGTAGGTATCATCGGCATTTTTAGTGTGATGTTCTGGTTTTTAGTGAAGACAAGTCCTACCGGATTTGTTCCAAACGAGGACGGGGGTGCTATTTTCAGCGATATCATCCTGCCTCCCTCATCCTCGCTCGAAAGAACCATACGGATCGCGGATCAGGTGGACAGCATCGTCAGGTCAATTCCTGAGGTAGAAAGTTGCGACAGACTCGCCGGACAGGACTTGATCAGTGGGACCGGACCGTCGTACGCTGCGTTGTTCATCCGCCTGAAGCCCTGGGCGAAGCGGGCCAATAAAGGTCAGGATATCAATAGCGTGGTGGGCCAGCTTTTTGGCCGTACGGTTAACATTAAAGGCGCGCAGATTATCTTTTTCGCGGCGCCTACTTTACTCGGTTTTGGTAATACAAATGGTTTTGAGTTCGCACTCCAGGACCGAACTTCGGGTGACCTGAATCAATTCGGCGGTTCCGTATACAAATTCCTGGGCGCCCTCAATCAACGTCCTGAGATTCTGTACGCCACTACTTCGTTCAATAACAGCTTTCCACAATATGAACTTGATGTTAATGTGGCCAAGTGTGAAGAGGCAGGAATTGATGTCAACAAAGTGCTGACCACTATGCAGGGGTATTTCGGTGGTATTTACGCGTCCGATTTTAACCGTTTCGGTAAGCAATACCGGGTTATGGTGCAGGCGGAATCCCAATATCGTGCAACGCCGGAAAGCATTCACCAGATCATGGTCAGGAATGCAGCAGGAACGATGGCACCCATTTCAGAGTTTGTAACATTGCGCAGAGTATATGGTTCGGAATTCCGTAACCGGTTCAACATGTTCACGTCAGCCGGCATTACCGGTGTGCCCAAGCCGGGTTATAGCTCCGGCGATGCTATCCGGGCAATCCAGGAGGTAGCCGCTCAGACCTTACCAAAAAATGTAACCCATGAATATTCAGGCTTAACTAAAGAGGAACTATCCAGTGGCAGCCAGACGCTGATGATCTTCCTGCTTTGCCTGGTATTTGTTTATTTCCTGCTTAGCGCGCAGTATGAAAGTTATATTTTACCCTTTGCAGTTCTGCTATCGCTGCCGATCGGATTGGCAGGTGCATTTCTATTTGCCAGGTTATTTGGTGTTGATAACAACATATTTTTACAAATCAGCCTGGTGATGCTCATCGGGTTGCTGGCCAAAAACGGTATCCTGATCGTAGAGTTTGCGCTTTTTCACCGTAAAAGCGGTGAAGACATTATTCGGGCTGCCGTAAACGGTGCTACTGCGCGCCTTCGTCCGATCCTGATGACATCGTTCGCTTTCATTTTTGGCCTGATGCCGCTCATGTTTGCCAGTGGTGCCGGAGCGGTCAGTAACCGTTCAATAGGTACAGGGGCTATCGGCGGAATGCTGATTGGAACAGTATTCGGGATTTTCGTTATTCCCTCACTTTTTGTATTGTTTCAGGTACTACAGGAGCGTATCAGCGGAGCGCCGGTGCATGATGAAGATCAGCACCATGAAGTGTCAGTAGAAAATCACAACGGCGAACCAATCAAGCATAATTAACATGAAAATAAAATACAGCTGGGTAATCCCGGCATTAATCATCATATCCTCCTGCCGGGTCACCAGTCCTTACCATCGTCCGGCAGTAAATCAGGAGGGACTTTACCGGGAACAATCCGGGACAGATACGGCCAATAATATTGCCCTTGTGCATTGGGATACCTATTTTCAGGACCCGGCTTTACAAAACCTGATCAGGGAAGGGCTGGCTAACAACCTTGATCTGAAATCTGCTTTGGAACGGATCAATGCGGCCAGAGCGGAATTTCAGAGCAGCAAAAGTGCTTTTCTACCATCGTTAAGCGGTAACGCATCCGTTACCCAGGAAAGGCTGGCATATCCTCAGGCTTTTGGATTTGTAAAAGATACCAGGCAATATGCCATAGGATTAAGTGCATCCTGGGAAATGGATATCTGGGGTAAACTCAGCAGCGCGAAGCGCGCTGCATTTGCTTCGCTGCTGCAGCAACAGGCGGTAAAACAGGCGGTGCAGAGTGAACTGGTAGCAGCGATCGCCAGTGACTATTATCTACTGGCCGCGCTTGATGAACAATTGGATATCCTGAAGAGGACCGCGGCTAACCGTCAGGAAGACGTTAACACCGTCAAGGCCTTACAGGCATCCAACGTTGTAAACGGCGCCGCGGTGGTACAGAGCCAAGCCAATTATTATGCCACGGAAGTGGCGATTCCCGGCATCACTAGGCAAATCAGGAAAACAGAAAACGCCCTGTGCGTACTGCTCGGTAAAGCACCGGGGCCCATCAACCGTAATGCACTTCGTTTACAACAAATGCCGGTTGGTTTGAATACCGGCGTCCCGGCACAATTGCTGGCTAACCGGCCCGATGTACAGGAGGCTGAGCTGGCGTTCAGGGTCGCGTTTGAACAGACAAATATCGCCCGCAGCTATTTCTATCCTTCTTTAACCCTTACAGCCGCCGGCGGGTTCAGCAGCTTCAGCGTTGGTGACTGGTTTACCAGGAACCTGGGTTTATTCGGCAATGTTACTGCCGGAATTTTGCAGCCTATTTATAATAAGGGTATAAACAAAGCGAGACTCAGAACTGCCAAAGCGCAACAACAGGTAGCGTTGAATAGCTTTCAGCAGTCATTGCTGGTTGCGGGGCAGGAGGTTTCCGATGCGCTTTTCGCTTATCAAACGGTGGAGG
>NZ_JBCECK010000004.1:22687-91775 GCF_039207105.1 Mucilaginibacter sp.
CCGTAAAACCAACCGGCGGTTACAGATTGCGGCATTGGAAAAGTCAGTTGATTTTAATCAGACCCTGCTCAAATACAGTCCGGCAACGAATTATACGGACGTGCTTACATCAGAACAGAGCCTATTGTCCGCGCAGTTGGATAATATTAATGACGAGTTGGAGCAATGGCAAGCTGTGATCAGCCTGTATCACGCGCTTGGCGGCGGTTGGCAATAATATGATCAATAAAATATAAAGAGATGAAAACAATGATTTTCAATGGTGCGCTTGAAAAGCGGACTTTAAGTACATCTGGGGTGATCACCTCCGCCTGAAAGAAACAATAGCTGGGTGCACCCGTATTTTGTACCTATCGTGAAGGGACACTTATATGAATTAGAGTACGCCAGTCTCGCGGAGGAACATCAGGCTAGACTGAGTAAGCTAACCGAGCTGATCGTGAAATCATAGCAATTGGATTTATTACAATAATCAAATCATAAATTTTCTAATCAAAACCATGGAAACAATTCAAATTAAGGCTTTTGGTACCGAGGCTGCCGAAGCATCTTTAGCTCCGCTTCGGATCGACCGCCGAAAACCTACGGCGCATGACGTGGAGATCGAGATCCTGTATTGCGGGGTTTGTCATTCCGACCTGCACACTGCACGCGGGGAATGGGGTAACACCATTTATCCCTGCGTACCGGGACATGAAATTGTAGGAAAGATCGTTAAGATAGGCGATCAGGTTAAAAACTTACGGGTCGGCGATACGGTTGGCGTGGGATGTATCGTAGACTCCTGTCATGAATGTGACTACTGTAAAGAGGGACTGGAGCAATATTGTGAGCCCGGCATGACCTGGACCTATAACTCGCCTGATGAACATTTGAACACCCATACATTAGGCGGTTACGCTGAGCGCATTGTGGTGGACGAAAGGTATGTGCTGAGAATTCCTGAGAACCTTGATCTTGCAGCGGTCGCGCCTCTACTATGTGCTGGTATTACTACCTATTCGCCGTTGCAGCACTGGAAAGTAGGCCCCGGCAAGAAAGTGGGTGTAGTGGGGATCGGCGGCCTGGGTCACATGGCGATCAAAATCGCTAAGGCTATGGGTGCGACTGTTATTGCATTTACAACCTCAGAAGGTAAATTCGTGGAAGCGGCACGCCTGGGAGCAGATAAAGTGGTATTATCGACTGATGAGGCACAAATGGCTGCATACCAGGGAAAACTGCATTTTATTCTTGACGCCGTATCTGCGGAACATGACATCAACGCTTACCTGGGCCTGCTGCGAGTGGATGGATCGCTCGCTTTGGTGCGAGCACCCGCCGAACTTTTACCTGTATCTGCCTTTAGCCTGATTCCTGGCCGTAAAAGTTTCGCAGGCTCAATGATCGGCGGTATTGCAGAGACCCAGGAAATGCTTGACTTCTGTGGACAGCATAATATCGTTTCGGATATCGAGATCATCGATATTCAGCAAATAAACGAAGCCTATGAGCGTCTGCTGAAAGGTGACGTCAAATATCGCTTTGTGATAAATATGGCCTCTTTAAAAAAGTAAGTACAACGTGGCTTCATATACAAATTTAGATAAGCAGTTGTGTTGCTTATCAATCTTTTTGCGGCTTAGCCCTGTGAGAAAAGTGATAATCACAGGATATGCCCTTTTATTGTATCCAAATATATCAATATGCAAAAACCGCTTAACAAGCGGTTTTTGTGGTTATCACATAAAAGTTCAGTGGAGGGTAAACTGCCCCGGCATGTCCAGGCAAATCTACTGTACCATAGTGGCTTCAATCTCCACTTTGCCCGGTGGCATGGATATTTTCCTGTAAAGAATCAACCAATCCAGCAAACAAAAAAACATGAATCTTAACAAAAAAAGTCCACTTGAAGTTAGTGGTGCTCACAATCCTTTAAAAAACAATTCTACTTTGGATACAGGCGTACTGACGCCGGATGGCCCCATGGATCCGAACAATCGTATAATCGCTCTCGATGCGCTTCGTGGCATAGCTCTGTTGGGAATCCTGCTCGTTAATATTTATGAATTTGCATCTCCTACGCTTTTATTCGACGTTCCCGTTGGCATGGCGAAGCCGGCATTTACCGGCTGGCATGCATCGCTTGATAAATTTATACTTTGGATTACCTGGCTTTTTGCCGAAGGGAAAATGCGAAGCTTATTTTCGATTCTTTTTGGTGCGGGGGTAATCATGCTCACCGATCGTTATGAAACGACCGGCAGGGCAGGACGTGCCGCCAGCATTTTTTATCGCCGTAATTTGTGGCTGTTAGCTATAGGATTATGTCATGGTTTTTTTTTATTTCCCGGTGATATTTTGGTCGATTATGCGCTTTTAGCGATGATCGTTCTTTTCTTCTTACGGCGGCTAACCGCGCGTTACCTGTTTATAATCGGTATAGCATTATGGGTTCTCCTTGGAACGATCGGCATTATGAATGCTTTTGGGGTCAGAGATACATTGAAAGCAGCTACGGCATTACAGGTTGCTCAGCAGGCTGGAATACATGCTACAAAAGAACAATCAGCGCTTATAAATGACGCTGCCAAAGAAGAGCAAGCCGCGGTTTCAGGTTTACAGCAACAGATACGAGCGGGCAGGCTTAGTTATTGGGAAGGCCGTCATGATCGTTATAATAATGAAATAGGATTTTTAATGCTTAAGGGAAATGGGTTATTCATTTCGTATCTCGGAGCAATGATTTTTGGAATGGGGTTATATAAAAGTGGATTTTTAAATAATCAAATGCCGGTGTCAACGTATGTCACGGTTATGCTGATCGGGTATGCTACCGCCTTTATAATAACAGGATTTGGTTTGTGGCAACTACAACAGTCACAATTTTCTGCGGTCATTTTTTCAAAATGGCTGTGGATTCCTTATTGTACACAATTAGCTGCCGGAACCTTAGCAAATCTCTCATTGATGTTATTGCTCATAAGAGTGAATTTCCTGAAAAAATTCTTTCAACCATTTGCAGATGTCGGACGAATGGCCTTAAGTAATTATATCCTGACAAGTCTGATCTGTGGTTGGATTTTTTCATGGGGGCCCTTAAAACTCTACGGGAAGCTGGAGTTTTTCGAATGGTATTATATCGTGGCGATCGTTTGGTGTTTTAATTTAATATTTAGCTCGATCTGGCTCATCTATTTCCGTATGGGACCGGTTGAGTGGCTTTGGAGGTCTTTAACCTATTGGAAGCTACAACCAATAAGTATTAAACGTGCGCAATCATCGCGCTAATGAAAGCTGAAGCCGCCATTAATTTTAGGCGGTCTTTGGAAAAACAGATAGAAAACAAAAAAGCGAAGGATTTCAGAGGGGCCTTCGCTTTTTTGTTTTAATTTAACCTTTAATAAAGTTCAGTTATAAATGAAGCATTAGGCCTTCTAACTTTTTTCATGTTCACCAACCAATCCTTTTCCACATCCCTATAACCGATCGCCATCATCAGAACACTTTTTAACCCCTTCTCGCGAAGCCCGAGCACCTCATCCACCGCGGCAGGATCAAAGCCCTCCATTGGGGTCGTATCAACGCCTTCGTTCGCTCCCGCGAGCAGACCGAATCCCAGGCCAATGTAAGCCTGGCGTGCTGCATGGATAAAGTTCTGATCAGTGGATTGAGATCGATAGGTTTGCAGTAGATACGCGCGGAAGTCATCAACACCAGGATAGTTACCCCGCTCGTCAAGGACATCGTTAAGAACATTGTTAATGTGTTCTTCCGTGATATTCTCCCAGGCGGCAAACACGACCAGATGTGAAGAATCGGTTACAACACTCTGATTGTTGCATACCGGTCTCAGCTTGGCTCTTAATTCGGGATTAGTGACTACGATCAGCTCATATGGCTGTACACCATTAGATGAGGGCGCAAATCTTATTGCTTCCAGGATTCGTTCTACCTTCTCTTTATCGACCTTTTGGCCATTCATTGCTTTTGTAGCATAACGCCACTTCAACAGCTCTTGTAATTCCATAAATGATTTATTTTTTTACCAAAGGTCAACACATTCGTTAACTGGAATCTTGTAGTATTGTATCAAAAAATTGTAATTACATAATATGAAAATCGTTAAGCAATTTAAGACGCTAATGGTTGAGGATTTCGAAGAAATCTCCACGCTTACTCCTGTACACAGTCACAATTTTTTTGAGATCATTTACATCTTCAGGGGTAATGGCAACCACCTGATTAATCATATCAGTCATCCTTATAACCCCGGGGATCTTTTTGTATTGAGTCCCGAGGACGAACATTTCTTTGAGATCGTCGAACCTACACGTTTTGCTACAATCAGATTTACGGATGACTATTTTTCGGATAAAAAGCATTTGACAACGGAAGAATTGCTGGCTATACGTCCTGAAGATCTCATGAGACACAAATTGCTCAAGGAAATGAAACTAAATCTGGATGATCCCTGCAGAATGATATTGAAAAATACGGTAGAAAATATTTTGGCTTATAACTGTAAAACTGATCTGTCAACTTCTACTATTATTTTTTACCAGGTACTTACGATCCTTGGAATGATCAAGGAGGAAATCGCCAGATTGGGCGTACATATCGGTAAAGGACAGCCTAATCGGGAAGCCTTGCTCTCATTTATCCATCAGAATATCTATTATCCCGAGAAAATACATAGAAAAAACATTGCCGACCATTTTGATATTTCCAACAGCTATTTCAGTATTTATTTCAAACGTAATTTCTCGATCAGTTACCGGGAGTATGTGCATAGCTACAGGCTGCAGTTAATAGAAAAACGTTTACAATCCAATCATTCCACACTCAAAGAAATAGCGCATGAATTTGGGTTTACAGATGAAAGTCACCTGTCTAATTATTTCAAGCAAAAGAAAAAAGTAAATCCGTCTTTCTTCAGGAAAGAACATGACCTTGATTTGATAGAGAGATAAAAATCATCTATAACACTTCTACAAGTTTATGTATCGTATCTGCAAGGTTATAGTTCCGCGCTAAGCTCATCTTTGGATCTGTTTAGAAACTAAGAACTATATAATTATGACAGATTCATTTCAAGCGCCTTTAACGGACAGATCATCCGGTAATAGAGACCTTCTAGCGCCGATACGTATCGCCATCGGCTTAACCTTTTTGTACCATGGGTCCATTTTATGGGACCTGCATGGAATGCGTGAGTTTTCCGTTTTCTGGGGAACGCATTTTAACATTCCATTTCCCTTTGTCAGCATTGTGCTGACAAAAATCATACAGTTTTTTGGCGGGCTTTGCATGATATCCGGTCTGTTCACCAGGTATGCTGCTTCCGCTATCTCATGCACGATGCTGGTTGCCACAATTGTAGCACATAAAGGTGTTGTCCTGAATATCCCGGCCATGCATTATATCACGTCAGGAGAAGGAGAAACCGCTTTTGTATACCTGCTGTTATTCGTGGTTTTCGCCATTATAGGAGCCGGCACATTCAGTTTGGATAATTATTTTTTCGGTAAGAAAAGCTTCAATAAACATTAATAACTATAAAAAATGGACTTACAAATAAAAGGAAAAGTCGCTTTTGTAAGCGGCTCAACAAAAGGGATCGGTTTTGCGATTGCAAAACAGTTACTGGTAGAAGGGGCCATTGTTATCATTAACGGAAGAAAAGATGATGATGTAATAAAGGCGGTTGAAAGGTTGAAGCAGGACGTAGCCGGTGCCGAAGTATCTGGCGTAGCAGCCAGTTTTTCAGAGATCAATGAGGTGGATCAACTATTGTCTCAGCTACCGGAGATTGATATTCTTATAAATAATGTGGGCATTTTTGAACCTAAGACCTTTACCGATATTATCGATGCGGAGTGGCTGAGGTTTTTTGAGGTAAATGTGCTGAGCGGCGTCAGGTTATCACGTCATATCTTTCCAAAAATGCTGGCCAAAAATTGGGGACGTATTATTTTCATCAGCAGCGAATCTGCTGTGAACACGCCTGATGAAATGATCCACTATGGAACAACCAAAACGGCTATGCATGCGGTAAGCCGTGGTTTGGCTGAATTGACCAGAAATACAGGTGTTACAGTAAACACGATTATGCCTGGGCCAACGCTTTCTGAAGGTGTGTTTGATTTCATCAAAGATTTAGCAGCGTCCAAAGGGATAAGCGTCGAACAATCAGAAAAAGAGTTTTTTAAAGAAATGCGTCCAACATCACTCTTACAACGATTTTCAGATGTGAAAGAGATCGCAAATATGGTGACTTATATTTCAAGTCCCCTAGCTTCATCCACCAATGGCGCCGCACTTCGTGTCGATGGTGGAGTCGTTAAATCCATACTATAATTCAAAGCGATAAAGAGGGTAGCATCAAATACCCTCTTTATTATTTAAGAAATGATAAACTGATTATTTAATCCCGTAATGGTCGTTCATCAATTTCACAAATAATCCTCCTGGCAAAATTGCCTTCAGTGTAGGCACTATCGTTTGTCCGATCGCGCCTATAAGATAATTATGTTTGGGTTTTGATTCGCCTACGATCTGACAAACTTTGGCGGCCAGGCGGGTTGGGTCAGCACCAACACTTTCATCTTTTTCCATTGCCTGCACAGCAGCCATAAATTCGTTACGAAGCTTGTCATTGTTAAGCGGGAACAGCGCTTTCTCGCGATTTCCGGTAAAGTCAGTTTTGAAATCGCCGGGATTAAGTACGCTCACCCTGACTCCAGTATTCTGGAGCTCCATTCGGAGGCTTTCAGAATAACCTTCTACTGCGAATTTCGAGGCGCTGTACAAACCCTGGTAGGGTATGCCGAACAGGCCGGCCAGTGAGCCAACATTGATCACCAGGCCTTGACCTCGCTCTATCATACCCGGCAATACGGCACTGCTGACCCTTAACAGGCCAAAAAAATTGGTTTCGAACTGCCTCTTCGCCAACTCTACAGGTACAGAATAAAGAGGGGCGGCTATACCGTTCCCCGCGTTATTGATCAGTACATCGATATGGCCTTCCGTATCGGTTACCTTTTTGATAGCGGCGTTTACCGAGGCCTCATCGGTGACATCCATCTCTAATGGTCTAAAATTGGAATGTGCAATCTTGTTGACATCGCGGCTCGTTCCATAGACGGTATGGCCCTGTACTTGAAGGGCTATAGCCATAGCACGGCCAAGTCCGGACGATGCGCCTGTTACTAAAACTGTTTTTTTCATGAGCTGATTAAAAGCCGGTTTGAACAGCCGGCACATTTGTTATGTGAGATATTTATTTAAATAAGGTTCGATCCGGGTTTAAACTGAACGGTTTGATTATTTAGTTTTCAGTGCTTTGCTGAACGTATGTTTTCAAGGTTTCGTCGTCCAGGTCATAACTCTTGATGGCAAGCGTGGTCAGCAGAATAGCTACTTTTGCCTCAATGTTAGCAGCCTTGGCGTTCAGCTGGGTCTTTAGTTTATTTTCAAAAAAATGGCCGAACTTTTCTTCATCGTTTTTGCGGCCGATGAAAAGCTGCGCAAAACGAACGGTATTACCTGTATCCTTCAGAAAAAATATTCTGCCAATCATTACTTCTTTTTCTTTGAAAGCCAAAACATCTTCGTTGCTTCCATAGACGAATTGCGGAAATTCAGTGCGAAAAGCTTCATAAATAGCATTAAAAATGGGGTCTGATTTAATTTTAATAGATAGCTCGCTCATTTGTTTTTGTTTTTTAATGTTCGTATAATCATGTAGAGTAGTGTATTTTCTTATTTTAAATAGTCATGGGGGCAGTACGGAGATCAATTTATTCCATTTTAAAATTTTCCGAGTGATCACTAATAAAAGCTTTCACACGCTAACTATCTATTAACCCAGCGCTATTGAAGAATATTCATTCCCTCAATTTTCCGGTAGGGTTGATTAAAAAACTCAGTCAAACGTGCATTGAATTGTTCTTTTTTCCAAGTAGCAACAAAGTGGCTCGAATTAGGTACAATCCATAAATAGGATTGCGGAATGTGTTGGTATATCTGAAGCAGGTGTTGGATCGGAATTCCGTCATGATCGCCGCCAATCACCAATGTTGGACATGTAATACCCTGCAATTGCCGGAGAGATATATGAGGCTCACGAAGATCAAGTTCGACAACCTTTAGTTGGTTTTTGTTTTCAACAGTTGCCGGAAGTTTTTTCAGGCTATCAGCGGTTCTTATTAGGTAATGGTAGACAAATGGCACCAATGCGGTCGTATCCGGCCATAGGTTCGGTCCGGAAACTACCAGTTTTTTTACCTTGTCAGGATGTCTCATCGCAAGGACAATGCCTGTTATGCCCCCGTCGCTCCAGCCTACAACATTGCACTTTTTTAAATGCAGACTGTCCAACAGCGCATTAAAATCGTCTGCCATCATTTCGAAAGTCAAGGAGTCCCGCGTGTCTACTGTGCGGCCATGCGCACGGCTGTCCACGGCTATAACCCGATAGTGTTTGGCGAAATATGGGATTTGATTGGAGAATAATTTCATACTTCCTCCATTGATGTGCAATAACAGTAAAGGTTCGCCATGACCGTAACTTTCATAATATAATTTGAGGCCGCGGGTTTTCAGGTAATGGCCAGCGACTTTGTTGTCACCATAACGGACTTGTCCCATAATATTTGAATGACATAGTAAAAATAGCATGCTGATGATAATGTAGTAGTGAGTATGGCCGGAAGCCGACGACTTTAGTTTTTTCATAAGAATTGTTTTTTTGGATCGACTTTAAAAGTCCTATAGGTTTGTTCGGTTTGCCTGGATTTTAGCATCTTAAATTTTTCCGTATAAATAGAGAACCCTAAATTTTATGCGGAATAGTGTTTACCCAACATAAAGAAGAAGTAGTAGTCAAGGGAACGGAACAGTTCTTGTATTCGAATATTCAAAATTGTATTTCATAAGCCTCAATTAGCGATACTAAATTTTATCAATCTCCAGTGCAAATTACCGCTAATAGAAACTCAAAACCTATCGTCAAAAATGGGGATATTGCAAGATGAAAATGGTGTTCTAAAGGTGGCTGTTGGTGGCGTTAAATAGTCATTGAAATGCCATTGTCGTCCCCTTCAGAACTTCAATGGCTTCAAACAAAACAACAACACGTACAGTAAACTCCGTTATGGAGCGTCAAACACTAAAATATCTTTTTGCTCTCCCCGGATTGTAAGAAATCAAGGCTATATCGGTAACCCGGAAGCGCTGATAATAATAAAGCACCCGCGCTGTCAGCAAAAACAGAATAATTAAAAGGCGACTTACTCCCAAAAAAGGTAAACATGCACAATGCGAATATCAATGTAAGTGCAAAGCTACCTTTGGCCACAAGTCTTGTTTTAAAGCCAATCAACAGTAAGATGCCGAATGTTGCTTCCGCGATTGTAGCCAGCAAACCCATGATGTCGGAAAGAGATTTGCTCAAAAACGGTAGCATAAGATGAGTATAGGTGAGGAAACTATCAAAGTTGCCCCAACTTACATTGTGTTGTCCTGCAACGCCTAGCCAACCGATGCGGTCGAGCACGGGGTAAATGAAGCCAAGCCCAAGCGCGATTCTTAAATAAAGCTGCGCGTAATTGATGTGATTTTTCATGTTTTTAAGTGATTTTTAATAAATACAGGTGTTTCGAGGTATTATGGATTATGTTTGCTATCGCGGGGCAGGATTTTTTCTTTTGTCTTGCCGGAAGATTATTCTCAAAGCCTGATCCCCGGTCAGGCAGGCGATGATCCAACCATAGAAGGTTTTAATCTTATTGTTATAGTTTAAGAGGGAGTCAAATGAATGAACAGCCAGCTGAGCAGTGCTGGAAAACCATTTAAATGAAGCTTATAGAAGAGATTTGCCACGGCATGATGTCTGCCAGCTAACTTTAACATAGATGCCTTATCGCTTAATTTTCTATAGCTGACGAATGTCGGTTGAAATACTAATATCTGTCGACCGATTTTCCTGATCATATCGTTGTTTATCTGAAATTAAAACGTGATTAAGATGATTATTTTCATACTTGATCCTCTAAAAAATCAACCATGCAGCAGGATATTTATGGATGTCGTGTGCTGTCTTATCGGTAAGATTGATGTAATCAGCGTGACCGCTTGTTGATTTCCTATTAAAAGACGCTAGCATACTTGAGCTCTTAGATCGCATTTGGCCCAAGCACAATATTTTCCCGCAATGCCTTTCCAACAAGCTCTGTCAGCGATTTTACTTCCACTTTTTTACATATGTTTTTGATATGACTTCTGACGGTAGAATATGCTATATTAAGCTTAAAGCCGATCATTTTATGGCTTAAGCCTTCTGTCAAATAGTTGAGAATTTCTTTTTCCCGTGCGGTAAGATTACTATATTTCGCTGAGGGTTGTTTTTTTAAATGTGAGCCTCGTTGTAGCATTGAAAAAACTCGTCTGGCGATTTGTGGACTCATAGGGCGCCCGCCGACTTTCATTTCGTGAATTGATTTTACCAGGGAGTGCAGGATGGTATTAGTTAAAAGGTAACCTCCGACGCCTGCAAGGATACAAGCATATATGATCTCATCGTCCTCCAGTTTGGTGTAAATCAATATGTGCACATGAGGAAATTGCTGATGGAGCAGTCGTATGCTATTTGTATCTTCCATTCTTGTAATATCAACTAATACCACATGCGGCTGGGAGCCGACCACGGCTTCAACACAATGTACCATAGTGGTAAACGTCGCTGCAACTTCCATATTGGGGTCTTCCTTTAACACCTTGATGATATCATTACATACATGTGGATTGCTATCAAAAATCGTAATTCGAGTTTTTGGGATCATAATGCCTGAATAGTTGGAAAGTTGCATAGTCAAGCATGTGCCTGGCGCCGCGCGTGACTATGCAATGAGAGAAACTTGTAAGTGTTTACTTTGCTGTTTTGAGTTTGCCAAGCCTGATTTCGCCGCGGGTTAAAAGCGGTCAATTCACAGGTTAAAGAGATCACTTTTAAGGTGAGCAATAAACTTTGCCGTATCTTCCGACTGTTGCTATTGCCATTTCTTATTCCCTGTCTAGCGGTGGCTGGGTTTTAACTGTATGTGCACCGAATTAATTGCCGAAACTTAGTTTAGCAAATGGATTAATGATTATTTAGCTGCTGCATTCGGCTCGAAACGGACAGATTGATACTTTACCGGTTTCACCGTTCTGAGGTAGGCGTAAATAGCTTCAAGATCGCTGGTTTTCATAGTGCCATATTTGTACCAGGGCATGATGGTTTGAAACTCCCCGGGTTTTACCGCAGCTGGTTTATTGCTGCTGTCAGCATATATTTTAAAACGGCTAACGAATTGCGCTTTAGTCCAGCTGCCGATCCCCGTTGTTTTATCGGGCGTAATATTCGCAGTTCTAACTGTGCCTCCGCTCGGCGTTACATAAGCATGACCACCGGCAAACGCCATTTCCTCAATCAGTTTACCTTTATCAGCCTGGCTGTGGCAATCCTTACAGGCGGCAATTGATACCAGGTAAGCGCCATATTTTATCGTGTCGCGTTCGGAGGGCAACTGACCCAATGCAGCCTTTGCAGGCATGGTATGGACTAAGATATTTAAAGGAAAATCCAGCTTCCGTTTTGGAAAATCAGTTTTTTGAGATTTCAGTGTACGTACATACGCAATAATGGAGTAAACATCTTCTCTGCTCATTTTTGAATAAGCTTCCCAAGGCATGATGGGGAATATCGCTGATCCATCCTTTTTTACACCTGATGTAATTGCCCGAAACAGCTCTCCATCAGTCCAGCTGTGTAAATTATAAGGGGTAATGTTCGGTACATAAACGTGGCCGGGAAAACCCACCTTGGCGTCAAACTGTTCACCACCAACGCCGGTTCCGTTTTCAGTTATCGGCCCTCCGAATTTGCTCCAATCGCGACTGGAATGACAATCCATGCAGGCGGCCACATGATTAGCAAGGTATTTGCCCCGCTCGATCCTTTGCGGTGTAAGAGCGACGGTAATGGTTTCCGGCTGGCCTACATTCGGTAAAGCCAGCACAATATAGGATACACCCGCAATGATTAATACGATAACAGAAATCACTGCTATGGCTGAATATTTGAAAAAATTCTTCATATAAATTTAGTGTTAAATTTTTATAAATGAGTGTCTTGCTTTTTTCTTAAATAGTAATTTTCAATTCTAGAGGCAAAAGTAAATTGTGACAGGGAGGGGCAGTTAGGACTAAAAATATTTTTAGTAGGATAAATCATGTATGTCCCCAATATTGGTGAGTCTATTTTAGGCTGCTGTTAGCTGTAAAGCTGCATTTGTGCTCAAAAGCAAATTGATGTCATCATTTTCGGGGATTTTATCTTGTTAGTCCGACGCTGCAGGTTCGCCACATGATCGTTGGGAGGAAAGAACCGTGATCATGCCTGGCTGCACCCCAAATCATTAATTTAAGTTGTCAATTTTTTACAAGGTTTCTTATCTTTAGCCATGCAGCATGTTGAACTGGAGGTTCCTGAAGCCTTACAAAATAGCATCCGCGGGTTTTGGTATCGGGGAATGGACTTTGCGACGGAAAACCCCGGCTTTGAGGTTTTGCCCGATGGTCATGCCGAGCTGATCTTTTTCTTTGGCAATTTGCGACACGACGATGTATCTGCATCTCCCTTTCTGGTAAGTTTATTAGCCGGGCCGATTTTTTTTGAAGGCAAAGGCCGGGTCGAAATTATCGGTGTCAAGTGTTTGCCCTGGGCATTGAACGAATTGCTGGGGGTGACACCAGACCAGGCTGCGGTACAGCCTTTGAGGCATCCGATTGCCTCATTGCAACCGGCTTTGGCTGATTTATTGGCGCAGGATAAGGTGGAGTTAGCGTTGGTTGTTCTGCGTGATTGGTTCGAAACCCCGGTGTTATCACCTGAACTTCATAAAGCAGGCAAAGCCTTGTTAGACGCCAAGGGTTCGCTGCCGGTGCATGCGGTGGCCGAGGCTGCGCACGCTACGGTGCGGACATTGGAGCGCAAGTTTAAGGCTTCTTCAGGGTATACAGTCAAGGACGTGGCCGCTTTAATACGGTTTGAACAGGTTCGGGACCGCTTATGGGCGCAACCTGAAACATTGATAGGAAGCTTAGCTCATGAATTGGGTTACGCCGATCAATCCCATCTGAACCGGGAGTTTAAACGCTACAGTGGCACGACCGCCGGTGCATTTGCCAAAAAGGTGCGCGCTTCTAAAAAGTAAATGTCGCGTTTTTTCTATTTCTCCAGCTTCTCGAGGTGGACCTTTGACTTATGAAAAATCAGCAAGTATTAATTAGCGGCGCAAGTATTGCCGGGCTCACTGCCGCGTGGTGGCTGCAGCATGTCGGGTACCAGGTAACGGTGGTCGAATTGGCAACCACGCCGCGCACCAATGGTGCGGCGGTAGATCTGAATGAGGAAACCGTAAGCATTGCTAAACGGATGGGTTTATATGAAAAACTCCAAGCGCATCATTTGGGTGTTGATCGCATCGAGTATAAAAACGCGGCGGATATTACCGAAGGTATGATGGCTATTCCAAGTCGATCTGATGAGCTGGAACTCGAGCGAGATAAGTTCGTGAGCGTCCTGATGGCTGAGTTAGGTAATGTCGAGTTCTTATTTAGCAATAGTATCAGCAGGTTGGTAGAACAGGCGGATGGTATCAAAGTGTTTTTCAAACAGGGTGAGCCGAGGGGCTTTGATCTGGTGATCGGCGCTGATGGGGCGCATTCGGGTACACGTAAACTGTGGTTCGGGCCGGAGAAAGATTATGCGCATTTCCTGGGCGCTTATTTTTCGATCAGCATTGTATCTAAAACGCTGGTGCTTCAGCGTACCATGCAGACTTTCAGCGTACCGTATAAGTCGGTGATGCTAAATGCCTATAATGGCAAAACGGATATTATATTTATGTTTCTGGCTGAGGAGATTGCTTATGATTACCGGGATATGGCGGCGCAGCGACAAATCATTGCTAAACAATTTGCCGATGAGGCCTGGCGCGTTCCTGAATTACTGGCGGAGGTTAGCCAGGCGGATTTCTATTTTGATCAATTCTGCCAGATCAAAATGCCGTCATGGTCAAAAGGTCGTGTCGTATTGATCGGTGATGCAGCATATTGCCTGTCGCCGGCGGCAGGTCAGGGTGGATCATTAGCGATGCAGGGTGCGGCAGCGTTGGCGGATGCATTGGCGAAGCATAGTGATTACGCGATAGCATTTTCAGACTATGAACAGGCTTTACGTGATACGATTGAAGAAGTACAGGAGATGGCTGAACAAAACATGAAAACACATTTTATATTGACTACCGATGAAGATATCCGCCGCCGCAATACCGAAGCAAAGTTATTTTAGGAAAATAATGAACAGGTATCCCAGCGACATTGGTTTATGGTTAAATCCGATCAATTCCTATACAAAACGATTTTGTTGATTAATATAAAAATAATATAAATAAGATCTTGGAATTGTCGTGGATAGTGTTGCGGTTATCGTTCCGATAGCTGTAGTCCCGGGTATTCTTTTTCATATGTTTCAATAACGTATGATTTGCAATATATTGAGGACATATGCGTGGTGTCATCACCTTATACCGTTAATTACGGAAAAGGTGATGGAATGAAGATTTGATTTGCATAAATAATATTACCGGATTTGTTGATCTGATACAATTTATTATTTTTGCAGGTAATATAAGTATATAATATCCTAAACCGTGAAGCGATTAAAGTTCAGGCCAGATACCCGTCTAAAAGCTGTTACCCTTTCTGAAGTACTGATCGTCATGATCATCGCGGGGATACTTACCTTTTTGGCGCTGCCGTATTTATTGCCGGTCGTTACCCGTGCAAAAGCGCAGGAGGCCAAACAGCAGCTGGAACATCTCCAGACGCTGGAGAAGAGTTATTATTATGAGTTCTCCAGGTATTCCAATAATTTTGACGATTTAGGTTATGTTCAGGAAAAGCTGGTCACAGATGATAAGAACGCTCATGCGAACTACCGCATAGAGATCACCAGCGCGACCAATACCGGTTTTATCGCGCGTGCAACGTCGGTGGTTGACTTTAACGGCAACGGTACTTTCAATACTTGGGAGATCGATGAGAACAATACGGTCAGGGAAATAACAAAAGATTAAGGTGCTGCTGTTTTTTCGATTGTTAATGTTGTTGTTGCTGGCGGTCGTGTACTTGCAGGATATGCGCTATCGCGGAGTATCCTGGATCATTTTTTCCTTGCTGTTTGTGGCAGTTGTTGCTGTCCGGCATTTTTCCGGCCAAAGTTTGGCTGTCGTGGGCGAGTCGCTGCTCGTGAATATGGGGGTTTTGACGGTTATACTCTCACTGCTGATTTTGTATTTGCTACTGAAACATCTTCGTTTTGTGAATATTACCGAGCAATATCTGGGATGGGGCGATATCTTTTTTTTCCTGATCCTTGCCCTTTATTTATCGGTGCTTAACTTTTTATTTTTTTTCGTGGTCAGTTTACTATTCACTGGTGTTTGCCATGCTGTTTTTGTTGGATTTAATAAAGACAAGTATATTCCGCTGGCCGGGTTTCAGGCTTTATTGTTGATGCTGCTTTTAGCGGCCGACTGGTGGTATTTTCACCTGGGTGTTATGGATGATTACTGGTTATTACGTTATTATATGTCATGGATCCAGGTTTAGGCGGGCAAATTACGCTGCTTACGGCCCACCTGCATATGCTGGGGCGGCAACAGGCCTGGCATTATCGTGTACTGCCTAAACATGCCGGTCCTGGATTTCTGGAACTTTACTGCGGAGAAAAGGTGGACACTGATGGCTTACGGCGGGAACTGGAGATCGTGCTGGGCTGCCGTATTGAATTATATCCCATTGCAGAAGAACTGGTAACGAGGCTGCTGTCCCAGTATTATGTCCAGGAGTCAGCGAAAGGGGGAGCGCCGCTGACGCCGGTCAATCAAAACGCGGAGGATTTTCTGGTCAGCCTGATCAGGGAAGCTAAAAATCTGAAAAGCAGTGATATTCATATTGAACGCTATGAGAAAAAATGCCGCGTCCGGATCAGGATCGATGGCAATATGGTAGAACGCCATCTGCTGAACAGTGAAGATTACCCGGCGCTGATCAATAAAATAAAGATCAAGGCGGAACTGGATATCGCGGAGAAACGGCTCCCACAAGATGGCAGGATCAATTTCAGCTATCAGCAGTATCAGTTTGATATACGGGTTTCGGTATTACCGACGCTTTATGGCGAAAAAGTAGTGTTGAGATTACTCAATAATGACGCGACAGGGATCGAACTGACCAGCCTGGGTTTCTCCGAAATGGATCTGAATCATTACCTGCAAGGGGCCAAAAGACCTAATGGTTTGCTGCTGATCAGCGGGCCTACCGGGTCAGGTAAAACGACGACGTTATATGCCACGTTAAAGCTACTGAATAAAGAGACGCGAAATATACTGACAATCGAGGACCCGGTGGAGTATACGCTGGAAGGAGTAAACCAGGTACAGTTGCGGGAATCTATCGGGCTGACTTTTGGAGCTGCACTCCGGACTTTCCTGCGGCAGGACCCGGATGTAATCATGGTGGGAGAGATCCGCGACCCGGAGACTGCCGGCATGGCGATCCGGGCTGCCCTGACCGGGCACCTGGTGTTGTCGACGATTCATACGAATTCCGCCTGGGGGATTGTGTCCAGGTTGACAGATATGGGGGTTCCGCCGTTCCAGGTGGCGGATACGCTGAATACCGCTGCGGCGCAGCGATTGATCCGGTTGTTGTGTCCGAATTGCAAGCTTAAAAAAGATTTTGACAAGCGCCTTTACCCGGGGCAGTTCAAGCCTTTTCTGGAGTTGAGACATCATTATGTAGCGGGCGGCTGCGAACATTGTTTTTATACGGGTTACAAGGGCAGAAAAGCGGTATACGAGGTGATACCGGTTGATCTGGAACTGGCGCGGGAGATTAAAGCCGGGAACTCGCAAATCAGGGAGTTGCTGCGGGATCGGGGGATACAAACCCTTGCGGAGAATGCATTTTATATATTCAGCGCGGGAGATACCACTTTAGAGGAGATTTATCCGCTGCTGTTCAATTATTAGGAGGGGTATGTATAAGACTTTTACTTGTTTTTTTTTATTTTTTTTTATCAGTGGTGGGATCAAGACCTATGGACAACAGGCCGATCGGATCCAGGCTATTCAACAAAAACTGGATAACCTGAAAACAGAGCTTCCCGGATTGAATCAAAAGGTCCAATTGTTAGTGACCGGAGTTTCGATCAGGGAATACCTGAACGTATTATCTCGTTCCAATAATCTGAACATCAGCGCCGACCCGGCATTGACCTTGCCAGTCTATGATACTTTCAATGACGCTACGGCGGCAAACATCCTGGTATTGCTTGCGCAGAAATACAGCCTGGATATTGCGGTGGTCGGGTCCATTATCTATGTTACACCCTATCGGGATCCAAATCTGTCTGTAAAGCATCTGCCCCGGGTGCCTAATATCAAATATACAGCGTCCGGTAATCTGTTATCACTGGAGCTGGATAACGATAGTTTGCCGGCAGTAGCCAGGAAGATCACCGAGGTGTCGGCTAAAAACGTCATCGTACCGGCTTCACTGCAAAATAAAAAGGTGTCCTCCTTTATCCGCGATGCACCTTTTGAAACGGCTATGGAAAAACTGGCTTATAGCAACGAGATTAAAATGGTCAGAACGAACGACAACTTCTATTTGTTTCAGCCACTCGGGGAAAATGAAGAGCTTTATGTCAACGGAGATCGTAATACCAGTGTACGAAAGTTATATAAAGTTGTGGGACCTTCGGTACCCGGAGCCAATGGCCTTTTTGTACGCATGCAGAATGGAAGAAAACTCATTTCAGTAGATGCCACCAATGCGCCGATCATCGACCTGGTGAAACAGGCCTCTCAGGAAGCCGGAAAAAGTTATTCGCTTTATTCAGAAATAAAGGGCTTGATCACGATACACGTCAGTGATGTCGATTATGAGACCTTTTTAGAATTGTTATTTAAGAGCAGTGATTATACCTTCCATCCGGAAAAAGGGGTGTATTTGATCGGTGATCGCAAACTGGAAGGACTGAGGACCTTTAAAGCCGTTCATATGCAAAACCGGTCGATCGATACGGTAGTATCAATGATACCGGCGGATTGGAAAAGGGGGATGGAAATCAAAGAGTTTCGGGAACAGAATACGATCATGCTTTCCGGTTCCGCTGCGCAGATCAACGAAGTAGAAACGTTTATCAAACAATTGGATGTTCTGGTTCCGGTGGTGCTGATCGAAGTAATGATGATCGATGTTCATAAGACACGTACGGTATCTACGGGAATCTCTGCTGGTGTCTCAGACAGTGTCAAGACCGGAGGCACAGTCTTGTCCGGGTTGAATTATACCTTCGGTTCCAAGCCGCTGAACGATTTTCTAGGCAGTATGGGCAAACTAACCTCGCTTAACCTCGGGCACGTGACGCCGAATTTTTACCTGACCCTGAGCGCCCTGGAAGCTAAGAACAATATTGACATCAATTCCGTTCCCAAGATGGCGACTTTAAATGGTCATGTCGCGAAACTGACTATGGGTGATAAACGTTACTATAAAAATACAACGCAGAATGTCATTCCCTCCGTTTCTAATGCGCAGTCTATATTTACCAATGTTTTCCAGGAAGTGAATGCAGATTTGGTCGTGAATATTAAGCCGATTGTATCGGGAGATGATCAGGTCACGCTCGGCATCAGTGTTAATACATCATCTTTTACAGCGATTCCAACGGATGGTTCTCCTCCACCGGAATCCACAAGTAAGTTTGAAACCAGTTTAAGGGTTCACAGCGAGGATACGATTGTCTTGGGCGGCCTGGAGCGTACGGAAATTGATGATAATTCTTCCGGGATTCCGGTGCTTTCTCAGATACCGATACTCAAATGGCTGTTCAGCAGTCGGACAAAGACTCACGCGAAGGTGATCACGGTATTGTTCATTAAATCAACTATTATTCGTTAATCATGAACCTGCTGGAATCTTATTATGCCATTAACCAGGCGGTTGGTATCTCGGTGACCTTGCTGGACGACGGCGGATTTACGCTGCAGGGCTGCCAGGTACAGGTGAAAGAGAAACAGTTACACCTGGAGAAAAAAAACATCGCCATTTCGGGTACTACGGAACTGCCCAAGCACTTTAGCCCGAAACTGCCGGTTTCACTGAATTTGGCGGGGAGAGCGGTGATGTACAAGCAACTGGCGGGTGTTGGACAGATAGGCACAGCTGAATTTGCCCAGTTGCTGCCTGACGCGGCCATGGAGAATTTTTATATCCAGCATTTTCGATCAGCGGATATTTCCTTCGCGGCGATTATCCGTAGGGCGGATGCTGATGCCTGGATCGACAAAATAGAACAGGCCGGTTACCGGGTGCTGATGCTGAGTCTGGGGCCATTTCCCTTACAGCATATCCTGCCCCAGTTGAATATTTATAATGAGGAGATTGTTTTTAACGGACACCGGATCATACGCAATGAAGCTTTAGAATGGGTGGACTATCACTACAGTGAAGGCGATGCTTTGGCTCCTTATCCCATTAAGCTGGATAACGAGCTGATCGATCAGGTATTACTTACGGCCTATGCGGCGGTTTTTCAGCTGGTATTGTCGCTGAAGCTGGAGCCGGTGAGGGCTTCAGTAGCGGGGCTTGAAACGGCCTACGAACAGGATTTGGAGCTCAGGCAATTTAAGGTCAGGGGATTTGTCGTGCTGCTGACTTGTTTACTGTTATTAATAGGCAACTATCTGACATACGGTTGGCTGGAAGACAAGAATGAAACGCTGACCACGCAGGTCAGCAGCTCGGCGATAACCACGGGTGTCAGGCAGCAGTTGTCCGGGCGTATTCACCGGAAAAAAGCTTTGCTGCAGCAACTAGGCTGGGATGGAGGAATGCATAAAAGTGCCTGGATCGACGACATAGCTTCCCTATTACCCGGCGAGATTTCCTGGCAGCAGGTCTCGGTCAATCCAATTGATGATCGGGAGAGCCGTAACCGGCGGTCACTGCTATTTTCAGAACGACGGATAGAAATTAAAGGTATTTCGCCAAAAATCATTCCCGTCAATGAATGGATAGCCAGGATCAAAAGCCGCAGCTGGGTGAAAAGCGTGCAGTTAACCAGCTTCAATTATAACCATGAATTAAATACCGGGGAATTTACCCTTTATATCAATTATTGACATGTGGAAATACTGGCCCTATAAAAAAGATTATCTGCTGATCGCCGGCTCCGTGGTCTTACTGATCATTTGTTACCGGCTGGCCTTTTCGAGGACGATCGCAGACTGGAGGGTTTACCGGGAATTAAATAGTCAAGTGTCGGCCGGAGAGCCCTTGGCCTATCAACCGGGTTACCTGGAACATCAATCCAGGAGCCTGGAAAAAATTCTTGCGCTTTACAAATCCGATACCACTCTTTTCCGGAGCAATACCATTACGACGATTGCTGCTTTAGCAGATAAGCACGGGGTGAAACTGACGGGGCTTCCGGTGGAGGAGACGCTTTACCATACACCGAACGCCATCTTACAAAAGCTGAGCTTCACCGGTGATTTTTTCGCACTGAACCGGTTTTGGTATGATTTGGAATTGTCAAAGGGGCTAGGCATGCCCCGCTCAGTTGTCATTAAAAAGGAGCGCAAAGGTGCGGAAACCGAGGCAGGAAAGCTGAATATGGATGTTCTGATGGAGATCAGGAAGTAAATTTCCATCACTGATCCAGGGAATTTAATTCAAACGGGTCTTTAGCAATAAATGACAAATTATTTCATGCTATTATGAAGTCCTCTTTTGGTTTGCGGGTAACGGACAATACTTAGGCCTGGTATATTTTAATCGGGAATTATCTCTTTGGGCGCCTGATAATTTAAAGGCATGATGGATTAAAATTATAAGATTCTTGATAACCAAAGATGTTTTATTTAATTTCTTTTTAATTAATATATGATCTTTTGGTTAATTATTTGTCTTGAATTTATCTATTGATATTTTAATAATAATTAATAGTTATTATTAAAATATTTAATTTTTAAATTAAAAATATTATTATTTTTGGTCCATCTAAACTATCATAATGAATATTATCACTTATAATAATCCAAACGACCTGTTATACGATAATCCGTCAAAGCTGTTTTTAACAGGACGTTATGCTTAGCGTCTGATATCGACATGATAACCTCAGGCAGTCGCTCCATATTTTAATGCTTTTATTTATTTCGAACCATCTTCCCGGATCATAATAGTGTCACGAGTTGTTTGAAGTTTGTCTAATTGCCGGATCAAAAAAGAAAATAGAACGGACATGGTGACAAAAGAATGGATATGAAATTAGCGGAATTGGTTTTTATGCAAAACAAAATGGAGGTGACTAACGATCCTCTCACTGTCCGAAATACAAATACAATTTATATATGCCCAAACAAATTACAAACAAAAATCAAGTCAATTATTTCACTCTCGCTTATCATATAGCTGTTGCCTGCGTTGTCCTTTTTTTATTATTTAGTTATTTTTTCAGCAATGAGAAAATAGCGTATGTAGATTCTGCGAAGATATTTAACGATTATAAAGGTTCATTGGAGGCCAAAAAGGCATTTCAGGCAAAGGCCAAGGTATGGCAGGATAATATGGATACTTTAACGAATGAGGTAAAAAGCTCCATTCAGAAGTACGAAAAAACCCTGGCCACGATGTCACCTAAAGAACAAGCTCTTGCCAAACAACTCATTCAGGTAAAGCAAAAACAGCTGGGTGATTATCAAAGAGGTATTCAGGATAATGCTAAACAGGAGGACGGTAAACTAACACAAAGCGTAGTTGCCCAGATTAATGCTTTTTTAGTTACCTATGGAAAAAAACACAACTATAAAATGATATTAATCGCCAATCAATCAGGGTCAATTGCTTACGCGAGAGATGGTCTTGATATCACTTCGGCGGTGCTGGAAGAGTTGAACAACGAATATTCAACTGAAAAAAAATAATGAAAAAAGTAAACTGGATTTGGTGCAGCAGTGCATTTTTAATTGTTATTGGCTTGGGGACGTCCTGCAAAACGAAAATAAATACCAGGGCTGATCTGATTCAATACATTAACGATCCGGAGAACGGTTTAGTCAAGACGTTGGAAATTAATGGCATTAAAGCGGAACTCAGGTATAAGCCCGGGGCACTGATGAAAATCAATTCTGGGAACTGGCCGAAATTAACGGGTAATAACATGGATCGCGCCATAAAAAACAAGGTCTTTTTTGTGTTCGGACTGTCGGCAGGTAATAAAGAAGTGTTAAAACAATTACCCTTTACAAAATACAGCGAACTGGTACAGGTGATGTCATTCCAGATGACCAATTATATTAATCTGACCCCAGATGAAAATGACCCAGTGTCTCCTGAAGGATGCCTGTTTCAACAAACCTATGGCATGGCACATGCTAACCAGTTACTGCTGGTATTTGATCAGGCCAAGCTCAAAAACGTGAAACATTTATATATCAAAATTAAAGAGTTCGGATTAGGTACAGGCGATCTGAACTTTCAAATGAATACCCAAGATATTAACGATTTGCCACCGGCAGTGATGAATTAATACTACAACCTTTATGTTGAACATCCAAAAGAGAAAAATCCACGTCAAGAGGGTTATTACCCTTTTTATGCTTTTTACGCTGCTTAACCAGATGTTTGCGCCAGTGGTGGCTTATGCTTTAACCGCCGGGCCGACTGCACCAGAAGCGACCAATTTCGAACCAATCGATACCACGGATATGGTGAATCCATTAACCGGAGGTTTTACCTATAGCCTGCCATTACTGGAAGTGCCTGGCCCGGAAGGGGGATACCCGCTGGCGTTGTCTTATCATGCGGGTATCCAACCGAATGAAGAAGCTTCCTGGGTGGGTTTAGGCTGGTCACTGAATCCCGGCTCGATCGCCAGAAATGTCAACGGATATCCGGATGACTGGAGCGGAGGCGGCGGAACAATGCTCAATAATTGGGCTGGACAATCCCAGTCAACTTATTCTATAGGTGTTAACATCGGTTTTACGGGAACCCCTGCTTCTGTAAATTTTGGCTTGTCATTCTCCCAGGACACTTACCGGGGATTTGGTGTCGGCGGCTCAATGGGCGTAGGTGAAAGTTTTGGGCCCAAATCACCATTGGGAATTGGCGCGCAAATAGGGGTTTCTCCATTTGGTGGGGGATATGTAGGTACGAACCTCTTTTACTCAGCGGGAGCTATTGGAGGTACCGGTTTGCGAAGCAGTGTAAGCGTTGGTTTACAAACCAATTTTCAAACGGTAAGCGGCACTTTAAGCGGAGGAGTTAGCACTTCCGCCAGCTCCGTACTTGGCGCATCCCTGAGTACTTCTAATATCAAACCCTCCCTCTCGGTTGGGGGTGGAGCGATTGCCTCAGTAAATGATGCAGACAAGGGCAAAATAAGTACATCGTCTAATGGCTTTTCCGTTCCGATTCCGATTACTCCGGGCGTAAGCATCAGTTTAGGTTATCAGCATGTGAGATATTGGTCAAACACCAGTAGTAATTTTACCGCTAACGGGGTAATAAATAACCGTTCGTCCATTAACGCTATCGCCGATCTAAACACGACGGATGATGATAACTATTCCCTGCTGGATCCGGTAAATTCGAACGTTATCGACAATCCTGATCCCTTAAAACAGTTAGGCGGAACCTACCCCAATTTTGACAATTACAGCGTTACAGCCCAAGGTCTCGGAGGGAATATGCGCCCCTATGCTTTTGCAACTGTATTGTTTAATCAGAACAGGAAAAATAATGGTGATCAAAGTAACGATGTGTATGGTCAGAATATTTCCTCAAGCGCAGCACCTCCGACACTCGGTAAAAAATGGCAGTTCCGCTTTCTTAACGATCTTTCCAACTCTTACCGGCAGGGGCAGCCCTGGAGCGCCGATCAGAGCTATAATTTTGACGGAAATCCGCAATATGGGAATAATGACGGGACTTATGGGTACGATGCTACCACCAACCGTTTAGAGGGAACGAATCACATAGAATATTTCACCAATGCGCAGATTATCAATAAAACAGCGGCGCAAAGAGGCTTTATCGATTGCGATGAGACCGGAGGATTCAATCGGGCTGATTTTAACCTGCCCAATCAGATAGGGGGGTTTATGATCACCAATGCCAGTGGCGTTACTTATCATTACGCTTTACCGGCCTATAGTAGCCAGGAAGTAGTCTATACGCAGAATAAAGATGGATCAAACACGAACACGTTAGCTAAAAATACACCTTATGCCTACACGTGGTATTTAACGGCGATAACCGGACCCGATTATGTTTCCAGAGGGACAGCCGGTATGATCAGCAATAATGATTGGGGTTACTGGGTGAAATTTGTCTATGGAAAATGGACGGATGGTTATGAGTGGAGAACACCCGGCATCGGTATGAAGGCTGACCTCGACAACAGGTTCCTCTCCTGTTCTTCAGGTGTAAAGGATGTTTACTACCTGGATGCCGTTAAAACCAGGACCCATACGGCTTTGTTTGTGAAAGATCAACGGCCTGATGCCAGATCCTACGGTAATTCCAGCGGCGTTCCTACAACAAGTGCTGGTTATGATGGATCTTCCGTACAGTCCTTGGAACTCAATTCTATTTTACTATTAAAAAATGATCAATTTAACGCTACAATTTCAACGATTCGGGCTACGGGGAACCTCATCGGTACCGGTGCCAATTCAACTAATGTCATTGATATTTCGGATATCAGTCAGCTGGCAGAGTCCCTTCCGCCAAAATGCCTGAGAAAAATCGCGTTTAATTACGATAATTCGTTAAGCCCCGGCGCACCCAATAGTTTTACATCTGACAATAATCTTAGGAAACTGGGAAAACTGACTTTGCTATCGGTTGATTTTCAGGGGAAGGGCGGGATTCCCATGACGCCGCCTATGCAATTTCAATATGATCTGGATTCTTCGGATCCGGTTAATCAGGGGAATATATTCATTACACAGGCGCCTACCAATCAGGCGGGGACCAATCAGCCGGGCATGATCCAGGTCAAAACAGCCAACCGGTTTAGTGTCGGTGATATCCTGACGTTTCAAATCTTAGGGTCAACCTATTGGTGTACCTTATTGTCAACTTCAGATGGCGGTAGTACCTTTAAAGTTTTATTTTTGAATAATTCTCCGGGGCCTACGAGCATTTTTACGCTTTTGGATGTTCAAAAGACAAAAAATCCCCCTTTCAATTATGATGCTTACGATAATTGGGGATGCTACAAGTCAGATTACGTTCCATCGCCAACGGGCAATCAAAATTTATCCCGCTTTACGACCCCGATATCCAACAGTTCAACGGACGTGTGGTCACTACGTAAAATAGCATCAAGCATCGGCGCGGAAATAGCGATAAATTATGAGGGCAATACGTATAACCGATCTGTTCTGAATAAAAACAGATCTTTAGTTATGACGTCCTTTACCCGGAATGGCGTTAATGATTACACGTTTGCGATCAATAGCGAAGGATTGGATATCAATACGATCTATAAAAACGGCGATAACATTAGTTTCGTTCTCTCGAAGGCCGTTATACAGAATCCTTATAATATCACGAATCCGGTCATCAACGCCGCAAGTGCTATCAATTCAGAATCATATTCGACAAAACCTGTTATTGAAAGTATAAGCGGCAATAGTATTACGGTCAGAATTGACCCCAAAATGGATGCAGATATACAAAGCGTGAACGGCTTTCAAATACTTAATGAAGCACAGGGAACGTATGTTCCTACAAATTCCGGAAACAGCATCGCAGTTATATTGAGCGGGAACGCCGTAGCTAACGGAGCTACGCATTTTTATGGGGGGGGGATCAGGGTCAGGGACCTGATAACAGATGATCTGAATGGTTTTGTCAGTAAGAGTTCTTTTGATTATACCATGCCTGGAAATCAGAACGGAGATACTTTCTCATCGGGTATTACTTCTTATGAACCCCTTGTATTTGATATCACAAGTGCCTTCACGGTACCTCAATTTAATTCCAAGGCCTTTACATCCAATAACAATTATCCGGACCCTATTTTAAAAAAGGAGCTATATAAAAACGAGAGTAAGTTACTGGCTATAGCCAGGGAGCTGCCATCTCCTGGGGTGATGTACGAATATGTGACGGTGAGAGATTACAGTGTCCTGTCCAATGGGGTAAGTGTTCCGGTGGATGGGAAAACTACCTATCAATACGAGGTTTTTAAACCGGAAATGATCGGCATTTATGATTATAACAACCAGGGGCCGGTAAATATCGCACCGCCTTACCCAGCGCTTCCATCTATTAACGGGATCTCAAGTTTTGCCAAGGTTCAGGCGAAGAAGGATCGGTCGATTAAAGATTACACGAGTCGGATAGGGAATTTAAAAAGGGTGATCACGTATGACAATAACGGTAATAAGCTGACAGAAAAGATCAATCATTATCTCCACGATGACCTGGGTAACACCACTTTTCAAAATCAGGTCTCGGGCTATGAGCCGCGCCTCGCATCGTACAATGGCGTCAGCTATAATAGTATGGGCGTGATCAAGGAAAGATATGGGAACGTGCATTTGGTTTATAACAGCTCCGCGCCTGGAGTCAATTATTATTCAAGTGAGTTAATGTTAAGCGACAAAGAGACGTTCCCAACCATCCAAACCGGTACGACACAGATCGATTATAAGAATGGAACCCGTATGGACCAAACCAATCTGGCTTACGATTATTATACAGGTGCGGTTACCAAAACATTGACGTCGGATTCTTATGGCAACCGCTTCGTTAATCAGGTTACACCGGCCTACGCTGCGGGTAACCGTACTGCTTACCCCGCACTGGGGCTAAAAACGCATGATGATGTAACTGGTGCCGTTCAACATAAACAAATGCTCACCCAGCAGGCGTCCAATTATACTTTTAGTGTTGACAATAATAATACACCTATTGGCGTGGTGACGGCCTCGGTACAAACCTGGTCGAACACGATACCGGTTACAGATCCCAATGAAAACGCGGTTGCCGATAATTCGCAATCCAACATTTGGCGGATGGAGAAAAGTCTCTCCTGGATGTCTTCAGGAAGTTCTGCTAATAATCTAACACCTTATTCTTCGTTTGTAGACTATTTTGCTTCAGGAGGCAGTAGTAATGCGTCCTGGAAAAAAACAAGTCAGATCACCCAGTATAATGTTTATTCGGCGGCTCTGGAAGCCAGTGACATCAATAATAATTATGCTGCCACCCGGATGGGTTATAACAGCAGTAAAGCTTTGATCACCGGCGGACCTGCAAAATATAATGAGATAGCTTACGCCGGTGCAGAAGATGCCTTACTGAGCAATGGCTATTTCAGCAATAACATCAGCAAAGGCGCCGGAACAATCGTCGTAGATTCCACGAATGCCCATACCGGTACCAATAGTTTGCTTGTAACCGCCGGCAATAACGGGTTTACCTATAGCGTTCCCGTGGCAAAACTTAACGCTGCGCAAAATTATCACGTTTCCGTATGGGTGAAGCCCGCTACTGGAAGCGGTTTTAACCAGGCCCAGTTATATTATACGGTAAACGGCGCTACAGTTACACCGACCCAGACCTATTCTAAAACAGCGGCCAACTGGTGTCTGTTGGAAATGACGGTGCCGTCTTCAGCAGTCACCGGGACTACGTTGGTTGTGGGTTGTAAAAACGCGTCTGCGGTCAGCATGTATTTTGACGACTTTCGCTTTCAACCAGTCGCTGCGTCTGCATCTGCCTATGTATACGACAATAAAAACGGGGAGTTGACCTACATTTTGGATAACAACAATTTATTTACGCGTTACCGTTACGACGCTATAGGCCGTCTGATCAGAGTATATAAAGAAGTATTGGGTAAAACAAATACCCCCCTGATTAAAGACATCAGTTACAACTATGCAAAAATGTCTGGATTCTGCGCTGTGCCTCCGGTTGATCAACCGCCAACCTCGTCTACCGGCGCAGGGTCATTTGTTACCCCTAACCCGATGGACAAAGAATGGAAGATGGAGGCGCCGCCAGGATATACGATGGCGGACGATGATGGTACAACGATCAACGCGGGTAAAAAAGCCGGATTAAACGCCGGACGGTTCGCCTACTTCTCTACCGCGGGTACCGTGGTTCCGCTAACCTATATCAACGGTACACTTACGTTTTCGGCCAAAGGAAGCGGGACGATCGAAATACAGTTGCTTTCAACCAGTAATAATAGCATTCAGGCGCGTAAAACCTTTACGTTGACTTCTGCATTCCAGAATTACAGCTGGACAATCACCAATCTGTATCCGCAGGTGGAAATGATCGCGGCGATTATGGTGAACGGCGGAAATTCATCGCTTCAGGCCAGTGTCCAGTTCCAGAACAATTTTAATCTGAATCTAACCCAGCTGGGATTAGGTACGACCTATACCCGGTTCAGAGCTGATGAGACATCGATGATCGGAAACGCGGAAAAGAATTGGTATGGATGGAGTGATCAATACAATGCACCGAGAAAAAAATACCTGCAACACTCTGCATATGCCAGAATGCGGTTCCAGACCTCGGCAACGCATATAGCGATCGAATATGTACGCGATTTTTACGATAAACGGGTCGTGAACCTGTTTCCGGTAACGCAGGTACAAAATAACACGGTATGGGATGCCAATGGCAATGTTGTCGCTGGTGCGGGATCGGTGAGCACCTACACGCAGGTAACAGGAGGACAAGTCTATACCATTTCCGGGTTACTGACAACCAATCCGACCATCGTCTGGTATCGTAACGGTAGTCCTTTAGGCGCGCCGACTGCTTTAACGAGCAATACGCCTGCCGGCCAGCCGCCTGTCTATCAGGTCACCGCGCCTTCGAATGCCACGAATATGGGGCTATTGGTGCAGAATAAAAATGACAGCTATAAAGCCTACTTTAACTGCATGGTCCAGCAGGGAACAATCGGAACCGCGACACCACTTGATGGGGTGATCCCATCTGCCTATATCCCTTTTTCCGGTTATACGCCATCTCATATATCCGGGCCCGCGATCTTTATCAACGGAACATTATACAAATATTACCAGGTAGAAGGAAATGATATCGCCAAGGTGATCCAGTTTGTGGCAGATGATTTGCCGGCCGGTGATAAAACAGTGGAAGTCATGATGCCGGGGCAGGGAACCTACCTGCCCGCTGACCCTCATACCCGTAGGGCCGGTACTTATTTACGGGCGGTATATTTCCCGGGAACGACTACAACCCAAACTACAACCGCCAAGCCGGGCAGTATCGTTTATGTGCACGACTCGATCTTATCGGGTTATAATATTTCAAATGACGCCCAAAATAACGTGTGGATGATGGCTTTACAGCGTAATCCAGCCTATGGATTTCCGGGTGAGGTATTTTCCGAAGGTTATGCAGGGAGGATTTTGAATACGGATGTGGCGACACCGGAACTTACCACGACATTTGCCGGCAAATTGGCCTCTTTCGGCGTAGACAAATACTGGTTTCAGGTTGGTGTAAACGATTTCGGTTTTAATACGCCTTTACCTGTATTTTACACCCAGTATAAATCATTGATTGAACAATTGAAAGCCTTACGGCCCAATGCCAAAATATACATTCAGTCGACAGGGCCGGAGTTTTATGAAGGAGGGAATGGTGAAACGGTAGCGGACGATGGTCTAACGTCAAATGGTCCATCAGCCAACGATTTCAGGGATGTACAGCGTGCCATCGCCACCTCCCATTCCTATTGTGAGTATGTAGATTTTGAAAACCTATTTCCCGCAACTATCAATAATTTGTCGGACGGAATACATCCAACGGATGCAGGAAATGCGCTTTACGCAAATGGTGTGAAAAATAAGAGCACCTTATTAGGCACGGTGTTGCCTGTGTTACCGCTGGCGTTCTACCGGGCTTCAACACGGCATATGGTCCAAACTGTTCCGGGTATTTACACTATAACGGCTACAGGCGGGAAAGCACCATATACATTCAGCAAACAAGCGGGGACACTACCTGGCGGATTGACCTTCAACAACGACGGGACGATAACCGGAACGCCAGCGTTAGGTGGCAGCTTTCTGATGAGTGTGAAGGTAACCGATGCCAATAACAATTCATCAACACAGCAATTCACCCTGAATGTAGACCTGCTTCCGGCGGTGACTGTTGGGCCTCAACACATCATCAATGCGCAGGTTAACGTGCCTTACTCCCAGTCCTTTATTGGATATTATGGCTATGGTCCATATACCTTTTCTATTACTTCAGGGAGTATCCCGTCCGGAATGTCATTTGACGGAGCCACCGGAATCCTTTCCGGTACACCGCTTTCTGTAGGTACGGCTAGCTTTACGGTTTCCGCGACCGATCATTATGGCTTTCGGGGAAGCTCAGATTATACGTTGGTTACCGGAACAACATCACCACTCGGATTAACGGATACTTTTAGCGTAAGCGGGACTGTAGATGCGAATAATCACCTTTGGGTTACCGGTCATTTAAATGACATTTACCCGCAGACCGTGTTTTCTTATGTTGCGGCTTATTTTACCCCTTCCGGTGGTAACCAGATTTATTTGAATGGTAATAACGTTAATATAGCTGTTGGGCAGAAAGCCAGTTCACCTGTGGATATGGGCGCTATGGGACTTTCTCCGGGAAGTTTTTCGATCCGGTTGGTGAATGGAGGAATTCTGCCCTCAGCCATCGATAATGTAAACATTGGGTATATCGCGACGACCACCCAGTCACTTACCACCACAGCAGCTTCACCCCAGGAACAGTTTACGATCACTTTAAAGGTAGATGGTCAGGGACATTTGCTGGTAACCGGACACTTGCCTCATCCAGCTTCCACAACTATTTTCTCCGCGGTAGGCGTTGGGGTGACTGAAAATGGCCTTTCGAATTACTTCCCAGGTCCGGCGGAGGGCGTCACGATCAGTGCAGGTGCGCTTGATAGCCAGCCCGTTGATTATGGATTTATCAAAGCTTTGCCCGGAACCGCTTCGGCCAGAATATTTATTGGGGGTGTGAGCCCGACGGCAGATAGCGGATATGTGATCAATTTTGCTCCAACGACAGACGTGAGTTTATTTATACCTGAACCATCCCCACCATTTTAATATTTCAATAAGATGAACTTAATATCATATATACGGAAATGCTGTTGCCTGGTATTCTTTACCATTCCAATAACATTATTTGCTCAAAAGAAAACGATTGAACAAAGAGTAGATTCTATGAAGCAGGCATTTAAAAAGATGGATTCCGTCAGACGGCAATCGGAGCCTAAAGATACGGTGAAGAATTTGCTGACCAAATCGCCCCGGGAAATCATTTATAGTCCGACGAAAACAGAGTTCCTGGGAATCAAACAAGTGTTAGCGGAAGTTGTCCGTTTCCGGCACACGCGTTATTTGAATTTAACCGTAAAAGCAGCGCTTGCTCAACCGGTAATGGTTAACGAGCAAAACAAGTTATACATCGTCTCCGCAGGACAGATGATAAGCTTATCCAGTATAGGGAGGACAGGATCAAAAGGGACAGAAAAGCGCAATGTCAACGAGCTCCAACTTGTTTATAGTTTGCCCGAAGATGACTTCAAACTGTTATCGAGTCAGAAAGTAACGTCGGTTAAGATAGATTATGATGGGGGAGAGTGGGTGTTAAATTTAGACGTTGAAGGTTCTGAAAAAATAAAAAAAATATGCATGCAAAGCCGTTAAACTTATGATTTTTAAAGATAAATTTTCCAGGATAACTGTTGGTATTTGCATGGCTGCGTTAGTCGGCGTGTTGAGTACTTTGAACGTTAAGGCCCAGGACTGCGATAAGAATTGGATCCTAACACGGACTTACGACGAGAATGGTAACGAGATCGCTACCCAGAAAGCTTTTTTCGACAATAATGGAAAATCGATACAGACCCAGGTAAAGAATGAAAGCACGAGCCAGGTGCTGGCTACCCAAACCTTATATGATCTGCAGGGAAGAGGCGTGTTAAATACTTTAGCAGCGCCTATCAATAATTCGATCTTTAAGTTTTCCAATAACTTTATGACGGCTGGAACCAGGCCCTATAGCTATCTGAATTTCGACGGAGATCCATCCAATACGAATAATCCATTTGCGAAGGTAAATTCGCCTGATGTACTCGATAGTAGTGAACCTGGTACCTTGGGTTGGTATTTCAGTAATAACAATACCCTGGAACCAATGGTTGGTATAACAGGTTTCCCTTATAGCCGGAGCGAATATTATCATGATGGTACTGGCGGAGCAAAACGTTCTTCAGGGATAGGCGACCAGTTAAAAATGGGAAGCGGACATGAGATCCAGAGTAGTACTTTTCCGGTACAGCATGAACTGGACAATTATCTGGCCATCCGCAACCAGTTTTTTCCATCTGCGACAGTGGGAGCCGCTCCAGCTACGCTGGCCGGGCAGGCGTTACAATCAGTGTCTACCGATCAAAATGGAACCGGTATGTTATCCGTCACGGATCTTTCTGGTAAAATGAGTTTAATGACGGGCAGGGCTGACCCTGGCGGATATTTGACTGTTTCAAACACGATAAGCATCAGTAATCAACAGCCATTGTATAGCTTTACAGCCGCAAATACCACTACTGGCACGTCTATTAATAGCTTAACCATTTCTTCTCCCTATATAGTAAATGTTGTTTCTTTAAATGACCATGATGGTGTCTCATGTGGATGTGTAGCACCTGATTATACAGGCATTGGAAATAGTTATAATTACAGTGGCACGGATCATAATTCGTACAAAATCACTTCCGGCTATCCCTTCACTGTAACAGAAAACTTATTTATCTCGCCCTTGCAAAACCCGATTGTTCCTTTGTATGATCAAGCGGAAGGACAACTCGTTGAACCGTCAGGTACATCCATGCAATATTTCCGACTGAACGCAACTACACCTGTGACAATAACAGGTAGTCAGTATTCATTATATAATATGACCACGGAGGCTGATATTACCTCAAGTTTTACCAGTGGTGGTTCATTACCGGCAGGATATTATAAGTTAACAGCCAATCCTGCTCCAATAACTGGAGCGAACCCGACCGGAACGAGTAACGTTACGCTTTCTTACACTAATAAGTATGCGGATATCAGCTATAATTATTATAATCAAAAAGGTCAGTTAATCGCGAGTATCGCGCCGAATGGTGTGCAGCAATTGATACAAAATGGTTATGGTAGTTATACATCAGCAAGCCAGCTTCCCTTCATTACCTCATATCAGTATGACTTGCAAGGCCGACTGATCTCTACTTCTACACCTGATGAGGGCACTGTGCAATTTGTATACCGTGCTGACGGGAAGATCCGATTCTCCCAAAATGCATATCAAAAAGTAGCTGCCAATGCGGGAACTGGTAAAGCCGAAAAATTCTCCTATACCAACTATGATATCTCCGGACGTCCGTTGGAATCAGGGGAATATGCTGTAACCAGTGCAACATTTGCTGGCTTGGCAGGCAATACTGCATTACTCGAAGCAACCGGGACCTCTGCTGATTTAGCCGGAGCGACGAAGCTTTCACAGGTTAACACCTATTATGATTTGCCTGCAACCAACTTAAGTCTGAGTGGTTATATCCAGGATGCGGACTTTTTGAAAGGCGCAGTGAGTTTTACCACAAACGCCAATAGCAGCACCTGGTTTAATTATGATGATCATGGCAGAGTAATATGGATGGTGAAGCAGATTACAGGTTTAGCGGGGTACAAAACGGTGAACTACACCTACAACGATCAGGGGAATGTAAGTGTGGTAGAATACCAGCGAGGTACCGCTTCCGAACGCCTGCTGCATTACAACACTTATGATGCTGATGCGAGACTGATTAATGTGCAGACCAGTACCGATGGTGTTAATATGGTGCAACAGGCGCATTATTATTACTATCTACATGGACCTCTCAAGCGTATCGAACTCGGAGACCAACTGCAGGGGCTAGATTATGTTTATACTCCTCAAGGCTGGCTTAAGGCGATAAACAGTCCCACCGGTGACGCGACAAAGGATCCTTTACAAGACGGGGCATCCAATAGCTTTGCTAAGGATGTTTTTGGCTTGCAACTCGAATATTTCAATGGTGACTATATGCGCAACGGCAGCAACGTAGCGAGCATTATCACGGGATCAACCAACTATTTTAATGGAAATGTAACTGGGATGAGCTGGCAAAGTAATAAGCCGGCCTCAGTGCTAAGCGCTGACCCGACCATCCAAAATCCCACGATGTATGCGTATACTTATGATCCAAAATACCAGTTCAACAAGTCGACCTGGGGGACACCTAATTTCAGTACCGGTGCATTTAGTCCGGCAACCAAATTTGCTGAAAATGGCATCACCTACGATGCAAATGGGAATATACAAACACTGCAGCGCACAGATGGGAACGGAGCGTTAAGTGATAATTTTTCAAAATACACTTATACCGCAAATACGAATAGGTTGGCAAGTGTAGGAAGCACAGCTAGTCCCACGGCCTTTGCAGCCTATACATATGACGAAATAGGACGTTTAAAGAGCGAAATACAGCCAGGTGCTACTGGTATCAAAGTGTATCTTCAATATGACGTAACGGGCAAGGTAACCGGTATCTACAGCGATGCGGCTATGACTGCACCTGTTAGTACTTATGCTTACGATGAAACCGGCAATCGCATCAAAATGGTAAATTCGTTAGGTACTACCTATTATGTATATGATCCTTCAGGCAATGCGCTGGCTATTTATAAAGCTACCGCAGCTCTGCCAACACCGGCCCTTGCCGAGCAACCTGTATACGGCAGCGATAGGCTCGGCACTTATTTTAAGTCGGCATCGAATTATGTATATGAAATCAGGGACAACGTAGGTAGTGTACGGGTTGCTATAAACCGCAACAAAGTTGGCGGCCAGGCAGATATTATACAGTACAATGACTATTATCCTTACGGGTTTATTGCCCGTAAAGGTGGGATTGGTTACCATTATGAATACCAGGGGCTATATGCTGAAAAAGATCCAATTACAGGGTTTAATAACTTTGACTTGCGGTTTTATGACAGTAGGATAGGTCGGTGGTTGAGTGTTGATCCTAAAGGGCAGTATGCCTCTCCATATGAAGGTATGGGGAATAACCCGGTGATTGGCATTGATCCGACAGGTGGTTACAATCCAGTTTATGATACAGATGGTAACTTTTTGGGGACAGATAGTAAGGGGTTACTAGGCCATGCCATTGTTATGAATGCTGAAGATTTCACTCAGGGTATGGATCATCAAACTGCGTTGCGTATGGATTTGGGACTGTCAAGCTTATCCGAAAATGCTTTATACAGAGAGAGTACTCATTTTAAAACTATAGCAACCAGGCCGGATTATGACGGTATAGTTACAGCTGAAGAAGGTATCGCATGGGCGAAAAGTCATCCCAATCTGGGCTTAAATGTAAAAAATCAGATATATACTAAAGCGACTCCGGATGATTATCTTTATTTAGATGCTGCTGAATTAGATTTCGGGACAACCAGCATTAGTGATTTTATAAAAGGTATGAATGTTGAGACGCCAATTAATCTACTTTATCGCTTCGATGGGAGCGCTTCATCATACAATACGACTTATGCGTTAGGCCGAACAACGATGACTTTACTCGATCCACAAGGACATGTTACAGTAAAAAATGGTCCTGGAAATAATTATGATTGGGATTATGGTGGTGGTTTAATAAGAAATATGCTCCTTTATCAAGAAAGGGCAAGACACGGAATCAACAATACAATGGGTTTTCCAATTTCTATATATGGTGTTGGACGTTTAAATAATTATAGATAAAAAGTATGAAAACGAAATTCTTAATTCTTAGTTTTATCTTATTTACGGTATCCTGCTCTTCTTTAGATATTTTTGGGTATAAAAATTTAGGTAATCATTATTTTATTTGGGAGGGAGATCATTATAAATATTCGATTATTTGGACTCCCGACGACAGTCATGCAAAAGTAGGTGGAGCGTTAGTTATTGGGGACGTCGTGAAATATGATTATAACAAAACATACATAATCGCAAAGACAACGGAGTACAAAATCTCTAACGATTCGATCAATAAATTTTGGCTGATCAATAAAAGCAGATTTGTGGATACCAGTAACAAAAACTGGGATGGTATCTTGACAGGTCCGCTTGATTCTCTTGGGTTGATTGAAAAAATGCGGCAAAATAAAATTGAATTGAAGTTGAAAGATGTGTCTTCCCATTGACAATCAGAATGCTGGTTAAGAACCCAGCAAGGTGTCTTTTCTTCTTTCAAAATGAACTTTTTTGAGCTTATGGATTAAATCCTTTAAAAGTCTATTAAAAATATTAATCGTTCATGAAATTCATACCAAAGATATGGTTGCTGATTGTATTTGTAATAATTGTTATTTTAACGACGATTTATAGACACTATAGTTTAAATAAAGCTTTAAAGAATTCAACACTGGTTGTCGGAACCGTGAAACGATTTAACACGCTTCATAGCGGCACGGAAGTAGTGGTTAATGTCTTATATAATGACCAAATTATTCATATTAATTATGTTACGTATACACTCGATAGTTTAAAGTTAAATTCAAAGGTAAAGTTTCTTGTTTCTAAAACTAACCCTACGAATTATTATAAGTACATCGGTGTGTTGCCATAACAGATCTGATAACCACTCCATTAAGTCAAGCTTCTCATCAGGTATGATTTATTAAAAATTGTTGTTATAGATATATAAGATTTTATAAAATAGATCAATTGTTGTACTGATCTAAGCTGCTCGATCAGATGGCAGTAGACCTTTTGAAGGTTATATTGAAGGTGAATAACCGATTTTGTAAGCGCCGGACATGCCCTTAACCAAGCTGCCAAAGCCAGGATAGAACACCTGGTGAAAAAAGTTCGCAGTTAGTGCCTACATGAACTATGCCGGGTTCCCCGGGTTCGAAACAGAATCCGGGCTGCGTCGTATCCCTTTGATATTTCTTTTTTAATCATCATCGATGTCATTGAAAACAGTTGTAAATAAAAGATAGGAGAGCAAAATTCTTAACGCTTAGTTTGATTTTACACCTGGCGTCATGTTCCTTCCTAAACATTTTGGGGTACAAAAGTTTAGGCAAACATTATTTCATCCGGGAGGGAAATCATTAAAAATATTTGATTATTTAAACACCCGGTGACAGTCATGCTAAAGTGGGGGGCATTGGTTATTGGGGACCTTCTATAATATGATTACAACGAAATATATATAATAGTAAAGAGGACGCGCAATACGGAAACTTTAACGATTCGACTAATAAATTTTGGCTCATCAATAAACGGCGATTTGTGGATATCTGTAAAAAAAACTGGGATGGTGTTTTAACAGGTCCGCTTGATTCACTTGACTTGGTTGAGCAAATGCGGCGAAATAGAATTGAAGATAGTTAAACATCAAAATTTATAATGAACAGCCAGGGCGTTCTTATTATCTACCAAATCTGACAGCGTTGTAGTCCCATCGTATTTTTGTTACAAATCAAACGCACTGTTAGGACTACTTATACATTTTCTAAGATCTTTTCTCATGAGTAGCCTATCGTTGATCATATTGATTGATTCGGTGTTCGAGCAAACATATACCTATGGAACTGCTGGCTCGTCTTCTGCGGCAGACGTAATAGGGGGCACTTCCATAGTATTAAATCGGTAACGGATGTTTCTATGATCATATAGACATCAACATCGTGTAAGTTCAAATATAGCTGACCCTTTTGGAATTATTTCTCGTCAAGGGAAAGAAGACCAGATTTTGCTTACTGTCAAAGCTGTTTTTTTGAGCTGCTTACTAAATTTGCTTGCAGTGATATTAATAGTATTTTCTTTGTTAGGGGTTAGTTCTTGGTGCTTCTAAAATCGGTATGTAACAAGGTATCGTTACAAGTGGCGTGAATATGCCAGTGATAATTATCCCCTTTCAGCCATGGTGAATAATGCTGACAAGTTCTGCAAAGTTGAAGAAATCACCGGTAACGTATAAGCTTACGTTTAGCTATTTAACTGGTGTCAAATTATTGGATGGTGTTGCTCAACTGGAACATCGGAAGATATATGGCAATCACGATGGTGCCGACAATCAGGCCGATGATGAGGGTGAGGACGGGTTGCATAACGTTGTTGAACGTATTGGTCTGGTAGTCGACGTCTTTGAGATACTGTTCGGCGAGCCTGCCAAAAAAAACGTCCAGCTTATTGCCTTCTTCCGCTATTTTGAGCTGCATGATCATTTTAACGGGATAAATCCGGAATGCGCGCAGGCTCTCGTTCAGCGAACGTCCCTGAAGGATTTCCTGTTCTACAGCTTCCAGTGAGGACTCTACAGGGTAATAACCAATGGTTTTGCGGCTGAGGCTGATGGCCCGGAGCAAAGGAATATGGGCGCTGAGCAGTAGCCGCATGGAATTGCAGAAGCGGGCCAGGTATATTTTCTGGACCAGGGCACCTACCACCGGTATACGGAGCACGATGGCTGAACTGATCTTCCGGAAGCGTTCCATTTTACGGATATACCACAACAGGCCGCCAAGACAGCCGGCAACAAGAAAGAAAGGAAGGGAGTACATTTCCAGGGCATTGGAGAGATCAACGATCTGCTGGGTGATCCAGGGCAGCTCACCGCCGAAACGCCGGAAGACGTCGCTGAACATGGGGACTACGAATTTAAGCATGAATAGTACCGCGCCCATCGAGGTGCAGAGCACGATACTGGGGTAGGTGAGCGCCGAGACCACTTTTCTCCGTTGCTGGATCTTATTCTGGTAATATTTGGCCAGGTCCTCCAGGACCTCGGTTAACCGGGCGGTTTCTTCGCCAATTTCCATACTATAGATCTCGTACAATGAAAATTTGCCGGTTTTTCCGAGCGCGGCTGAAAGCGATGCCCCTTTTAAAACGTTGTTTTGGACGCCCGTAAATAATGCCTTATCCGCCTCTTTCTCCTGACCGCCGGCGATCAGCTCAATACTGTTCTTCAGGTCGATGCCGGCATCCAGCAGCGAATAGAGTTCCAGGTACAGGTATTCCTTTTTTTTATCGCTGAGTTCTTTACTGCCGAACGTAATATCCTTGTTCATGAAGGCGAAGAAATCGAAGCTTTCGGTTTTCCGGTGTGGTTGCTGTTTTTTCTTTTTTTCGTACCTGCTGAGGTCAATGGATGGCATAGGGGTTAGCGTTAAAAAGGTTTGCGGAGCTGTATAATTTGTGATAATGGTACTGGATTTGTTGTTTTTCCAAAATAAGGGCCAGTTGCGCTTCATCGATCAGCCTGGCGGTGTCTGATGCTGTGCTGTCAATTTCCTGCTGTTCAAAGGCGGTACGCAGGTTGAGGATTTGTACCGGCAGGGTATCGGGTTTGCCCTGGTTCCGGATGACCCGGTCTCTTTGGAACTCGTATTGAATCGCGCCGCTGTCCAGTTGAAAGCGGATGAGGTGGTCTCCGGCAGTAATGCGCACAGCCCGGTTAAAATCCCTTTGCAATAATTTATCCAGCAGGATCACGGTCTGCATGTGTTTATTTTTCGTTGAAAAGGAAAGATACGAATGGGTCACAATGATATAGGCGGAATAGGTAAAACCGATCACAATAGCGGTCACTCCCATCGCGATGATGGTTTCCAGGAGGGTAAAAGCGGGTAGCTTATCGGGGCGCTTATTCATGGATCAGGACTTGTTGCAGTTTGGCTATTGGTTGTTGCTGGTCATCAATGGCGGTTAGTTGAATAACGATCAGTCCGGGCGCGGTGCCGTAGGGCTGAACGGTTTGTTCGATGCGGTACCCGTCCGCCTGTTCTGTGTGATTTTCGGCTTTTCCTGTGTTGATAGCGCCGGATAATGCTTCTTCCAGCGCGGCTTGAGCCCTCATTTTCTTTACCGAGAGCGATAAGCGGATAACATTGGCATAGATGGTCATGGCGATGCCGAAGACCAGCATGATGATGACCATCGCGATGACGACTTCTGTCAGTGAAGAGGCCCGAAGTAGGGTTCGATGCTTTATCGGGTTTCTAGCCATTGCAATATCTTTTGGCCGTTCGCCGATACCGGCGACATCGGGCTGATGAGAAAATAAGGTGACAAGGCGGGAGCATCAAAGGTAACCCCGATCAGGTAATTTTCATAGGCGGTAAAGTTGTTCTGATATAAGAAACGGGAGGTCATGACATTACCCTGGATCAGGACCTGATCCTTGAGCGATAGAATCCCCTGGGAATAGACCTGCCCCGTGATCCGGCTGCTTTTACCTAAACTGATGACCGGCGGTAGTTTGCCTTTGGTTTTCTCGTAGCTGAAAACTAATCCTTCCAACGCGGAATTTTCTCCAATGCTGATCTTTTCCGGAAAACCGATCACCGCTGAGGTGTCCCGTAGGACGCCAGCACAGGACGGATATTCCAGGCGGCAATTGGGGGCGATACTGATTGAGTCGGTAGCGAACAGCTGACAATTGCCGTGAAATCCTTCCCGGACGACAATGCCGGGAGCAAAGACTAGGACGTTTCGGAGTACAGCGCTGCCTTCGATGACCAGGGTGGTATCGGAATAGATGATCACATTTCCACTTAATTGCAAATCTTGCAGGCTGACCGCTTGTTTTCCTAATTTTACGATGAGTGGAGATACCCGGAACGAACGCCCAACCCGCTGAGTTTCCGGTAAGGGAAGAGACGTTCTTAGACCTCCGTTTTTCAGTTTAGCCAGGATCTGTAATCTTGGTTCAGACAGCAGGGGCAGCGTCCGTTCGCTGTTGCGGATCTTGCCCTGCACCAGTTTTTCATTCCCGGTGTAGGAATGGTTGTCCACATAAGCGGTTTTGACGCCGGCTTTGGGCAAATAAGCTTCACCTCGTATCGTGGTATTACCACTCAGGGAAAGCGGGCGATCTTCATCGATGAGATAAAGGGCGGACCATTTGGTCGAATCGATACGGTTGGCCATGCTAAATACCTCATATAAGGTATCGCGCTGGATGAACGCCTTGACAATACCGATGTCAAATATGCCCCAGGGATATTTTTGTAAGGATACAGAATCCTGCTCGTTATCGAAGAGACTGATAGGCTGTGCCCGGAGGTAACTGTTGTCCTGATCGCTGAGCAGGATATTGACCCCCGAACGGAGGTTATGCGCCAAACGGTCATGCCGGAATTTTTGCTGGTATTCAACCTTGTAAAAATAAGCGGAAAGGATCAATGCTGAACAAAGCAGGGCGATCACCAGCGCGATGATAATAACGATATATAAAGCGGAGGCCTTGAGCATGATCAGGGTTTGGGCGGCGGAGCCGCCTGCGGCTTTTTATGTTTTTTAAAAATATTGATTCGTTGCAGAAGTTTATGTGGTTTGGGCGGTACGATCTTTCCTTTTTTATAGCGCACCGTTTTGAGAGAGTCTGTTTCTAAGCCGGTGGTCAATGGTCCGTCCAACAGGTTATGATCATAGTACCCGGAGGTTTTCTCCTTGCCCTCCGTTGTGTAGAGGGTAAATGGGCCGGTTAGCCAACCTTTATCCCAAGTGACTATGCTCACAAGTTTTCCGGATTCGTTCCAGGTTTTCCAGATACCATCTTTCAGACCCCGTTGAAATGTTCCCTGCATCCTCAAATTCTTACGGAGATCATACTCCTGGTAGCTGCCGTGAAGCAACTGGCCGCTGTAGCCTCCCTGTAACTGATGGATAATGCCTCCCCCGAGCCAGTAATAGTTCAGATCGGGATAGGTTTTAGGATTGGAGGGGACAGCCTCGATGCCTGCCCGTATCGTTTTATCGGTATCGTTGATGCGGACCTGGGTATTACCGTAATCCGGCATTTTTTGGGCCATCAGGATGAGCGGGCTGCAGATAAGGAACAATAAAAGGGCTGATCTCATAAGGCAGCGGTATTGAGGGCGATAAACTTTGTTCGTCCCTGGTAATAGATTTTTACGGAATCTCTCATGTTTTTCAATAACTTAACCTGACCGGCACTTTCCCCTTCGCTGAGCATGATTTCTTTACCATTGACGGCAATAACCGCGATAAGCCTTTTGGAACCTGCGTTCCGCACATAGCCCCGGTAGTTGAAAATTCCCCAGTTGACAGCGGGAAACGCGGCTGTTACCGGAAGGGGTTTGGGGCTTATGGCTTTTACCTTGAGGGTTGCCGTATCCGGCAACTTTTCTACGGTCATACCGAAAGGGTCCCGGTAAGCGCCGTGTAATTTCGTCGTGTCTTTGGGTAATTTATAATCGTCGTAACGCTCCCTGTGCGGAGGTTCGGTAAAAGTGGTCGGTACCTGATCATCATTGAGCGCCGCGATGACGCGATAGATGATGGCTCCCCAGATCAAAACGGTCACGACAGCTAAAACATAAGTCATTTTTTTACTTTTCATCGCTTGGTTTACTGTAACGTAAAAGTCCTGGTCTCGCTGGCTTTCCCCTCATTACCCGCGGCATCGAGCGCGCTTACTTTCCAACTGATCCGATCACCGGTATTGCCGGAATTATAAGGGTAGGTGATAGCACTGACCGTAACGGGAAAGCCGGTGATTAAAGTGGTTCCGTCAGCCTGGTAGAGATATAATTTATATTTTACCGCGGTGCTGACGGCGTTCCAGGAGAGATTAACCGGTAAGCTGACCGTCGTGTTATTCTGCGGCTGGTTAAGGGATACAATGTCGGGAGCGGAGGCGTCAAAGGTCAGCTGGTTGATCGCGGACCATTTGGACTGGCTGGAGTCGCTTTCCGCCCTTATCCGCCATTGATAGGTCTGTTCTTTCGGCAGCCGAAAGGTAAATTGCTGGCCGGGCAGGACCTGGTCGCTGACCAGGGCGTCTTCTTTAATAAAATTATTGGTATCTATCTGCAAATGGTAGCTCGTCGCTTTATAGAGACTTCCCCATTTAAAGGTAACGGACGGTAGGGTGACTACCGTATTATTGGCGGGGCTGGAAAGGACCGGGGTCTGGTTAGTCAGGCTTGAGGCGAGGATGATCAGCGTCCTGGGGGTACTGAAAGCGGTTTGGGTGCTGCCATTCTCGGCCCTGACACGCCATTGATAGTTACCCGGGTCAAGCGTTTGTGTAAACTTGGTGTCTTTGACCAGGGTATCCAGCACCAGTCCGCCGATAGAATCGAACCGCTGGGTGACCACCTGCAGGCGGTAATACAGGGCGTCTTCCACATCACCCCACCAAAAATTGACCGAATAGCTCGTGCTCTGGTAATTGTCGCCCGGGGCATTCAGTATCATCGCTCTTTTAGTGATGGAGGGCTCGATAAACTCTTTACAGGATGAAATGATTTCGATCAGGAAAAAGAAAAAAATAAGGGAAAATGGTAAAAGTTTAAGTTTCATTATACGCTAAAATAATATTAGCACTGCAAAAATAATTATTTACCTGGCAATTCCTTATGATATTAAAAAATACCGGTTGAAATAACCGGAAAGGCAGGAGGTGACGCCTCCCGTGAACATTATATTTTTATATTTTGCACCATATAATATTTAGCTATATTTGACGACCTATTATTGATTCACTATGATAACCAAAACACCTTAACACGTCCGTGGGGCTCACCTTATCCCTGTCATGCCCCAAATCTATTTTTATTCAATTCACATTTATGCGGCTCAAAGGACCTGCCATCCCTGCGCTGAATAAGTCAATTTTAACATAAAAAGTTCACTGCACTGAAATTTTCTTTTTTGATATCTGCCCTACGTTATTCTTGTTAACAGGAGAATAGTGGTCTATTTCTATACAATAAGCTGGAATCAGTCGTATTGGTTACAAGTCTCTTCATATTTGAGAACGCACATGACTGCTAAAATCTTTTCAGGAATAAAATAGTACTTGCCGTAATATAAGAATAAGAACAATCAGCCGAAAACCCAGCACTTCAACAGCAATTAGTTGAGCAGAAGTCAGCGATTCAGGCCATCAAAGCCCAGCTGCAAATTTTAAAGAGCAATAAATAGCCGAATTCAATCCAAGCCATTATATGAAACATTTTTACATTTTATTTTTGATCATTTTTTTTATCGGGTCTAAACTTTATGCCCAAAACACTCCTTGGCAAACTAGCGGGCCAATTGGTATTGGTACGACAAGCACAAGCGCTGGTCCTAAACTCACCGTCCGAAGTGGGGTAAATGCCTTGCCGGCAACAACCGGTAATATTCAACCTGGAGCCGGGCTTCGCATCGAGGGTGGTGACAACGCGGTGATAGACTTTGGCACCAACAGCGTGAATACCTGGATTCAGGCTACTGACAAACTCGGGTTGGGATTAGCTTACATGCTGAGCCTGAATCCGAACGGCGGTTTTGTTGGGGTCGGAAAATCCAACCCGGCCTATACCCTTGATGTTAACGGAGTAGTCAATACAAATCAATATTTTACGTCAACAGGTGGCGTTTATACCAGTAATACATCCAATGGCTTCAACAGTGCTGCAGGAGCAGCTTACTTATCGTTCCGCAGTAATAATGTCGACAGCCGTATGGTGATTGATCCGACCGGAAACGTTGGAATCGGTACTACGGATCCAAAAGGATATAAGTTGGCTGTCAACGGATCCATGATTGCAACAGCTGTGACGGTGAAAACCTATGGCACCTGGCCCGACTATGTTTTTAAAAAGAACTATGATTTGCGTTCATTAACGGAAGTCAAGAACTACATCAATAATAACCAGCACCTGCCCGAAATCCCTTCGGCGGAGGAAATCACCAAAGAGGGGATTAACCTGGGTGAGATGAACAAATTACTACTCAAAAAAGTCGAGGAGCTAACGTTGTATCTGATTGAAAAAGACGAGAAAGAAACCAGGCAAAAGGCAACCATTGATAAACAGGGGAGAAGGATTGACAGACTCGAGCAGCAATTGCGACAGCTCATCAGCAAAGGCAAACAATAACCCGATTACTAGCTCAAATGAAATGAACCTACTTAACAATTGTAGCCTCATTATTTATTTCTACGCTCGCCCATACTCAACTGTTGAATCTGATGCAACAGCAGGAAGCGATAAAGAGGTCAAAGATTGAATAAAAAAATCGGGTAGTAAATAAAAGAATAAGATATCGACATGATAAAAAGTAAAGTTTTAGGGATTTGTATGGTGTTAATGACGACCATCGGCAGTCCTTGGTTCGTGTATGCGCAGGTCAAATCATCGCTGGCTGTTCAGCCCGGGTCGGGGGCTACCGCGGCTGATTATAGCAAGTTGACAGACATACTTCCCCCTTCTCCTGATGCAGCGTCACTGGGAAAATATGGTGGCCTGGATATAGGGCTGACTACGGGTGTGCTGAATATCAATATTCCAATATATCAATATGTTTCCAATAATTTAAAGTTACCGGTATCCCTAAGTTATTTCAGTAATGGGTTAAAGGTGGATGAGATCGCCTCCCGGGTGGGTATGTCATGGTCGTTGAATGCAGGTGGCGTAATTACCCGTACGGTAATGGGAGCCGCCGATGAAAAGGTTCAGCGACTGATCCCGCCGGAAGATTTCCCCCAAAGGACCCAAAATCTTATTAATTTTGTAGAAACCTTAAACGTCCGTGATGCCAATGATGCTGAACCTGATATTTTCTCTTTTAATTTTAACGGCTATACCGGAAAATTCTTGCTGGATGACAACCTTAACCCGGTTCCATTAAACCATTCCGCACTCCGGATCGAAAAGGATTTTTCCGAAACGGGCTCATGGAACTTCAAAATAACGACACCGGCGGGTGAGCAGTATTTCTTTGGTGGCGCTTCCGCCACCGAAACAACCAATAAATATCAGAGCGGTTGTGGTAAAAGCTATGCGTCCTTTGTACCGACTGCATGGTACCTGACACAAGTAATCCATCCCAATCGGGATACATTAAACTTCAAATATGACCATGTAGGCTATCTTTATAAGACAGGGGTTAACGAGGCAATGTATGCATATAGCGGGAATTTTTCTTTGCCTCAAGGGGCTTCCTACTCACCATCGGCGCCGCCCAATACTTCCTGCCTGTCCTGGTTACAAACCAATACGGTTTATCTGCAGGAAATTAACTCCACATCCGGTGGAAAGCTAAAGTTCTTATATACAGACCGGCCGGATATCGGGGACAAGCTTCTAAGCGCAATGGAAGTTTACCAGCGTGGTAAAGCTGTTCGTTTCAAATATTTTTCATTTAAATACCAAACTGCGAAAGCTTCAACTCTTTTTTCAAACGTTTATACAACTGCGGACACCTCTTTGGATAACCGTCCGTTTCTGACCAGAATATCAGAGTGGGATTCATCCGGTAGCAAGGCCAGAATACACGAGTTTTCTTATAACGGACTGGGTTTTCTTCCGCCAAGGTTATCTTACGCCCAGGACGCCTATGGATATTTTAACGGTGCGTACAATAGTACCACGCTGATACCCCAACCGGTTTATGATGAATGGCAACCCGCTCTGCCCGGTGCTACCGCCAACCGGAACTCGGATCCCGTGAGCGCGACCAGCGGGCTATTAAACAGGATCAAATATCCCACAGGAGGGTATGATTCCTTAGTTTATGAAGCCAATACAACTTATCAGCAACGCGTGGGTAATACGCCCAAAATAACTATCTATCTCACCGGTGTTGGAATTGACCAGCTTGCTCCTAATACCCTTACGTCGCCGCCGTTTCAACTGTCTTCGAATAAATCAGCAACGCTTCATGCCCAATGTGTTTATGACCCGCATTCCGGAAACCCGGTTGATGAATTGCATAACAAGTGCACGGTCAGTGTATTCGATATCACGGCAGGTACAACGGTTTTTACCCAGATTTTGTCGTTGGGGCAATCTATTAACCCTGATGCATTTTTATTAACCAGCGGCCACACTTATCAATTGCAGATCATACCACGTGGTGCGGGGGCTCAGGGTTCAGCCAATCTTTCTTATCCCGACGATACTTATGTGGCTCCATTTGAGAATGTGCCGGTGGCAGGCCTGCGCATCAGTAAAGTAATTACAACACCCGGAGATAATAGCGGCACGGCACAAATCAAACATTATTATTACTATAACCCTGAAGATCCGACCAAATCATCCGGCTCAAGGATTTTTATACCTCAGTTCGAAAAATACCTGCACGTGTATTCACAGAGTTTGACAAGCTCCGGGGGGCCTATCTGTGCCCCGACCATATACGATTACTACAGCATGTACTCGAACTCGCAAACGAATCTGTATGCTTATTCCACCCCGGTCAACTACACCTCGGTTTTGGAATCGTTCGGGGATAATTTTGAAAATGGGGGTGTTGAACATCATTTTCAACTCCAGGCGGATATACCCGGTCAGTCAATTTTGGGAGAACCTATGCCCAGTGCTCCGCTAAGTGATTACAGCTGGAGAAACGGCAGGGAATTCTATACCTATACCTTTAAAATGAATGGTAGCATCAAAGTTCCGGTTCAGAAGGTATTCAGCCATTATAAAGAGGATACCCGTGTCAACCAGGAATATAAATCCTATATTGTCAACAAAAAATATTCAGCAACCTGCGAGACATCTCCCCCCAACCAAACACAATTCGATGCTTATGACTTGATATCCTATTCGCACTTCTGTACCTGGGTCTACCCGGATACGGTAAGGACCTGGACCTATAATACTGCAGGCTCGGATTATATAGAGGACATTAACACCAGCGAATATGGTAACCCCGAACATGCCTTACTGACCAAATCGACGTCGATTGCTGGTGATGGCCAAATAAATACTATTACGTTAAACTATCCGCAGGATATAGCCCTTACGGGTGCAGAAGAAACGGCCCGCCTGGCATTGATCGCTCAGCACAATCTTTCCCCGGTACTTTTACGGCACACTACTAAAGGAAGTGCTGAAGTTTCCACGATAAAGACAAGCTACCTAATATACCCTAACGGACTGGTGCTGCCACATCTATATAATGTGAAACAAGGCAGCAATGTTGCCGAAGATCGGGTTGTTTTCAATGCTTATACGGATCATGGGCAGGTCCTGTCGGAGTCACTGATAAACGGGCCTTCCACGGGTTATATCTGGGACTATGACCAGCTTTATCCAGTAGCACAAATTAAAAATAGCGACCCGGCAGATATCGCCTTTACTTCATTTGAAGCGGATAATACCGGTAACTGGATAGTTGGATCGGCGCAGCGGGATAGTACTACCCTTGCAAAAACCGGGAGGTTTTCTTATCCGCTCTCCAATGGGCTGGTCAGCAAATCCGGATTAACAGCGGCAACCACTTATGAATTATCCTATTGGACGAAGAACGGCGCTCCTTTTACCATAGCCGGGACGATAAGCGGCTATCCCATCAAAAACGCTACCGTAAATGGCTGGACTAATTATATTCATCGTGTGAGCGGAGTGAATTCGGTCAGTATTTCCGGAACGGGCAACATAGATGAGTTACGGCTCTACCCGTTAAACGCTACAATGGTAACCAGTACTTATGAGCCGTCAATAGGTATGACCAGCACAACCGATGCAAAAGGCAAGACGACGACGTACGAATATGACAGTTTCCAGCGGCTGATGAATGTAAAGGATGAGAACGGAAACATCATCCGGCATATGGATTACCATTATCAGGGGCAATAATAAAAGTATAAATCTACAGACCATTATCACTCAATGAAACGATTTTTATTAACAGTTAGCGGCAGCCGGATGTATATCCGAAATATATTGCGGCAAGCTGCGATTACCGGAATACCTTTGCTGCTGATGCTTTTATGTCAACTGCGGATACATGCGCAGGTACATACGAATTCCGCACCGGGCGGGGGAAGCAATGCTCCTGGGCCGCTTACACCTATTGCCGGCCAGGCGTCAGTACTTCAGGGATCTTCGTATCCTTATCACACCATTGGGGGAGAGGGCGCTACCGATTTTAACTGGTTTTTAATCCCGGCTAATGCCGGAACGATAAATGCGGTTTTTGGATCGGCGCAAATAGCCTGGAGCGCTACATATTCGGGGCCTGTAGTCATTGGCTGTAAAGCTACCAATAGCTATGGTGCGAGTACCAGCGCACCGCTCACAGTACATGTATACGCACCGCTAGTGAGTGGAGATATCAGTCCGGTTACTCAAAAAGCTTTTTCCGGTGGGTCAACACAGACTTTGACCGCTGCTGCGGCCACAGGCGGTGACGGTAACTACAGCTATAAATGGCAGTCCTCAGCTAACGGATCTGGTTGGTCAGACGTTGGAGTCTCCAGTTTAAATTATAACCCGGGAGAACTCACCGCCACCACCTATTATCACCTGGTGACCACCAGTACGGGAACAGCAGTAGCCAGTAATACAGCTACGGTAACGGTTTATCCGCAGCTGGTATCCGGAAATATCAGTCCCGCGAATCAAACGATCAGTTATGGAGGGGCGGGGACGCTTCAAGGCGCCGCGGCTACGGGGGGCGACGGATCTTATAGCTATAATTGGCAATGGTCGCCCAACGGTTCTTCGGGCTGGCAGGATGTGACGCCGGCGGTTAATGCGCTGGAATATAAACCGGCTAACCTGACATCGACGACCTATTATCATATGATTACTACGGATATGGGGGCAAATGTGACGAGCAATGTTGTTGTGGTGACGGTAAATCCACCGCCTGCCGTAGTACCGGGTGCTTATATCCAGGGATCGCAAACTATCGCTTATAACGGGACAGCCTCGCTGTCAATCGGACCGGCAAGCGGTGGTACAGGAACTTACAGTTACCAGTGGCAACAGTCAACGGACGGCGGGTTAAGCTGGCCGGCAGTCGGTACAGGACAGAGCTTCAGTTCAGCCTCTCTGACCTCAACGACGTATTATCGGGTCTTGATTACGAGTGGGAGCCAAAGCGCGACGAGCGCGGTGGCCACGGTAACGGTAAACCCTCAAAATCCACCAACGGGCGGTGGTACCGGCGGGACAGGGACCTGCACACCCGCTTCGACCGTGCCGGTCCTGGTAACGGCGCCGATGAGCGGAGCTGCTAACTCCGGAGAATATTATAGCTACAGCGGCATTATATTAAGCACGGGATTCAGCTTTACAGCAACAACGAGCTGTGACGATTTTCATGCCTATGCGCTGAGCCCGGACTGTCAGCCGCTCGCGGGGAGCTTAAGCAGTGATAAGAACTTTATCGTGACGACGATACCGAGTAAGAGTGGGATGAAGCAAAATACGGACCTAGCGGGTCGAAGCACCTGTGAGCTAATGCAGACGGCTCAGTATTTTGACGGTCTGGGACGTCTGTCGCAGACGATACAGGTGAAGGGCAGCACGCTGGGTCTGGATGTGGTGCAGCCAGTGGTCTATGACCAGTTTGGCCGGGAGGCGGTCAAATACCTACCTTACGCGGCTTCGGGAACAGCGGACGGTAAATACAGGAGCAGCGCTTTGACGGACCAAATGGGTTTTTACGCGCCCCCCTCATCAGGTGTTGCTACCAATGCTAACCCCTATTCGGTGACTGGTTTTGAGGCCTCCCCGCTGAACCGGGTGCTGGAGCAGGGTGCTCCGGGATTGGACTGGCAACTGGCGTCGGGGCATACGCAGAAGATCGTGTATATGACCAATAATGTAACAGCGTTTGCCGGTTCCGATACAGCGACCAGCACCCTGGCGGCGATGTACATAGCTACCTCGAATCCGAACGGTAGCCGGACACTGAAGCGTGGAAACGGGACGGACATCAACTATAAAGCGGGCCGGCTGTATGTGACCGTGAGTAAGGATGAGAACTGGAAGAGTGGTCGAGGCGGTACGACGGAGGAGTATAAAGACCAAGACGGGCATGTAGTACTGAAGAGGACGTTTAACTACGCCGGTGGTATTTTACAGATGCTGTCAACGTACTATGTATATGACGAGATGGGTAACCTGGCTTATGTGCTGCCCCCGGGGACGAATCCTGACGGCGCAGGCATACCGGTTTATACGGGGAGCCTGGGATATACTTACCGTTACGATGAACGGAACCGGCTGACGCAGAAAAAGATTCCGGGAAAAGGCTGGGAGTTTACGATCTATAATAAGCTGGACCAGCCGGTGCTGAGCCAGGATAGCGTGCAGCGAACAATGAACCAGTGGACGGTGACCAAGTATGACGCGCAGGGCCGGGTGGTGATGACAGGGTTGTGGAACGCTGGCTCGGTGAAGGCCTTATCGGATTTACAGGGACAAATCTATGCGGCGGATCAATGGGATAAAGCGGATAAGAATGCCGATGTGGTCACTTACTCGTTGGGTTATCGGGTGACGAGTTACCCGGCGCTGAGCAAGGTGCTGACGGTGAATTATTATGATGATTATCAGTTCCCGCAGTTGCCTTTCACCGCGAGAATAGCCAACACGATGGCCCAGCCTACAGGTTTGCTGACCGGGAGCAGGACAGCGGTGCTGAATACGATCGGCAACACGGCGCCGGATATGCTGTCGTCGGTGCATTACTATGATGATAAGGGCAGAGAAGCCCAAAGCTATCATCAGCATTACCTTGGGGGGGTGCTGACGGCGGGAAATTACGATGTGGTGACGACATCGTATACTTTTTTGAATACCGATTCGGTGGTGGTGCGCCAGCATTATACCTCAGCCAATGCATCCGTTGCCAAACTAACGGTAACGACAAGTTACGATTATGACCATATGGGCAGGCGTACGAATAGCTGGGAACAGATTCAGAACGGAGGCCAGAGCCCCGACACGAGAGTGCTGGTATCCAGGTCTGATTATAACGAGGTGGGCCAGGTGAGTGTAAAACATTTGCACAGTACAGATCAGGGAGGGAGTTTCCGTCAGGATGTGGCCTATGCTTATAATGAACGGGGCTGGCTGTTGTCGGGCACGTCGCCGCTGTTTAATATGTACCTGTACTATAATACAGGAACAGGGGGCAAGCAGTACAACGGGAATATCGCCAACCAGCTATGGCAGACGAATGGCGGGGCGACGAATGTGTATACGTATACTTATGACCAGCTGAACCGTTTAACCTCGGGAATCTCGACAACGGGCAATAACGAGACGGGGATCAGTTATGACGCGATGGGAAATATTAAGGCGCTGGCACGTTATTCGGGTAATGTGTTAAGCGACCAGCTGAGCTATACGTATGCTGCGGGCTCGACCCAACTGCAGCAGGTGACGGACGCTTCGGGCAGTGACGCTGGACAAAAGAATGGTACGGCGATCTATACTTATGATGGTAACGGTAACCTGAACTCGGATAACAGTAAAGGGATCACCTCGATTACTTACAACCTGCTGAATCTGCCGCAGTCGATCGCGGGCATGGGTATGACGTATGTATATGATGCGACGGGCCGTAAGCTGAGACGCGTAGCGGGACTGTCGACAACGGATTACATCGACGGAATCGAATATGATGGTACGACCTCGACGGCACCGGCACTGAGTTTTATCCAGACGGAGGAAGGCAGGGCTTTACCGAATGGCGTATCGGCGTACAATTACGAGTATACGTTAACGGATCATTTGGGTAACTCACGGGTGAACTTTGATACGGGTTCGGGTGTGGCAAGACAAGTGCAGGCGGATGATTACTATCCGTTCGGCATGGATGTGGCGATAGGTAGTAAGCCGAGTACAAAAAATAACTATCTTTACAATAAGAAGGAGTTGCAGGATGGAGTGAACTGGTATGATTATGGCGCAAGGTTCTATGATCCTGTAATTGGGAGATGGACTACTGTAGATCCAAGTGCAGACGAAGAAGACCAGGAATCAGATAATCCATACATTTATGTTGCAAACAACCCAATTTCCCGTACAGATCCAGATGGTAAAATATGGGGACAGGTTATAGGGGCAGTCGTAGGTGCTGCAGTTGACTATGGTACACAAGTATATGCAAACTATCAGACTAATAGCACCCTACCTCAAAGTCAACGGAGTAACCCATGGACGAAGAATATAAATCTTGTATCTATAGGAACATCAGCACTTGAAGGCGCTTTGACGAATGGCGAAAGCGCCATAAAAAGCGTAGGAACCAAACTTGCAATAAAAGTAGGAGTAGCCGCTATAAATAATACATTGGAGATAAAAACATCTAATGAGGGGCTGAAAGTAAATGTGAATACAGATGTTGTAAATGTTGCAAAAAACGCCACAGTTGATTTAGTTGCAGGTGCTGTTACTTCAAAAATTGGACAAGGAGCGAAGTATGTTGGAGACAAGGTTGGAGGTAAAACAATAAATAAAATTGCCAGCAAAGTGACAGTTAGTAGAAGTAGAGTTGCCAATGCTTTGAAATCGACTGGCTTAAATTCCAGAGTAAGAAGTGTAATTGGTCAAGAGATTAGAGAAGGTCAAAATGTTTTGGCAGGAGAAATTAAAAACGTTGTAGGAACTGTTACTACCGGCGTAGTTAATGGTAAAACTAACTCATCATTGAACGGACTTAAAGACAATACAAATGTTAAACCGTAATAAAAATAAAATTATTTTGACAGTTAAAATACTGCTAATACAGAGCTTTTTGCAATCCTGTGTTAATAGCAACAATGATTATGAGCAGCTTCAAAAAAATCCGGTTAAAACAAAGGCAGTGATAATTAATAAAAAGTATTACTTGCCAAACAGTCCCGTATCTCACGAATTTTACTATTATTATCAGTTTGATATTGGTGGAAGAACCTTCGTTGGTAATTCGGGAAGTTCTCATTTTAAAGTGGGTGACTCCATAGAAGTAGAATATTTAAAAACGAATCCTGAAATAAATGCTATATTTGACAAATAGGCTTTATCCGATGTCTCTGAATGTGTTTGACTTAGGACAGCGGATAAACAAATTGAGTTGTAATAAGTTAATATGGTCTTAGCGTTTAGGATAAATAGCTAAATTCACAAAAGTAGGATTTAACTATATGATTAAAGGTATTGAGTTTGACCATAACCCTTTACGTTTGCAATTCGTATCCAGCGTGTACCGCTTTAGATGCTGAAGCGGTACCAACAAAAAATAGCACAGTCATAACATATTGTAAAAAGGTTGATCTTAACAATACCTGTAATAATGGCTAATAACGACATAAATCATGATGGCTGGTTAGATGTAAGTGTTTTGTTTAAGTAAGTCAACTATTGTGATAAAGATGGTAATGAAAATGATAAGCCCATATCACAGGATCGGATAGTGAAGAATATCTTCTATAACACAGTATTGAAAAACTGGAAATAACAGCAAAGCCCGACACCGACCGGGCTTTTTTGGTTAATGTGTAAAGGCTTTATCTGTTTTACTATAAGCCAGGGCCATATCCATAAAGTAATATACGTTATCTTTTCCCCATTAGGGAGCTTCAATATCTTCCAGTCTACACACTAAATTCTTATCTATAATCAAATGGTCGGACTGTACAATCCGGTAATCTAGGGTAACATTCAGGGCATAGCCGCTATATAATAGACAGGGTTATTTCATCACGCTCATATTAGAATGGTCATGATATCAGTGAAATTTCAGTTGGTAATGTGGTAGACATATTTTTCCAGAATGTGTACAGACATGGGCAACAGTCGTTTATTGGTGTCTAACGGGTGGATGCCGGAACATGTAAAAAACTCTACGCGGCCATTGTGCTTGGCGTACCAGACTTTTCCGATAGAATGCAGTGTCAGGGTATCCGGCTGGGTTATCTTCCGGAAAGTTTGTATAAGCTGCTGATTAACCGGGTATGCCGTTGTGTTTGCCGGTATCTCCTTACAGTTGGTAGCTTCGTAATGATCAGCCGCCCAGATCATGCACCCCAAGGCGTGGTTTACTTTGTTATGATCCCAGAGCAGATAACCTGCCGTTAGAACGAGCAAGGACGCCAGGGCATAGAAGATCGGAAGGTAACGACGCACTTTCGCTTTGGTGATCGTCGGCGGATCTTCCCCAGGTGTTGTCGGCCGCGGGGGCAATTGAACGGATTTGTCGGGAATGGTCAAATCATGATGAAAGGGCCGCGGCTGGAAATCGATCAGCCAGGCCAGCAGGCTGATGTTTTTAAAATCGGTGTAGATTTCCCGGTCATTCAGGAAATTATTCAAGGTCCGGAACTTTTCCGCGCTGGAGATTTCAATGGCCCTGATATAGGCTTCCCGGTTATCTTTCTTGCCGAAAACAGCGCGAAGCATTAATTCGTCTTTAGGGTCAAATCGTTCCGTACAAACGTGGAGGGCATGCGCTTTCAGGTTCTTCCGGGTGGGGGATACCAGTTCCTGCGGCAATAGGCGTGCCTCTGCTTGTTGATCGAAGTTTTCGAGGACCAAAATTCTGTAATTATCCTGGGTCATTTTCAGCCAGATTGATGGCTAAAGCTAACAGTTTTTTTTAAACCGGCCAACATTTCCGGAATTAGGGTGGAATCGCTCCGGAATTGATGGAAGTTCCGTAATCGCTTGATAAAAAGTTGATTGACTCGTTTTATGTTTGCTGCAGAAATCGATTCGAACGATTTCTGCGAGCGGGGAGAGCGGTATCTGGTAACCGGCCTGGGAAGCGGTTTAAGGCTTCCGTGATCTGCGCTCAAACTTCCCAAAAAACTATAAGAGGCGCCTCTTATGCGGTCGGCAGATGGTGCTCCGGGGATAGTCTCCGGGGCAGGCTGCCGGATTTAATCACCTTTTAAATTTTAAAGAAATGTTTGAGCTTTTTTGGGCGCTCTTTCTGGCATGTTCATGCCCGGCGCAACCACATGATAATAACGGTACGGTAACTACGCAAAATGATACCGGAGGAGATGGCGGACATATACCTCCGCCCCCGATTCATTAATAATTAAAAACAGGCACCCGCAGCGGTGCCTGTTTTTTTTGTATCTTGGTTTCAAAAATCAGCATGAAGAAACTGCTGTTATCCCTGCTCCTTATCCCACTGCTGTTTTTTTCCTGCCGGAAACAGGAGAATCAAATGGTGGCCGATTACGGCGCCGCTTATCATCAGGCTTATCAATTGCTGGAGGTTAACCGGGATTCTGCCTTTTTACATTTTAACCGCCTGGCGGAAAATACGAAGGACAGGCGGGTGGCGGCCCTGGCCGCTTATAATATGGCCTTGATCCAGTCGGATGCTGGAGATCATTACGGCGCGCAGGAGAGTTTGACAATGTCTCTGAGGTCGCTTGACGAGCGCAGGCCGGAAGACCGCGATTACCTGGCTACAGATTTCAATGAGCTGGCCATGAGCAGCTACGCGCTGCGGGAGTATGCTGCTTCGCTTGCATATTGCGAGCAGGCGCTTAGTTATACAAGGGCGCCCGAATTATTGCAGTATATCTTAACGAATCAGGGCAATGCCTTTCAAAAGCTTCAAAGGTATGGGGAGGCGCTCGCCAGTTACCGGCGGGTGATTGCGCTTTGCGACCGGAAGGGCACGGTATACGCGCGTGCTTTGACGAATCTGGCTACGACTTTATGGCTGAGGAACCGCCATTATGATGCAGCTCTGGATCTGTGCGGGGCGCTTGCTATCCGGGTCAGGGAAAAGGATACCTGGGGACAGAATTCGAGTTTTGCCCACCTGGCTGATTTTTACATGGTTTCCCGTCCGGATTCCGCTTTGTATTATGCAGATAAGATGCTGGTGATGGCGCGGCGGCTGAAAAGTGCCGATGATGAACTGGAGGCCTTGCAGAAGCTGGCGCGGTTGGCTAACCCCGTGGCAGTCAGGCCTTATTTTTTACGTTACCAGGCGCTTAGTGACAGTTTGATGTTTGCCCGCAAAGCGGCGAAAAACCAGTTTGCCATGATCCGGTATGATACGGAAAAGAATAAAGCGGACAACCTGCGTTTGCAGCAGGAAAATACGACAAAAAAATACCAGCTGACTGCATTGATCGGGCTAATCGCGTCTGGTACAGCCGCGGGTATCTTCCTGTTTCGGATAAGAAGGGAGCGCATGAAGCGGGCAGCCGATCAAAGGGTGCAGGAAACTAAACTGCTGCTTTCCAGGAAGGTCCATGATGTGGTCGCCAATGGTATTTACCGGGTGATGAATGAGGTGGAGTATGGCGAGCAGCTGGTCAGGGAAGATTTACTCGACCAGTTGGAAACCATGTACGAGCGGTCGCGGGATATTGCGCATGAAAGTGATCAGCGGTCTGAGCGTCCTTTCAGTGCGGAGATCGCGGAGCTGGCGGGTGCTTTCAAGAGCAGGTCGATCCGGCTTGCAGTGACCGGTAATGAGGAAAGTCTTTGGCAAAAGGTCAGTGACCCCGCCAAGGCGGAGCTTATTCCTGTTTTACAGGAATTACTGGTCAATATGCAGAAACACAGCGGGGCTGGCCGGGCGCATTTATCCTTTGATTCCGGAGGTGGTTATTTGCTGGTCACCTATCGGGACAACGGGATTGGGATTGCGGATATGACTTCCGGGGGAAGGGGGCTGAAAAATACGGTTTCCCGTATCCGGTCGGTCGGCGGTTCCATTACTTTTGCAAACCAGGCGGTAAAGGGCGTCCAGGTCCATTTAACGATGCCGCTTGTTTAATGCTACTACCTATGTTTGAAAACGTACTTATAGCGGAAGATCAGGAAATGATGAATTTATCCCTGCAGCGAACTTTGGGAGAGTTGGAGATCGGTAGGGTCGATCATGCCTTCTATTGTGACCAGGCTTTAGCCAAGGTCCGGAGTACACTGCGGAATTCCTGCGGCTATGATTTGCTGGTCACCGATCTTTATTTTGAAACGGAGGGTACCTCGAGGCAGATTCCAGAAGGAATGGAACTGATTGCGGAGGCCAGGGCTGTTCAGCCGGCTCTGAAGGTGTTGGTTTTTTCCGCTGAAAGTAGAGTGACCGTTATCCGTTCGCTTTTTGATGAATTTCATATCGATGGTTATGTCCGCAAGGCGAGGGGGGACGCCAGGGAATTGAAAGCCGCGCTGGAGCGGATATCCCGGGGGCGCCGGTTTTACCCGGTGGAGTTGCGGAGTATTTCCGCTCAGGAAAACCTCCATCTGTTCACGCCGTATGACAAGGTTATCATCGGGTTGCTGGCGGATGGTTATGCCCAGAAGGATATCCCGGCTCAGTTGGGGATCCGGGGAATCCGGCCTGCTGGTCTGAGCAGTGTGGAGAAGCGCCTGAACCTGATTAAAAGCGCGATGCGTTTTTCTAAGAATGAACAGTTGGTAGCCTTTTGCAAGGAAATGATGCTGATTTGATCCGTTTTACGGTTTCCCGTAAAAATAAGCGGTATTGCCCGGCTATTTTTGATCTGTCAATTAAAAAACAAGATCATTATGGCAACAAGGAAACAAATCAGCTGTATCAACAAAAGAGGAGATCATTACGATCCGCATGAGCGCATACAATACATTGGTGGCGTATATGCGGGCTCGCGCTGGAGATTAGCCGAGGATATCGCTATTTTCAATATCAGATATCAACTGGAGGAATATTTCGTCATGGTTGGCGGGAGATCGGTCGATGTACTTATCGCCGTTCATAATGGCCGGGAATATCTGAAAACCAGGGATGACGGATACGCGCCCAACAATCTGTTAAGTCTTCCGGAATGTCCTTCATTTTAATTGTTTGAGAGATGAAATATCGTTATTCGGCTGTCAATGCCGGCGGGAAACCACCTGGACGGTACCGGATGGCTCCGGCGGCGGGGTCAGTCGCGGCCGGTGTCCTGCCGGAAGAGGTACCTGCGCATGGCACTTATGGCGTGTTGCTGTTCGATCCGCGCTGGAAAGCGAAGCGTGCGGAAATCGTGTCGCGGGACGGAAACGCCTGTGTGATTTGCCGGGGCGAGGACGAGTTGCAGGTTCACCACCGGCAGTATCATTTTATTCTGGTCGCGGGCGCTTTTAAGATGCCCTGGGATTATGAAGATCACCTGCTGATTACGCTTTGCAGAAGCTGTCACCAGCGGGGACACAGTAAATTTAAAGTACCTACACTAAACCTTTGATACCATGTTTAATTTTTTCAAACGCGGCGCGCTGAATGGTGCCGGCCCGGAGACGCTCAACGGGCACGACAGGACGGCTGTACAGCCCTTGCCGGAGATTGAGGAGCGTGTGTTTATAGAGCCGGCTGCGTCGCCTGCGGGGCATTTTACGGCGCAGCAGCCGCCACCGCCCCGGATTGATCACAATATCGCGCTGCTGTATGCTTTCCTGGATCTCAATCACGAGGCGAAAGGTTATGATGATGCTTTGTTGAATCCGGACAGCAGTCACTTGGACCAGCAGCTGGAAGCGATCAGGAATGAGCTGATCCGGACGATTCAGAAAGTAAAAACCTTTTATGAGGATTTTATCGGAGAAACGGATTATCATATTTCCAGCCGCACCCGGGGCGGTATGGTGGACACGGTGGAGGAGCTGGAAATGAAAAAGAAGATCGCGTTGGGTCATATCGGAAAGGTACTGGCGATCGAACGGGATACGATGAACAATGAAGGTGATTGTAAGGGAATGCTGATCACGTATACCCGGGGGTTTAAAAACGGCCTGGCGGCGATATCTCATCACCAGATTTTAACGAGGAGGTTTTAATGAGAACAGATTGGTGGATCCGGTTCGGATGTTTTCTGACGGGTTATAAATACAGTATTTTGCAGGGTTGCAGCGAGGTGTCGCACCGGGCGGTGAAAAGGTATACGGCAGCCCTGCTGATCGTCAGTATCCTTTGGGCTTTTATTGGTTATTCGTTTGCCCGGAATTACTTACAGTGCAGCTCGTATTACAGTGTGTTGGGGGCCTTGATCTTCGTGCTGATCATTCTCCAGGTGGAGCGGCAGATCATCATGTCTGAAGGGAAGGGGAATCTCAAATACTGGGTTCGGGGAGCGATTGCCCTGATCATGGCGGTTATCGGTTCTGTGATCATCGATCAGATCATTTTCCGGGAGGATATCGCGCATCGGCAGCTTTTTGAGATCAATGCGCAGGTGGATTCGCTGTTACCTGCGAAGCAGGCGGAGCTGAAACGGCAGGTGGCAGATATCGATTCAAGCCTGGGTCAGAAGGAGGCGGAGCAAAAAAAATTAAAAGCGGAGGTGGATGAAAAGCCGACCGTACTGATGACCAATAGGGTAAGCCGGCCGGTTCAGAGCAGTTATACGACGATAGATACGCTGACCAAAACGCCGGTTACGCGGATGAGGACAACGAATCAGTTAGTGTATGAATCGGTGTCGGTGGAGAATCCTAAAAAATCAATGATTGTAGCGTTGGATCAACAGATCCGGGAGCTGCGGGAAATCAAAATGCGCTATGATGACCGGATCGTCAAGCTGCGGGAGGAGGTAGAGCAGGAGGCGAAGGCGAGTAACGGTTTTCTTTACGAATTGAAGCTGATGTATGAGATTTTAAGGGATTCGGTGCCGGCGCTGGTGGTCTGGCTGCTCTGGGCGTTCCTGCTGTTTGGTATCGAGGTGTTTATTCTGGTCAATAAGCTGACGCACGTGGAAACGGATTATGATGTGTGTATCGCCCATCATATGGAGTTGCATAAAAGAAAGCTGAAGCTGCTTGCCGGACAGTTGGAGGCTGTCGGAGGCTGAGTGGCGGATGTAAGTGTCAGTCTTTTTAAGGGCTATTGAATAGCTGATATCCGGCAAAGCTAAGCTGTTGATGCCAAAACGAAAAGTCGGGACGATGAGGTTCCATCAATGGCCTGGGCTTTAGCGATTAATTTATTTAACTTTAGATAACCTATTACCGAACTCATGAAAATTTTTTTATTCGTTTTATTGATGACGGCCGGTTTGACCGGTCATGAACCGACTACGGTTTATTTATGCGATAGCCCTGGAGCCAATCGGTACCATTTACAGGAAAATTGCCGCGGGTTGAGTAATTGTCAACACCGGATTATCAAGGTTTCGCTGGAGGACGCAAAGAAGAGCGGTAAAACGCTCTGTGGCTGGGAAAAATGATTCCGGATATTGGCGGAGGGCTCTATGAATAGGAGGGTCTGATAATAGCCATACATAATAAAAATAAATTAAAGTCCCTTTCTTTCTTATCCAAAACAACAATACTTTACTCGGATGAAAAAAATTGATCTTCATATTCATACCTGCGCGTCCCCATTAAGTGATAAACATTTCGAATTCTGTCTTAACACGTTAAAAGAGTACGTTACAAAGCTAAGGTTAGATTGTATAGCGATTACTAATCATAATTTGTTCGACTTAGAACAGTTTAATCAAATTGCTGAACAAGTTAAGATAAAAGTTCTTCCAGGAATTGAAATAGATATCGAAAAGGGGCATTTACTTTTGATATCTGAGAATACTGAATTGAGAGATTTTGATAGAAAGTGTAAGCAAATACAGGTGTTAATCAAAACAAGAGAGGATTACATTTCAGTTGAAAACCTAAAAGCTATATTCCCTGATTTAAGCAGGTATTTGCTAATCCCTCACTATGAAAAGAAACCAAATATTTCTGAAAATACTATTACAAAACTTGCACCACATATCGTCGCAGGAGAAGTGACAAGCACAAGAAAATTTAAATCATGTTCAAAAGATAGCACCAAACTTACGCCAGTAATTTTTAGCGATATCAGAATCTGTGACGGTATTAAATCATTTCCTACTCGTCAAACATTTGTTGATGTTGGTGAAATAAGTTTAAGAAGTATAAAAGCCTGTCTTACAGATAAGACGAAAGTATGTTTGTCAAAAACAGATGGCAACAACTCGTTTCAAGTGACCGACGATGGGTTGTTTATGTCAACAGGGCTGAATATTATACTTGGCGAGCGCTCTTCAGGTAAAACTCATACGCTAGAAAGGATAATGCAATCTTTTGAGAATGTTAAATATCTTAAACAGTTTGCACTACTTCAAAATGATGAAGAAAAGTTTAAAAATCTTCTGACTACCCGTCATAGTACTGTCAATGAACAATATTTAAAAGAATTGAAGGGCGTTGTTTCGGACATACTGAAAGTTGATCAACGAGCTAATAAAATTGAATTAGATAAATACCTTCAAACATTATTAAAGTTTGCATCAGAAAATGACAAGTTGGATAGTTTTTCAAAAGCATCACTGTTTAGCACAACCTTATTTTTTGAAACGGAGTTAAAAAACCTCGAACGGCTTATTGAAGCAGGAACGTTGTTGATGGAAAATTCTGAATACCATGATATAATAACCAAACATTTATCGGTAGACTCTTTAAAAAATCTATTAATTGACTTAATTAATAAACTTATTGAACAACAAGAACAAAATTTGAAACGCCGTTGGCTTAATGATTTGATTAATAAAGTTAAAGACGATTTGAAATTGAAAACGTCATCTGCCCCACCCGCTGAAATTGACTTTTACAAAATCTTAATGGAAAACGAAAAAGTTAAAAGGTTTAATTCTGTGGTGTCAGAAATTCAAAATGAGAAGGAAATAGATAAAAAAGAAATAAGAGGGTTTAAAGTTGTAGCGAGAACGCGAAAATACACAGGCGCACAGCAACTTAAGAATAAAAGCGGTAGACAGTTAGCTTTTACTAACGCTTTCGGCTATTACGGTAACCCTTATTCATATCTTAACGCATTAAAGGAGGTCGGTTTAGAAGAAACCGATTATCACAAATACTTTGTAGATATAGAATATAAGACGCTTAATAAACACGGTTTTCCAGTATCTGGAGGAGAACGTTCTGAATTTAATTTACTACATGAAATTGGAGATGCTCTTCAATGTGATTTGCTCTTAATTGATGAACCAGAATCATCTTTTGATAACATGTTTTTAAAAAATGATGTTAATGAATTACTTAAAGAAATATCTAAGGAAATTCCAGTGGTTATCGTTACTCATAATAGCACAGTAGGCGCATCAATTAAGCCGGATTTTGTGGTATATACCAAAAAGTCAATTATTAATAATACTGAAGTTAAATATCAATTGTTTTTTGGATATCCTTCAGATAAACTATTAAGAAGCACCGACGGTTATACTATTGATAATTATGAAATTTTATTAAGCTGCTTAGAAGCAGGGCAGATAGCTTATGATGATAGAAGATTAAAAACATATGAAATACTTAAAGATTGAGGATAATAGAGGTTTTTTTTTAAAAGAAACTGAGGCAAAAAACATAGAGTGGAAACCAGTTGATGAAATAACCAAGGAAGATCTTCTCTACTTACTTAATAAAGCGATTGGTGAACTCCCACTCAAAGGCGGCTTAGATCAAAATATCATTGCCGCCTTTGAAAGGATAGCTCAGGGATTAAAAACGCTCTCCTGGAATGCGGCTAAAGCAAGTAAACTGAATCCTACACAGATTCAGTTACTGACTTTTTTATTAAAGCATGAGCCTACTGATTATTATGTAAGCGATCTTGCTAAAGAATTTAATATCAGCAATTCTTCAATCAGTGATACGATCAGTGCACTGGTCAAAAAGGGATTGGTCAATAAGGTCAGAGAAGGAGCTGACAACAGGCATATAAAACTTGAATTAACTTCGGCTGGTAGATCACAGGCCCTTAATGCTGATAATTATGCGGGAGCCCTGATATCGGCGATCAATCAAATTGATATAAGAGATAAAGAAAAATTAGTTAGTTTAATGGGCGATATCATACTCGCATTACATGATGCCAAAATATTTCCGGTACAACGCATGTGCCTGACCTGCCATTTTCATATGACTAACGCGGATGGGCACTTTTGTAAATTGCTTGAAAAACATTTGAACATCGGCGATCTCCGGCTTGATTGCGCCGAACACCTGCCAATCACTATATAATAGCGTTAAAGGATTTGCGCAATCTTTTTTATCCCCTCTTCTAACTGTTGCTCCGTAAGGGATGCATAACCTAACCTTAAGCCATTAACCGGTTCACCATAACTGAAGCTTTCAGGAAGCAGGATCTGAACGCCTTTATCAAGCAGCATTTTTGCCAGGGAAGTATGATCGATCTCATTTTTAGGTTGCAACCAAAATGCAAGCCCGCCTTCCGGTTTTTGAAATATTACTTTATCTCCCAGATGTTCCCTGATCATATTTTCAAAGGCGTCACGCTTATTTTTGTACAATAATGTTGCCCGTCTCAGATGGCGTTTGATGTGACCGTCATTAATAAGTTGAAGAACTGCCTGCTCCATCATATTGTCACCCTGCGTATCAATAATTTTTCGCAAAGCACTTACTTTGGTGATCAGTTCTTTAGAGGTCGCCAGATAGCCGATACGCAAGGCCGGCGACACAATTTTGCTCATGGTTCCGATATAAACGAAATGCTGGGCGTTCTCATAACTGCTCACGGGCAATATAGGTCTTTGGCCGAAATGAAATTCATTATCATAGTCATCCTCAATTATCATAAAGTTATACTGATTGGATAATGCTATCAGTTCCAAACGCCGGGCAAGGCTCATGGTAACCGTTGTAGGAAATTGGTGATGAGGTGTAATATAAATTGCCCTGATCAATTTTCCATTTTTCAAATGGGCTTTCAAATCATCAACCTTCACTCCTTCGTTATCTACGCCAATGGGAAGTAATTGCGCGCCGGCATTTTCAAATGCTAACCAAGCCGGCTTATACCCCGGATTCTCTATTGCTACTACATCACCCGGAGTTAAAAGAGAATGCGCCGTGAGGTACATGGCCATCTGACTGCCACGCGTTATAAATATTTCATCTGTTGTTAATCTCATTCCGCGCTTGTAGTTCAACATTTGAACTATCGCATTGCGAAAATCGACATCACCGGCGCTGTCACTGTAACCCATCATTTGCCATCTGCCTTTACGATTGAATATTTGCCTGTACGCGCCTGCAAGCTGGGGGATAGGTGCAATCCGGGTATCTGGAATACCATCATTAAAAACGATACTTGGTGGCAGCTGGACAGCTCCGGATGGAGCCGCTGCTGCTTTTCGCTTTACTTCCTTAAAGCTTGGCAAATCCTCAGCTACGAAAGTTCCGCTCCGCTCTCTGGAAATCAACCAACCTTCTGCAAGTAACACGTTTAACGCTTCAATCACCGTGTTTCGATTCAGTTTAAGCTGACCGGCAAGGTGCCGGCTGCCAGGTAAAGGATCCCCGCTTTGAAGCTTGCCGCTTTTGATCGCAGCGATCATAGCATCAGCGATCTGTATATATACGGCTTTGTCAATCCGGGTATCAATATCGATTTGTAAATCCCAGGGTCTAAGCATAACTGGACTATCTAATTAATGAAATTCTGTATCAGTAAAGCAGTCCAAATATATTACAATTTTGTATTGCAATAATGCAAGAACAAAAATTATTAACTATGTCAACTACAAAAACCAACGGTATTGGAACCGAGATCAGGACAGCAATCCATGACGAGCAAAAACAATTCAGTTCAAAGGATTTTCATAAAACATTTGCCAGACCGGTATTTGTAAAACCGCCATACCTGGTACACCGCAATGTGGAAAACGCAGGTGAACACAACCAATTTTCGACCGAGCGTAAACACCCGGTATTTTTTGTCGATCTGCCAAGCAAGAACGTGAGCATGACCATCGGAGGATTGCTAGCCGGTCAGCTTACCAACAAACACCGTCATACGTATGAAACGGTATTGTATGTACTGGAAGGCAAGGGTTATACTGAAATTGAAGGTGAAAAAATAGAATGGCAAAAGGGTGATGCCATATATATTCCCTCATGGGCCTGGCACAGGCACCAAAACCTTAGCGATACTGAATCTGCAAAATATATTGCCTGTGAAAACGCACCGCAACTACAGAACCTGGGCGTAGCACTCCGCGAAGAAGAAGGCCGCGATCTTTAATTTATTTCCATAGCATGCTTGCGCGTTTAGGCGAGCATTTATAAAATCCACAAAATGAAAAATGTACCATTTAAAGGGATCATTGCCTATCCCATTACACCCTTTAATACTAACGATCAGGTAGATATATCGCTATTCAAAGCCCAGGTTGAGCGGTTGATAGTTTCCGGTTCACATGGCATTGCGCCGTTGGGAAGCACCGGTGTATTGCCCTATCTAACGGACGTAGAGAAAGAATCTATTACAGAAGCCACTACACAACAGGTAGCAGGGCGCGTACCCACTTTGGTCGGCGTATCAAATTTAACTACGGAGCGAACCATATACCATGCTCAGTACGCAGAGAAAGCAGGTGCCACCGCGGTAATGATTATTCCTATGAGTTACTGGAAACTTACCGATGACGAAATCGTAGCGCATTACGACAAAGTGGCGTCGAAAATTAATATCCCGATCATGGCCTACAATAATCCTGCGACAGGAGGTATCGATATGTCACCCTCCCTGTTAAAAAGGTTGCTGGAGATACCAAACGTCACCATGATCAAAGAAAGTACCGGCGACGTACAGCGTATGCATATTTTGAAAAAAGAACTCGGTGAAGAAGTTGCGTTTTACAATGGTTCTAATCCGCTGGCGTTAGCAGCATTCGCTGCCGGCGCCACCGGTTGGTGCACGGCAGCAGCCAACATTATCCCGGAACTCAATCTGAGTTTGTACGAAATGATCAGGCTAAATGATTTAGGTGCCGCGCAAAAAGTATTCCTGAAGCAATTAGACGTGTTAAAATTCATCGTTGCAAAAGGATTACCGCGCGCAATTAAGGCGGGGTTGGAGCTGCTTGGCGAAAAGGGGGGGGAATTGAGAAACCCGCTACAGCCCTTAGGTGAACACGACACGCAGGCATTAGCTAAAATCCTTGATAGCGTAAAATTGGTTCAGAACTAGCCGGCATATCTGGACTACCGGCTTTTTTAAATTCTGCACCAGCCAGATGGCAACGGGTAAACTTAATTTTACATCAGTTCCCGTTGCCGTTAGGGCATAAGTAATTGATCCATTGAGCATAATCTGTAAAACTACTAAAACGAATGTATTTGTCTGATCTCATATTAAATGATAAAGAAAAGATTGCGCTCGGCGACCTCTTTCTTCCCGAAACTGAGCGGGCAAAACTTGACGACTTGTTGAAAGAATTTAAGTATGCAACAGAGTTGAGCAAGTATGAGCTACCCGTAAATAACAAATTGTTACTGTCCGGTAGTTCTGGTTGTGGTAAAACCGCCACTGCTAAGGGAATTGCCAATGCACTGGGTAAAACGCTTATTATTTTAAACCTGAGCAATATTATCAGTGCTAAGATCGGCGAGACCGCACAAAATCTAAATCTGGTTTTTGCCCATATAGCTAAAATAAACGGGGTACTGTTGTTAGATGAGTTTGATCAGATCGGCAAAGCCCGGAATATTGACGACAAAGATGTGGGGGAAATGCGAAGAATTGTTAATACGCTTATCCAGCTCATTGATCAGTTACCGCTGCAATCACTATTGATTTGTGCGACTAACCACCGTTCTTTTCTGGATCCTGCGATACTGAGGCGTTTTCAATTGCAACTGAATTATACTATACCGTCACCGGCAGTATTAGATCATTATTATGACGATCTGCTTTCCCGATATCCGGAAAATATAAGGTCAGTAGATCGGATTTATGACATATCCTTTGCAGAAGCGAAGGACATTACGCTCACATCTGTAAAGAGAAACCTGATCAACGCCATGGAGTTAGTTATTGAAGAAACGAATGTCTGCAATCGGGCCGATCAGGTCACAGAAATACCGGCAGCTTATAGTTAAAATATGGAAGATCAACAAATCATCATAAGAAATATTGAAGCTGTTCAACGACGAATTGAAAAGGCCTGTGTGAAGGCAGGCAGGTGTCCGAATGAAGTGACCTTATTGTTAGCAACTAAAACGGTCCCTGTTGAGAAGATATTAATAGCCCTGGAATCTGGCTGCGGAATAATTGCTGAAAACAAAGTACAGGAGGTCAGGGAAAAATACACATCGTTAGCGCACTCTCCACATGTCAATCACTTCATTGGGCATTTGCAAAGCAATAAGATAAAAGACCTTTTAAAGTATAATATTTCCTGTATCCAGTCCATAGACAATTTTGAACTCGCAGAAAAACTTGACCAACGACTATCGATCACCGATCGTAAAATGAATATTTATATACAGGTGAACACCTCTGATGAGGAAAGCAAATATGGTGTGCATCCGGCTGAGGCACTATCGTTAATCCGTCAAATTTCACTGCTAAAAAATGTTCAGATCACGGGATTAATGACCATTGGTATTTTAAGCAATGAATCTGAAAAAGTGCGTACTTGTTTCAAACTACTTAAAAATTTGCAAAAGCAGATTATTGAAGCCAACATTCCAAATGTTTCCGTTCGGGAATTATCCATGGGAATGAGCGGTGACCTTGAAATTGCCATTGAAGAAGGTGCTACGACCATCCGTGTGGGAACAGCCATCTTCGGTCAACGTCCTACACCGGACAGTTACTATTGGACCGAATATGAAAGTCACAACACTCAATAGCTATGAAGAAGATACATTTTTTACAACATGTCCCATTTGAAGGCCCTGCTTGGAGATTCTGATGAACTTGACCACTATGTTCCGGAACAAACTGACCATCTATTCCGGGCGAAACTGACCACCTGATTCCGGGGCAAACTGACCACCGCAAAGTCGTAGCAAATGCTGTAAAAGAGACCATCTTTTGAGGGCAAACACACCTTCCTAAGAATGGCAAACTTAACAATCAGCATGAGTAAGATCAGAAAGATATTAAAGATGTACAGCCAACAGCGGCCTTTAATGACCATAGCTGCCCAGGCTGATGCATCGAGAAACACGGTAAAAAAATATGTAGCGACATTCAAAGCCAGCGGCCTCACTTTTGATGAGGTTAATGCACTGAACGACAAAGAACTGGAAGACCTGTTCGGAAAGTCTAAAGAACACCCGCCTAACGCACG
>NZ_JBCECK010000005.1:0-89536 GCF_039207105.1 Mucilaginibacter sp.
GGTTCGAGTCCCGTCCATTCCGCAGAAAACAATGTCAAAATTGACTAAAAGCCTGTAAATCATCGATTTGCAGGCTTTTTTGTTTGCCAAATAATACCAAAATATGCATGTTTTAGCATAAAAAAGGTGAGCAATTCGGTGAACATATTAAAGCTGAAATCTTATAGGCAATTTCTGAGATTGATTTATTCATTTTGGCCATAAGTTCAATCGCGGTTATTATCTGAACTGTTTTTACATCCTGAGAAACGCGCGTAATGATTTTTATTATATGCTGGAGATCATCGATGCTCTGGGAGAAGCTTTTCCGGAAATACCTGGAAAGCGCTTATATGGTCAATTTAGATATTTTTCAGCGTGAGGTGACTAAAGATGCTGAGGAGCAGTACCGGGCCTTGCTGGAACAGACCTCGATATCATGCTGTATTTACCCAATAAAGTATTGGCGTCCTATTTAAATAGGACGCCTGAAACCCTCAGTCGGGTAAAGAAAAAGTAAAGGCAAGAACAAATCTGCTTGCTACTTAAATCAATTGTTGATTTACGGCAAAGGCTTTGATTGATCAAAAGGCACAATTTTTTTACGCATACTACCTTTATCGCGAAAAATGGCGTGAGATGTCTTGCGTCAACGCTGTGAAATTGTTACCGGTTTCCCGGTCGTCATATTAGATCTTGAGCGCGGTCAGGCGGTCATCGATTAAGCGGATATAAGAGCGGCCTGGATATGATCGCCAGAACCAACCACTGTTATCTATTAGCAATTTAATAACATTGACTATTTTATATTATAAAAATCTGTTCTAATTTGCACCAATAGATTTTCAACTATTTGCACAGTCGGCTTATCTTGCAAAGTAGACTTTTCATAAGCCACTTTTATATACTGCATTTTTTCTTCAACCATTCGCATCAGGTCATCAAAGTTAAATTCACCATTACGGATCTTTAAGAGGAAGTCACGATCATTACGTTTAACGATCACCTGCTGGTATAGCGCAATTTCTTCTGCCATGTTTAAAAGCCGGAAAGTGTGCATCATATTCTTAGCATCATAGCTTTTGCCATGTGATAATGTGCTCTGATACCGTTGTTCATTCCGCTTTTCCTCCCATTCCTGGTATTCTTTATATTCTCGGCAGTAGATAGAATAACTATCCTTGTTGAAGTTCATTACAGCTATATTCTCTAAATCTTTCGGGACAGAACTTAATGACACGTCGTCAGCGTCGGGACCAGATGATATTCCTTTAAATCGCCCCTCGGTTAACTGTTTTTGATGATATATTAAATACACGTTCCTGAAATGATCCAGATTCATTAAGCCACATTCTTCCTGATTAAAGTTATTTTCCTTTAACCATTCCTTTAGTGATACACTGCCATTGTTATAGATCACAAAGCAAAAATCCAACACCGATTTGCGTTCGGCATCTAACGGCTTGTTGATCTTCTTGTGTACCGCTTTCGCGGTATTCAACCGTGCGAAGTATCACCCGCCTACGACATCTTTCATTATGTTTTTCAAAAAGGGCTAAAAGCAACCGGTGAATTTTATGATTAGACCACTGCAATTAATTGCAGGCAGAACTCGATCTGCATCTTTCCCCTGTAAGAGGAGTATCATACCGAGGCATCACCAGTTTACGGCACCCTTTAAGGTTTAGGTAAATATCAAAAGAAGAGCTACAATCAACCAGCGTTGGTTTTGCGTTGGAATCGAAGTAACGCTGATCTACGGCGTCTTCTTTATTTCTTAAGGATCATTTACAATATTTAATTAAAAAAGGGTAAAAAGCAACAAGTGTAATGCACCTTGAGGTGCTCCTGCTCTACCAAACTGAGCTACAACGGCATTCGTATAAACGAGATGCCGAAGGCCGGATTTGAACCGGCGACCTGGACGTTAACAGCGAAGTAACACTCATTTACGACACCTTTTTTATTTTCAATTTCTTTAAAAAGAAGGGCAACAGGTAATAAGTCGTTTTTCTCTGTGCTCTACCAACTGAGCTACCTTTTCAGGATCGGACTCGAACCTCCAGCATAACTTGCGTCACACTGCCCTCCCCCTTCATGTGCGAAGTAACCCGTTTCTACGGCATCCTTATTTTAATTTCTTTTAAAAGCATGGGGCATTAGCTTCCCCATGCTTATTTACAGTTCTATATTATTGATAGCATCCAGGGCAGAGCCTCCGGTTTCTAAGGCTGCTAACACCTCAAAAACTTTATCGCTCCAGCCTGCTATCAGGTACACATCATTGCGCAATGTTTGCAACGGCGCTTGTCCGTAACCTTTCAGGTCAAATAGGTACAGTTTTGCCTTGGGCGATACTTGTGCCTTGTAGCGTAACCATAAGGTTTGAATATGGTCGGTAGTGTTATTACTGTTCCATAACTGGGCGTCGGTGAATAGAAACACCTTGTCCATCTGCGCCCTTCGTTGCAATATATCATTGATAACCAGGTAGCCATTGGTGCTATAACCAACCTCGCCCTCGCGGCGATAAAACTCCTGTACATTACCCAATATATTATTGCGTGGCACAACTATGGTTTTCCAGGTATCACCAAACATACCCACCTCCACGTTTTTGCAACGGCTTTGCAACAGCATGGCCAGCATTAAGCCCACATCATACAACAATATTTTGCTCTTGGCCGATACCGGTGTCTGCATTGATCCCGAAACGTCGCAAGCTAACAGCACACGGGTTTCATGATCAAAACCTTTTATGTTTGCAGCGCTGGCCTGTACTGCCTGCTCCAAAGCATTAAGCAATTCGCCGGTGTAACCTTTGTTTTGGCCTTTCATCAGGGCAGTCAGTTTTTCTAACACGCCTTGCGAAGGTGCTTTGGTAAGCATCGGGTTGATCAGCTCGCGATAAGCAGCCAAATAACGAAACGGGAACTGTTTTGCCTTAGCAACCTCATCAGCGTTGGCTAATCGTGCGCACACCTTTTCAAAATGCGCATAGCTCACGCCTGCTTCCTGAATATTACGCAGATTACGTAGCAAAGCCATGTAACCCAGTTTGCCGCTATCTATCAGTTCTTCCCATTTTGCCCTGAACGCTACAGCCTTGGCCTCTTCGCTATCAAAATTTAGCTGACCCAGGGCCGATAGTTCAGTTTCCCAGGTGTAAGGCGTTTGCAGATCGTTATTCGCTATTTTGTTGAACAACACCTGCTGCAAGTCGTCCTTAGCCTTGGGGTGAACCAAAAACAAGGCATCGCGCAGTTTAATAGCGCCATCGCGGTTATATTTACCAAACTGGTATTCGTCGAACCTGTTAAACGCGGTGCTCAAGCCTTTCTGCAATTGCTTGCTCAGGCGGTTCAGCTTTTTAGTTCCTTTACGCTCGTTCAGCAACTCATAGCAGGCCAATAACTCAGTGATCTCATCAGCACGGCCTATCACGCCATCGGTAACCCGACAAACCAGATCATCGCCCGAGTGCAGCTTAGCCAATTCGGTCACCAGTACCAGCGGTACCGAACGCATGTACATTTTAGTACGGGCATAAATAGCCAGCTTACCCACAAATACAGGGTTGCACGCGCTTATCAATTTTTGCAGGCGCGCTAAACGCTCCTGATCTTTTTCGTAAAAGGAATCGTTTATGCTCCTGGTAACCACGGCGCTGTATAGTTCCATTTCTGGCGACAGCGTAAACGCTTTGGCACCCGCGTGGTTGATAGTCTGGCCCCGATAGTTATTAGGATTAAATTTGCTTAACAGGTTGAATTTCATTTTGAACCTCCTTTTTTGTTTTGTTGATACAAAGATTGGGAGGCTCTGCGCAGTGTATCTGCGCAGATAAAATTATTTGAAATATTTTAAGATATTTATAAAATGGATGGCATTACTCCTGAAAAAGCCAATTATATTATAACACACTATTCAGGTATGCTTACCGAGCAAGAATTGGAGGCATTAAAACATCTCCGTCATTCTTTAAAGCTCCGTGAATTGCCTGACAGCGGGTTACGCACAAATATATATTTACGTCAGCGATGGCTAAGCAATAATCCGGAAATATTAAAACAACTTGATGGTGGATATGTGCAATTTACATTAAATTGCGCCAAGCGTATATTGAATAAAAATTTCGAGAAAATATATTTCAATTTATGCCCAGTGTGCAGGAAGCTGGCGAGAACGCCGAATGCAAAGCAATGCAAATATTGCGGACACGACTGGCATTGAATTTGAATCAAATTATTTACCAATTAAACCTTGCAACATTGGGATTGCTTAGCAATTTATTTAGAGTCAAGCCGGAAGCAAAGAAACGCTTTCCGCCGGTACCGCAATGGCAACCAAACACACCAATAGATCTTGATAGGATTCTTGAAGCAGCGAAGTATTACACTGGCTACAAATTGCAGTTGGGTGTATTTAAATATGGGACCGTAACTTTTTTCTCTGCACCTATAGATAACATTGAATCGGAATCAAAAATCTGCCTTAATAAAATCTATAATTTCCATCCCGATTTTAAGCCAATTACATTGGATGATGGGAATTACCTGATTGACTATAGTCAACCAGCGTTTACAATTGTGTTTAATGATGAGCTGGACAAACATTGGAACTACATTGAGAAAAACCATCAACGAGGCGTTTGTACCGACGAGGTTTTAATTGATGGACAAGGGCAACATAATGTATTTGACAGAATTGGAAAGATTTGCCTTTTTGCCCGGGCAAAAATGTTCATGGATGCACAGGAACCGGAAATTGTTAAAACATTTGATCCACTAATTGATTAATATCAAATCAAAAATATTTTACAGAAATTTCTTTGTTTGTAAAAAATAATGCTTATCATTGCATCATGAAAACAACAACAATACAATGCTCTATACCCCAACTGATTTATCAGAGAGGATAGGCTATGTATTGACTTAAAATATAACAAGATACTTGAATCCTCTTAGAAAAATCTAAGGGGATTTTTTGTTTTGGGGAGTTTTTTCAGGGTAGTATATCAATTGGTCAGATTACCTGCTTTGGGAGCAGGAGGCTCCCGGTTCGAGTCCGGGTTACCCTACGTTATTTATTAAGGAAATATAGCTTAATGGTTAGAGCAACACCCTTATACGGTGCCGGTTACAGGTTCAAGTCCTGTTATTTCCACAACTGGTCGATTGCCTGAGTTTGGTAATAGGAGTTCCACTTATGAGTGGAATAGTCATGAGTTCGAGTCTCGTATCGGCCAGTTTTATTTTCCTATGGTGCAACGGTAGCACGTCAGATTCTGGCTCTGAAAACCGTGGTTCGAATCCATGTAGGAAAACTTGATTTTATTATTGCTTTTTTGCTTTGATTCGGTTGTGAATTGGGTAGGGGATAAGTATGCCTAAAATAAAGAAATTTCTTTATTTTAGGCGCTTTGCTTTTAAGAGATACCACAAGCGGGACGCTTGCGGTAGCGGGGGGCGAAAGAATATAGAAAAATGAAAAAAATGGTGCTATTATAATATTTGCTACTATGTGTCTAAAGACGCTTAATACTCGTTCAGTTTCAAAGCCGATAACAGCCCAAAGTGTTAAAATCAAAAATATAGTGATAAGTACTGGCTTCATGTTATTTTATTTATAGCTTGATAAGGTTAATTAATCCGTTTTTTTCTGTTTATGATTCGTGGTAGTTTTTAATTTACAAGAACAAATTCAGTATCTGTCACTTGCGATAACCAGACATCCCTCCTTTGCTTTGAAGTTTAATATTATAGACCTTGGAATGTACAGGGAAAACTAAACTTGTAATATAGGCGGTATGTAAGTGAGTATTCACCCCATTAACCTAAACCAATCTTTAACGGTTAGTTCAAGCCGTACAACCTCATCCTCTGCTAATGGGCAACAATGAGCAATAGGACCTCTTAACTGATTTAGATTATTCATTATGCGCTGAAAAGCACGTTGCCCTCTGCTAAATAAATCGTCAAAAGCTTCCCAGTTCTTCGTTACTATTTGCGTTAATTCTCCAAACGTTGTATAGTCAATTTTCACCTCAGATCTTATTGTAAATCCAGAATCTTCTTCACGATGAATGTTTTTTTCTACGTTTTTTCTCGTTTCATCATCTACCTTTTCCTCCCACCAACTTTCACCGTATTTTTCTTGCATTAAAAGCATTACCTGTCGGCGAATGGACTTTTCTAAACAATAGAAAACCTCATAATGCTCTGACATAACTTTCGCTTCTTTTCGAAAATCTAAATCGAATTGTAGGTAAAAATCTTTCTTTTTTATTTCAGCTTTTTCAACTCTTCCAAGATTCAGCTCTAAATCATTTTCTACAGAATCAAGTTTATTCTCAGTAAGAGAATTTGCCAAACAAAAAAGTTTAATCTTAGATATTGTGTCGTTTTCAGTCATTTAAAAGATTTTCTTTAAGGGATTTAAAAATGGCGTTGTAAATAGCGGGATCATCGGTTTTTGGCAGAACTAAATTTATAGTATAATTAAGGCCGAGATTAAGTTTGTTTTTAGATTCCCGTCTGTCATTACTTTCAGACTTTGTTGATGAGATTTCTTTTTCACTTTCTTGTGTAGCTTCCTTTTTCGAGTTAAGCTTACCAGCGAAGTCTGCTAATGGTTTTGCATTAAAAAAAGTAGCGACTATTTTTTCCACTTTTGCAGAATCATGAGCTTCACCAGTCGCTTCCATAACAAGACCTTTAAAATCCTTCCTATCCAACTCATGACAATACTCATTGCGAGAATATAGTTCAGCATATGCGGTTCTTAAAGCTACCGCTAAACTAACTGCAGAGGTCGAGGGATTTCTAAACTGTTTATAAAGCGATGTGGGTGTGCCGTCAGAGTTTAATAGCCCTGCTTTTTTAGCCCAAGGAATAAAAGGTTGATAATTCCCGCCTTTAAAACCAAGTTTAGTTCTTAAAAACTCTTGGCTAAATGATTCGGGGGTTTGAGCTTCTTTAATTTTCTCTAAGATTTTTGTAATTGAACCAGCCGTTGTTATGTAAGGTATCTCTGCCATATGATAAGTTTATAGGTTAAAATTATTTAAATATATACATTCTAATATTAATAAAAGTCTATATTTTTCTCTGGTTAAAAGCCTTAATTGCTTAATAGTCAAACTATTTTCTTTTATTCTCACAATCCTAATCTCAACAGTAATTCGCCTTAAGAATACAAATTATCTGATCATCAAGCATTCATTAATTTCATGTTATTCACTCAAAAGTGAACAACATGAACAACCTCAATCCTCCGGCTTCTCCTTCGCATCTGCCATCCTTACAATTCGTGGTTCAAACTTGGCCAATACCTCTACCAGATTGTTTTGCGCAGCCATTACCGTGTGGATGTCTTTGTAAGCCATTGGGGCTTCGTCCACGTCGCTACCCATCAGGGTGATGCGTTTATCAATCAGGTTAGCGGCTATGGTAGCTTTGTCCAACGTTTTAAAGGCCGCGCTACGGCTCATGGCCCTACCTGCACCATGACTGGCCGAGTTGATGCTTGCCGCATCGCCCTTACCACGTACCAGGAAGCCAGGCGTACTCATACTACCGGGAATAATACCCAACACACCTTCGCCGGCCGGGGTAGCACCTTTACGGTGTACCATTACCTCGGTGCCATCGGCCAGTTGCTCTTTCCAGGCAAAGTTGTGGTGGTTTTCTATCATGCTGATGGGTTTAATACCAAGGGCACGGGCAATTTTGTTGTGGATCTCATGGTGGTTGGCGCTGGCATATTCGCCGGCAAGGTTCATGGCAATCCAGTACTCCTGTCCTTCGTCCTTATCCAGATCTAACCAGGCCAAATGTTTGGCTTCGGCAGGAAGCTTGGTTTTGGTCATAGCTATTTTACTGTAATGGTCGGCCACAGCACCTCCAAAACCACGTGAACCAGAATGTGAAAGCAAAGCCAAATATTTACCGGGAGGAATATCGTTTAAAGCACATTCCGTTAAGGTCAATTCGCCCCATTCCACAAAGTGGTTGCCGGTACCACTAGTACCTAATTGGGCATAAGCCTTATCTTTCAATGAGCGGATTATCTTGGTTTCGCCCCAGATCTTGCTATCAAATAACGAGCTATCAAAGTATGATCTGGTAGTACAACCCATCCCAAAATAGGTATTATCCACCAGTATATTTTTCAGTTTATCGGTTTCGGTATCAATGGATTCGGAGGGTATATCAAAAATACTTAAGCACATACGGCAGGCAATATCAACCCCAACAGCAAACGGAATAATGGTATTTGCCGTGGTAGCCAGCACGCCGCCAATAGGCAGGCCATACCCCTGGTGCGCATCGGGCATTAAAGCTCCGGCAACAGCTATAGGTAATTGCACTGCGGTACGCATCTGTGCTAAAGCACCCACCTCAATGTTCTCCAATCCCCACACCGGGAAGTCTGCTATTTCTTCTTTAAGCTTAAAATTGCTGCGTTCCTGCTTTATAAATTTGCCTTCTTTACGTAATGCAATTACATCTTTGGCCAGGTTTTTAAACTTGCCTCCCTTTTTTAAGGCGTAAGGCATCGGGTCGTCAATTAATGCTTCCAAATTGGCCAGTATCTCGGCTTTCCCTATAACGTTGTGCTTGAGCAAACCATTAGCCACCCGGCTAAAGTTTACCAATACATCCACATCATTAATACCCAGGGCTTTCAATTCATTATTGCCTATTTTTTCCTTTTCCATATCTATTGTGATCAATGAATTTACAATTAAATTCTCCGGGCCAAAACCCCTCTCTCCGGATCAAGAGAGGGGGCGTTTGTGAACAGGTTTAGCCTTTCGACAGTACAAAGAGAAATATCAAGTGCGCAGCGTATTTGCGCAGTTAAAAAATATTTTATAAATTCATCAAAAAATAATTCCGAGATCGAACTTTCGAAATCCGAGATCATAAAAACCTATGCCTGTTAACCGTAATGCCCTTATCCGCTACCGCACCATTGACCAGTGCCTGCAAAACCGCTTTAAGAAATGGACACTTGACGACTTAATAGACGCCTGCGGCGAAGCCCTGTATGAGTACCAGGGAATTAATACCGGCGTAAGCCGTCGTACCGTACAGGCCGACATGGAGATGATGCGCAGCAATAAGCTGGGCTACGAAGCGCCCATTATAGTGGTTGATAAAAAATATTATACCTATAGTGATAAAAATTACAGCATTACCAATAGCCCGCTAAATCAGCAGGATATGCAGGTGTTGACTGAGGTTTCCGGTTTGTTAAAGCAGTTTAAAGGTTTTAACCACTTTGCCGACCTTAATGAGATGGTGAGCAAGCTGGAGGATAAAATATATACTCAAAAAACACAAAGTACTCCGGTAATCGACTTTGAGAAAAACGATAACCTGAAAGGCCTGGAATGGATAGAGGTGATCCGTAAAGCAATCGTGGCTCAAAAAACAATTTGCATTACCTATCAATCATTCAAAGCCAGGGAAGCCAATACTTTTTGCTTCAGCGGGTATCTGCTGAAGGAATATCGAAACCGCTGGTTTGTTTTGGGTATGCCACATAAAAGGAATGACCAAATTTTAACGCTGGCTTTAGATAGGATACAAACCGTACAACAGGATGAAGAGCTGTACCGGGAAAACACCGTGCTTGATCTGGCAACTTACTATAATGATTGCATAGGCGTTACCAAGAGCCCTGGTCAGCGCGATAGCGAGGTGGTTTTCTGGATAGATGCCGCCAATGCTCCTTACGTAATTACCAAGCCCTTGCACCACACCCAAAAGCTGTTAAGTGAAGATGAGTTGGGGAAAACATTCAGTATGCGGGTGATATTAAACTTTGAATTGGAACGCGAGCTATTAGGCTTCGGTGCTAAAATGAGGGTACTGGGGCCAAGGGCGCTGGTAAAGCAAATAAAAGAACAATTGGCTAAAACTTTGAGAAATTACGAGAGCAACAATACGATGCCGGCCACAGCTACACTAACTTTACATGAAACAATGAAAGAAAAAGACATAATAAGCATAAGTAAATTTTTAAGCCTGATACTTCGTCACCAACCCGAACTAATTGGTATTGAATTAGATGATCATGGCTGGGTAAATGTAGATGAATTATTAAAGCAGGCCAATGCTCATGGCCATAGTTTAAATTTGGAGCTATTAAATCATGTAGTTGCAATCAATAGTAAAAAGCGCTTTGCCTTTGATGAAAGCAGACAAAAGATCCGTGCAAGTCAGGGGCATTCCGTTGATGTTGAATTAGGTTATCAGGTTCAAAGGCCACCAGAAATACTTTATCATGGAACGGGCGAAAAATCAGTGTACGCCATTCAGGAAAATGGACTGGAAAAACGGAGCCGACAGCACGTACACCTAAGCCAGGATATAGATACCGCAATACAAGTTGGCAGCAGACATGGCAAACCAGCTGTATTTGAGGTGTATGCCACCGAGATGTATAACAATGGCCATGTATTTTATTTATCAGAAAACAAAGTTTGGCTTACGGACAATGTACCAGCCCGCTTTTTGAAATTGATGGAATAAATAAAAGCTTCAATTATGCAAAAAAACGGGATATGTCTGGTAAACGTCAAGGCTTGAAACAATTTATGATGTTCATACGGTATGATGTATATGACAATCTGATATAATATTTTATATTTGCACTCAATTCCTGATTTGTTAACCTTTTAAATATCAAGGAATCATGACAGAGTCACTTTACATATCGCCCCTTTCGCTCATTGCCTAAACAGGCAGGCAAAATCTGTATCTTATTAAAATAATTTTGACGGTTGCATAGGTAACCTGTCCATTGTTTTGCTTGCCTCAATTTATTGGATCACTGAGCACTCTTAAAGAGGCTATATCCTTACTTAAGGACGAACAGAAACCAACAATCAAATTCAAAAAAATTAAATAATAAGGTGTGATAACGCACCTGAATGGCTGTGCTGTATCAAATTGATACGGCCCGGAATAAAAACATAACCCACATGGGCAATTTAAAAACAAAAGATTTAAGTAAAATAGGCTATCACAATGACCAGCTACGAAGCCTGGTAATTAGTATAGCCTCTAAAAACTTTAAACACCACAGTAAACAGCAATTGCTGGACTTGTTGGTGAATATTAAGAACGATCCGGACGCCTACCTTGATGATGAGCTAACGGCCCGGATAGCCGAAAAACTGATCGGCAAAACAGCGGCTCCATTGTTTAAAACATTTGAGTTACGGAATGAGCCGGTATATTGTAAAACCTACGGCGGGAAGGGTATAGAATCATCGGCTAAAAAACAAATGGAACTGGCTAATCTGCTTCCTGTAAGTATACAGGGGGCCCTAATGCCCGATGCGCACATGGGTTTTGGCCTGCCTATTGGCGGTGTACTGGCTACGGATAACGCGGTGATTCCTTATGCGGTTGGTATGGATATTGGCTGCCGCATGGCGTTGTCTGTTATTGATGAAAGCGATGGCTTCCTGAAACGCTTTGAATATCAAATTAAGCAAGCCTTAAAAAATCATACCCATTTTGGTATGGAAGGCGGGTTGGAAACGCGGCAGGAACACGAGGTGTTGGATAGCCCGGTATTTAACAACATCCAATTCCTGAAACCGCTGCGTAGTAAAGCGGTAAGGCAATTAGGCACATCGGGCAATGGTAATCACTTTGTGGAGTTTGGCGAGATTGAACTTTTAGCCGGTAACACATTAGGCTTACCAGCCAAAAAGTATACGGCTTTATTAACACACTCGGGCAGCCGTGGTTTAGGCTCGGCCATTGCAAGGCATTATACACAAATAGCCATGAATACCTGCAAACTGCCGCGCCATGCCCAGCAACTGGCTTGGTTGGATATGAATACCGAAGCAGGGCAGGAGTACTGGTTAACCATGACTTTGGCCGGCGATTATGCCAAAGCCTGTCACGAGCGCATTCATGCTAATCTGTTAAAAGCCTTAGGTTTAAAGGCTTTACACGTGGTAGAAAATCATCACAACTTTGCCTGGAAAGATCAACTGGCTGATGGCCGTGAAACGATCATTCATCGTAAGGGAGCAACACCGGCACACAACGGCGAACTGGGTATTATCCCCGGCAGCATGACCACTCCTGCATATTTGGTATCGGGTAAAGGCTCTCATAGCGCTTTATATTCTGCATCGCACGGAGCCGGCCGGGCCATGAGCCGGCAAAAGGCAAAGGATAGCATGACGGTTTCGGCCATGAAAAAACTGCTGGTCAATGCAGGGGTTACCCTCATAGGTGGCACGGTTGAAGAAAACCCAACTGCTTATAAGGATATTGAAAAGGTTATTGCCGCGCAGAGTGATCTGGTAGATATCCAGGGTAAATTTTTTCCACGTATTATCAGAATGAATAAGGAGTAGCGGTATGAAAAAGATGATGATACAAATTACGTCGGGTAAGGGCCCGGCAGAATGCTGCCGGGTGGTTGCCTGTGTGCAAAGCCTGATGATAAAGCAAGCCAAACAACAGGATATACAAATAGAGGTACTGGAAAATAAAGCCGGCGAACTAAACGGCACATTGCTTTCTGCTACCATGATGGCTGCCGGTAATAACGTGAATACGTTTGTAAAAGAGTGGGCAGGGACCATACAATGGATAGCGCAAAGTCCCTATCGTAAATATCACAAACGTAAAAACTGGTTTGTGGGCGTTGTCGCTTTTAATGTGAAGGAACTTATGGAGTGGAATCCTAAAGATGTAAAGCTGGAGACCTGCCGTTCATCAGGCCCGGGCGGGCAAAACGTAAACAAGGTAGAAACCGCCGTCCGGGGAACGCACCTGCCATCAGGATTGCAGGTTATGGCTATGGATACCCGCTCGCAACTGGAGAACAAGAAACTTTGTTTGGCCCGGTTAGAAGCAAAAATACTGATTTGGCAAACAGAACAACTTATAGAACAACGGCAGAGGCAATGGCTGGAGCATAACGGGTTGGAAAGGGGCAATCCCGTTAAAACTATTAAAGCCCAATTGTTTTAGTTACCCTGATAATTCATCCCATTGCGGTTATTTATATTCGCGATGGGATAATTATTTATTTTCATTAATAGATTATAAATCAGCTTCTAATTGATTCATGAACCCAAGCCGAGATTGTAGTTTTAGTCTGCGCAATTTTGTATTCTGATAACCTATTTCATTATTAGCATGTTACCGGTCTTGATTTACAGGGGATTTTCACAAAATCTATTGACGGTAATAGAAATGTCGATTTGAAATAGTTTACATTATTATTTTTGGCAGTTACATCGCCGGTGCTCCTGTTTTTAGGATGTTTTAAGTTCCGTCTCCTATTATTGAAATCAGCAATAGCTCGCTCTCAAACCTGTTAAGGTTTAGATATTTTTTTAACACGCGCGATGCGATAAGTATTTTATGGATAACTAACATAGTAGCATAGCTCTACACAACCGTGTTAATCAAAAATTCAAACCTAAGACCGCGCCAAAAAAAACTGGAATAATCCACTGAAAATGAAGGCTGTGCCTAAGGTATAACCACTAAAAGGTTTTCAGTTTTAAGAGATATCAGTTGAGCGAGCGCGCCATAAATGAATAAAGATAAAAAACACCGATGCTGCCAAATGATAAGTAAGCGTCGGCGATTGTTTTTGATTTAGATCAATAATTACCGTAATTGACCACGATACTTTTGTTAATAGGCCTTTTGACAGTGTTAATTTTTTTGAGGAAAATGATTTGCTGCATGATGAGGCTTGTGTACGCAAAGCTGAACTGTCAGGTGCCGGTAAAAATGGAAAGTTATGAACCATGATCTGAGCTTGCAGAGCGGGATTGTCAGGCCATCGGGGACGAAAACATTATTCCGTCGATCAGTGAAAATAGAAGACTTTTCGATCCGGGACCAAGTCAAAAAAAGCTTGATGCAGATGTTAATAAAGGCCTCTCCTTGTCCTGGGTAAAAATTTGGTAAAGGAGTCCTCCTTAGGATTAGCTTTTTGCCTGACCCTAAATCAATTCTTGTAGTTTTTGTGACTATGATTAGATTAAAGACATTTTTCATATTAATAATAACTTTTGGTGTTTTTCAAAAGGTAATAGCTCAGCGACCTGTTGAAATTGGAAAGAACGATCCTGAGCATATTTTTACTTACGATGAATTAAGTTTGCTGGAAGATAGTTCAGGGAGGATGACGTTTGATATGGTCCGGCAAAAAGACAAGGCCGGCTCATTCAAGGCAAACACGATTTATTATCCTAAAAATATTAAACACCATTCGGCTTATTGGTATAAAGTAAAAATTAATTTTTCGTCAGAGATCACCAGTAAACAAAGCCTTTTTGAGTTTTATGATCAAACAACGGGCGATATCATTGCTTTTTTGCCGGATGCCAAAGGTAATTATGAGCAGGTGAACAGGGGCGCAGATAAGGAATTTACCAAAAGGTTATATCATCATAAAAATTTAGAGTTTCTGATACCCGAACATCCTAAGGGAACTTATATATATTATTTCCGGATCAAATCGGCAGGAGAGGTCAATGTGATTATTGTATATCGTACGGTTGAGCGGTTCATCAACTACGCGCTTGCAGAATATATAACCTACGGATTTTTTTACGGAATGATCCTGGTATTTAGTCTGCATAATCTCTTGATGTTTTTCGCGACAGGTCTTAAGCAATACCTCTTTTATGTACTGTATATGTTAAGTGTAGGCATTTATGAAATGAGTGTTGATGGTATTGCTTTTCAGTTTATCTGGCCAGGAGCTCCGGTCTGGAACCAATATGCTTATGGCATAGCATTGTATGGCGTGAGCATTTTTGCACTTTTGTTTACGAGGACGCTTCTTCACCTAAAGCAGTATAACCTCAGGCTTTACAGGTTCATTAATATAACTATCATTATAAGAACTGTATATTTTATTTTTTGCTTCACTTTTAAACGGGAATGGTTCGTTTACAAATTTTGGGAATTTATTCCTTTATCAATTGCATTTCTGGCGGGTATCATGGTTTGGATGCAGGGTTTTAAACCTGCGCGTTTTTTTGTAATTGGATATACTTTTTTATTTGCCGGTGCCATCATGAAACTCATTACAGTACTTGGGTTTGCTACTCAACTGCCTGGGGCCGTTGGGCATTACAGTATGACGATGGGGTTTGTGCTCGAAATGACTTTATTATCTTTTTCTATAGGGGATCAGGTCCGCCTCTTTAGAACTGAAAAAGATACCGCCTCGAAATGGGCACTCCATCAAATGAACTTAAATATGGAATTACAGGGATCCATTAACCAGCGGTTGGAAGATCAGGTAGCCGAACGTACCCGCGAACTTGTTGCCCAAGCCAGACACATTGAGGAGCAGGCCAATGAAATAGCACGAATGAACCTGCTACTGGAGAACGATAATGTTCAATTAAAAACCGATATCGAAAAAATGACTGAAGCGCGAATGGAAGCTACTGATCTTAGTTTTGAGGAATTTAGTCAAAAATATCCCGATCGCGAACATTGTTACCAACTGCTTGCCGATCTGAAATGGAAGAATGGATTTGAGTGCAAGCGGTGTGCCTACACCCATTACAGTGAAGGGCGCCGACCGTTTAGCCGCAGGTGCAATAAATGTGCTTATGAAGAATCACCTATGCAGGATACGATATTTGAAAATAACCGGATACCGATCAATAAAGCGTTTTATATCGTTTACATTCTTTTTGCAACAAAAGGCAAAATATCATCTTATAAGATAGCCGAGCAACTTGATATTCGTCAGGGTACCTGTTGGACTTATGCCATCAGGATTAATGCAATCATAGAACAGCAAAAGCCGGCGCTCGGGCGTAATAAAAACTCCCGGTGGATTGATCTGATCCTGAAAGCAGGAAACTGAAAATAGGTTTCTTGTTATTAAAAATCTTTCAGTAGCTGATCCTCGTGCCAATCATTAAACTTTTCATATTACTGGCAACTCCGTTAAAGCGTGTAAGCTGCGAGTTTCCCGAATCCAGAAAAAGTTGGTCAGTTCCGTTGCCGGTTTCGGCATGCGTATATGTTCCTTGAATAAATATAGAAACTGGATTGCTAAGCTGGTAGCGAAAGGTTATCGCTGGTTCCAAGATGTATCCATCAGCCTTTTGTTTAAAACTTACAGGATGTTTAAACGCGTAGATCAGGTTCCAGTCGGCTAATGCTTGGTAGGTGGCTTGCGTATAACGTGTTGCAATATTTACGGTTAAACGCCGTAATAGTTGATATTCAGCAGAAATACCAGCTGCGGGTCCCCGCCATTGAGTGTTGTAAGTAGACCGAAGATTTTTTTGTCCGGGAACATCTTCAGCATGGTTCAACAGTAATAAAGCCTGGGTTAAACCGGAATAACCGGCTGTAAATGTTACCCATATTTTGTTGTTTTCAATTATGCGATAACCTGCAAATACAGCATATTTTTTCGAATTTCCTTCATCTGCATCCAGATCTGCCTGGTATGAAGGCAAACGCCGGTTGTCTTCACCATAGTCTGTATCATTAGCCTGGCCAGACTTAACATAGCCTTTGGCATACTCCCCCTGTATAAATAGCTTATCGTAAATATTTGCCTGCACCCCGAGATGCAGCAATGGCCCGCTAACAGACCTCCATTTAACCTCCGACAGAATATTGGGAGACGTACCATTTTGATTGCCTGCGATAGACCAGTTCAGATCTGAAGACTGGTATCCGCCGCTTGCATATGCTTCCAATAACGGATAGTGTCCCTGGCCAAAAACACTAAGGGCAAACAGAGAAAAGAAAGGCAATAACCAGTATTTTTTCATAAGATTAAAAATCACCTGTCGGCGTGATGCCAGACAGGTGATTATAAAGATGGGGTTTTACTGCTATTGATTAATTCCGAATGCTTCCCAGCCAGATATGGTGGCACGGTTACAGGTCATGGGCTGTGTACCATTTTCTGAGGAAATATATTTCCCGTTATTTCCTTTAAAAGAAATTTTACCATCAGCATTTACCACCCAGTCAAATTTTTCCCAGTCGCTTACGGTCGTGCGGTTACAGGTGATTGCTTGTGTCCCGTTTTCAGATGAAACGTATTTACCTTGTGACTGAAGAGCGACCTTGCCCGCACCCGCGTCAACTACGGTGAATGTTTCCCAGGCAGAAGCGGTTGGGCGATTACAGTTCATGGCCTGGGTGCCGTTTTCACTGCTCACATACATATTGTTGATACCCTTAATGGTAACGTTCTGGCCGATAGGTGCAGTTGTTGACGAACCTGTACTGCCTGTCCATTTAAAAGTTGCTGAAGTGCCTGCCGCTATAGAATAAGTGAAAGACTGGCTACCCCATTTTACTTTAAAGGATGTGTTTGAACCGCTGTTATTATAAGCTAACAGTACTTTGCTCCCATCACTGTTTTTAAAGGCAACGGTCTGGATATTTCCCGAATTGTCTGAACCGATACGTACAGCATCAGGCTGAACACATTTAGATACCTGGGCAATGATGTAATAACCAACATTTCTGGTAACTGTACTGCCTTGTATGGTGATAGCACCCAACGATGTTGTGCTTCCTCCTGCTGTATGCGGGCCCGGTTGGCTGTTGCCGTCGGTGGCTAAGTTCCATTCCATTGCAGTTCTTGACCAGTTGCTAAGGGCACCAAGCACTACGTTTTGCGTATGCCAGGAGAAGTCGCCGCTTGGACTTCCGCCCACGCCTGTAAACTGTTCTGTGAAATACACATTTTTATTAGTTGCATTTTTTACTACAGACATGGCAGAGATATTTCCTGCATACAAATGGAACGCTGTTCCGTCTACATAAGTACTGTTATTGGCTACGTAAATTGGATAGTCGGTACTATCGCAGTTATGGTCAAAGGCAATGATTTTACAGTTGAATCCGGCACCGCGTAATTTCGGGCCTATATAGCTGTTGATCAATCCTAATTCGTTATCTTTAGTAAGCCTCATGCTCGGTTCGTTATAAGGGTTCTGGGGCTCATTCTGCGGTGTGATCGCCCAAATGTTGATACCCTGTGCTTTCATCGCGTTCATGTAATCCAGGAAATATTGACCATAGCTATCATAGTTTTCTGCTTTAAGAGAACCGCCTATAAAAGAGCCGTTGTCTTTCATCCATCTTGGAGCAGTCCAGGGCGTGGCCAGCACTTTAATATTCGGGTTAATGGCCAGGATTTTTTTCAGGATCGGGATAGTATAAGTCATATCCGGTCCGGAAAGGTCAAAAGACGCGCCATCGCGATAGGTATAAGAATACTCGCTCATATCGGTTGCGCCAATCCCGATCCGAACGATAGAAAGGCCAATACCGCCGGTGGTGAAAAGTTCATTCAACAGGGAACTTTGCGCTGCTGATGACATGCCGCTGATCAATTTCGCACTGCCTTCGGTTAAGGTGTAGCCAAAACCGTCAATGGATTGGTAGGGTGTGCCTTCATTAATATTTATAGTGGTTGAAGCCGTCCCGGCATCCGGCGCAAAGTTGACATTTCCCTGCTGCTGCATTTGTGTACCACTTGTTGTCCATACGCTTACCGATTCATTGGCTCGTGCTGTTGTTGTGCCCGTATTCTTCAGATTAGCAGAAGGGCCGTCAAGGTTCTTTTTGCAAGAATAAAGTACGGCACTTAGCATAAAAAGTGCTGTACAGAAAAAATAGATTTTTCTCATAGTTAATAATTGTTTGTGGATTATAATTGATTTTAAAGGTTGTTTAACGTCTGTATTTTTAATCATAGGCACCTTTCCCTTTTGTTTACAATGAATGTTATCCATCTGACAGTTCCTGAAGAGGCCGGCAAATATCATGGCAACACGCCTTGACTTATTTTTTTCAAAATACGGTAAGGTCTGGTACAGTTCAGTTTAATTGTTAAGGTTGTTATTGGCTTAAACCGGGACGGAACCATGTTCGTTTTTCGGCTTTTGTAAAGCAAATTTATTGAAATAAAATCCTTATAAACAAGAGTTTTATTGTTGTAAATATCTGATATACAGTAAATAGTATTTTATTTAATACGAATTGAAAGCATGTGGCTTTGACGAATGCTACTTGAAAATCAACACTTTAAAAGGTATAAAAGCAGAACTGTTTTTTTGACTGATAATACACTTAAGTACAAGTTATTTTTTCTGAAAAATCATTGATAAAAGACAGATTCCGACATGCTTGTGACTGTTTATTTCCTGATTTTTAAATTATCGAGTATAAGTTTGACGGCTTATCAATCTTCTATCAACTTGCAGATACAGCTTCTGCCGTATTGATATTTCAGGATGTTGTGTTATTTCGTATAACGAAATATATATGCCTTTTGCCAAATGATGACCTATGTCAAAAAAATATTTTGACATAGGTCATCATTTGCTTTTAATATAGGTAGCAATTTTGTGTTGTGCCTTAGCACGAAAACGGAGCTACAAAATTGTCAACAGAAAAATTAGTACCTGCAGATATATTGATTAGGACATCCCGGTTTCGTCATCAAATTCAGGAAAGCTTTAATTGCTGGTGATGGACAGTTGTTCTTATTAGCGATATAGAAGTTGATTAATTATTAAACACAACCTTATGAAAGCCATGTTAAAGTATACTATCAGATTATTGATTCTTTTTTTGTTGTTGAATTTTTCGAAGGGATATGCTCAGGACCCTAAACTGCCAGCCACTAACTTAGGAATGATCAATATGCAGGATGGAAACCCGGCGCCCGGAAGTGGTTGGATATTTCGTGAGTTTGTACAATCCTATCAGTCGGGAAGTACCAGGGATGGGCTTGGGAAACCAATGCCGGCTCCAACTATAAGCTCTTTACTATCGATATCACAGCTCATCTATCAAAGTGACGTTAAAATAGCGGATGGCTATCTTGGGTATACATTTTTGGTGCCGTTGGTCAAAATTTCGGCCGCGAACAGCTCAGGAGAGATTCCTGCCGTTAATCCAGGATATGTTGGGGACATGACGGCAGGTGTATCTGTTCAATGGTATAATAAAAAGTTGTTTGGTTTAAGGTTCTCACATCGTCTTGAAGCAGACCTCGGGTTGCCAACAGGCGATTATAATACGCGGTATGCCATTAATCCTTCGTCGCATTTATATAACACCACCCTTCACTATACTTTTACAATGTTTCTTACAGATAAATTTGCGATCAGCATGCGGCATCATTTAACCTATAATTTCAACGAAATAGGTACCAGTATTAAGCCCGGTATGTTTTATAATTTTAATTATTCATTAGAATATCCAATTTCAGAAAGAGTGAGGGCCGAAATTGCAGGTTATTATTTAACGCAGATTAACCAGGATACCTATAGTGGTAACAGCAATTATTATCAACATACATTTGGTATAGCAGATACAAGAGAGCGAATATTTGCAATTGGACCAGGCATGAGCTACCAATCTCCTTCTGGTTTATTTATGGAGCTTAAAGGACTCCAGGAAACCGCTGCTAAAAATCGTACACAAGGTTTTCGCCTGGCATTAGGCTTGGCATATTTGCTGGATAAACATTAAATAGTAAATAGGTTCTTTGTTAGCGCAAAAAGCATTTTAAAAATACCAGAGCTATTATTGATTTTCAGATAAGAAATGAGGAACACTACTTCCTGAAGATATAAATCTATTTATCAATTATACTGTCTGCTATAGCTTAGTTAAATATCTTTCAGGTTGCCCGTAAACGGATGCCAACAGTAATTTAATATTAGCCTTTTCTACAGAAGCAATACCCATTGTGTGTCATATTTTATTAGTATTTACCCTAAATATGTGCCGTTTATTTCATGAATTACTACTAATTCTGTTCCATGTTTTAAATTAATATCAATAGAAAAGTAGAAAATTGGCGCACGGTAAACTTTACCCTTACCAACTAACATATGCAAAAAATTAAAATTTTATTCAACGACACAACTCATTGATTTAACGCACATGAAACACTATGATCAAGCATGCCCGGAATCTCCAGTCAGTATAACTATGAATTCTGCTTCAGTAATTTACTTTTAGCGACTGATCTCATCACGTCGAACATAGCGCCAATGGTAGCAGCAACTTCCTTGCGATAACTTCTTTTCATGAGCAGCTTTTCACAAAGACTTTCATCCCAGGGCTTGATAAAATGATTTAAATAATATTCATCCTTGGGGTTTACTAAAATGTCTATTTTTTCTTTCCATTCGTAATTTACAGTGATTATTGACGCATGGGTTCGCTCTAAAATTTTAAAGCCTATTGAAGTTTTCGGTAAATAATACAGAAATGCTTCACCAAAATCCATCCACGGTTTAAAACCTAATAGTGTCTTATCATACAACACCAGTTTGTTGTCAATATCCTGAATAAGCCACTTGTGCGATGCTTTGGGTGCCATATATTCACCCAAAAGGGAAGGGGTTTCCATGTATCCGCATTTGGCTACCCTTGCCTGCTCTTTAACAAACTGGATGGGGTCATCAACGTGTTCTAATACGTGCCTACAAATTACATAATCAAACTCATGATCTTTAAAGGGCAAGTTTTCACCATCCGCCTGGAAAAATTTTTGATTTTTTAAAACTTTTAAATCTCCCGATCTGTGCGTGTTATCTTCAACGTATTTATCAACAACAACATGGGCTCTTTTGTCTGGGTGATTACCACCGCCTACTTCTAAAACATTATAACCCTTTTTTATCAGGAGGTCATCCATTGTTTTAGGTGTTCTTATCTTCATATATTTTATAAAATTTTCAGGAGACGTAAATTTTTATTACAGATTTTATTTGTTCTTAGCCAATTATATGCCAACTTCAAAAATAAAATACTGCATGCATTTGAATGACCAGTATTTTTTGCTCAAAGTAACAAATTGAACAAACAGAAAACTAATGATTTAGGTTAAATTTTAGTAATATCCCAATATATTAAGGGGGCAATATTATTGTTCAACGAATTGTTTAGGACCCGCTTTAAAACTTTTAGCTATATACCCGCCTGAATTTCATGTTATTAAGAATAAGGAAAGACCGAATAATTGACGATAACGCTATTATGTTGAACATTGCAGCGTATAAAATAAGTTATCATGTTGTAAATATTACTATATGATAGTTTTGTGTATGCAGAAGGCGAATGTAGAATTAGCCCAATTGATTTATCGTAGAAATTATGCCCCGAAAAGTACAAGTAGCACAGCTTCTCGCTGTTGAAGCAAGAAGCTGTGCTATGCTTGAATTTAAGGTTTAAAGGTTATTCTTACTCCTTCGCTATGGGCGTTAAATTCCGGGGCATACATACATTGAACTGTTGCTACCCCGGTAGAAAAATTGCCGGGTTGGGCAACGCGTAACTGGTATTCAAAAACATAATTCCCTTTGTTTAAGTTGCTGATGAAGAAATTGGTAGCCACATCCCTGGTCATCTGGTAATAGTATAAACCATCCTGATATTTATATGCAGACAGGGCATCAACCGGCTCCGTACCCGCAGGGCGCATATCTTTTAGTTGCACATATTCAAAATCTCGTCCGGCTTTTAGGTAAACTATTACCTTGATCAAATCACCGGTTTTAGGTTGATGCAACGCATCAATAGCTGTTGATACCGGGCCTGAATCTGTTTGTTTTACAATAAAATACTTACGTTCCAGGTGAATATCTGTTTGTGATGTTGTTATCTTATCCAACTGTTCCAGGTATTGCCAGTACATGGCGCCCCAGCTGATAGATTTTCCATTATTTTTAATTTGTAACTTGCCCATATTCGGTTTAATTTGCTCATCGGCCCAGCTGGTTTTTATATAACCTGTTCCTGCATCAGCTTTAACGTCCGGTTTGAGTTCCTTTAACGGGGTTTCGTTTAATGTAATTTCAGCCGGCACGTTTGCCTGTAGCCAGTCACTCTGTTTGCTTAATAAGGCATAGCAGGCCGCGGCAGTTGCTTTTGTAGTTTTCCAGTTGGTGGTTTGTTTGTTGCGCAACAGCCATATTTTCATTTCTTCTACTGCTTTGTCCTGATTGCCGGCTTCTGAAAACAATTCGATCATTAAACTCTGTGTTTCAACCGGCGATTGATACCAGTAATAACCGCTTTGATTTTTACCCCAATACATACCCAACTCGTCAGACTGCTGCGCGGTTTCGGTCAGCGATCTGATAATGGCCTTGGCTACAAGCGGCCTTTCGTTGCGCTGCATAATGAGGGCAATCATGCCTTGTTCATAAATGCTTTGGCTTATCCATTGATTTTCGGCTCGTTTTAAGAAATTATTAAAGATGGTTTTTAACGCCTGGCTCATTGGTTTGTTTACATAATAGCTCCGCGCATACCAGGCGTGTATCTCTGTTGAACCGATGTGCTGTGTTTCATATCCAGTAAGCTTTTTAGCTCTTTGATCATCTTCAATCAGTTGATTATCCAGGTAGGCCAGTGCATTATCCTTTATGCTTTTTAAAGTCTGGTTATTATCATCGGCAATATGTAAATAATAAAGCTGCCCTATGCCGGCCAAAATATACTGGGTAATATAACGGTCGGCCCAATCACCGGCAAACCAGGGGAAACCTCCATTAGGTAATTGTCTTTTATGCAGCTTATCTAAATTCAGCTGCAGTTCATTACTCATTTTATTAAGATCAAAAAGCAGGGCTATGCGTTTCTTTTGTTCCGATTCATTAGTGGCGTCGCGCAGCCAGGGTGTTTCTTCCAGTAAAGTAGCTTTAAGTTCCTGGTTCTTTTCCAGGTTTGATAATAGCTCAGGGCTGTTGCTGCTTTTCCATTGATCAAACACCTGTTTTATAACCGGTATTTGATTAACGAGATTGGTAGCCAAGCTATTGGCATAATAACGACTAAAAAGCTGTTCTGAACATTCATACGGAAACTCCATCATGTAGGGTAAAGCCTGCACCGCGTACCATGCCGGATTTTGGGTATATTCAAGTGTAAGTGTTTTGTTTTTTAATGATGTGCTTTTATTGTTCAGCAATTTATCAAAGTTAAAAGCACGGGTTTGTCCGGAGCGTACCATCATAGGCAAACTTTCGGTAACCAGCATCTGGTTTGCTAATACAGGTATCGTGTTTTCTTCACCATCACTGTATTTACCGGCTTCGGCAGTAAGGCGGTAGGTGAGGGCATCTAAGCCTTGCGGAATAATAAGTTTAAAGGACATTGCTTTATTCACAGCCGCTGCAACTTCAAATTGCTGAGTGCTATCAGCCTGGTTTTGCAGTAAAGAAACGGGTTGCATATTAAGCGCATTGAAAAGTTGGATGTTTACTTTGCCTTTTAACTGCCCGGCTGTTAAGTTAGCCAGTCTTGCCGAAACCGTAAGTGTATCGCCCTCGCGTAAAAAACGTGGCATATTGGCACTAATGCTCAATTGTTTTTGTGTAACTACCTCGTTTTCAATGTAGCCGGTTTGCAGCTGTTTGGTATGTGCAAGAGCCTTAAATCGCCATTTGGTTAATGCTTCGGGAATGGTAAATTCAATCAGTATCTGTCCTTTTTCATCTGTACGTAACTGAGGGTAAAAGAAAGCTGTTTCATTAAAATTTTTACGGATAATGGGTTTGGGCTTAATGTGGATATCTCTCACATCCACGCTTGTAAAAATTTGATTGGCATCGGCATTTTGTACAGCTACACCCGGTAAGCTGCCGGTCAAATATCCGGATGCATTAGCAGTCATACTTCTTGAACCGTAAATGGAATCATTACCTCTTATACGCACAGTTGTTACCGCACCGGTCATTTCTCTTATGGTCTGATTACCATAGCCAACCACTACAACTTCGTTCAAGGAGCTATTGTCGGGCTCCAGCTTTATGTTCAGTGTAGTGCCTGCGCTGGTTAATACCTGTTTGCCTTTGTAGCCCACATAAACAAAAACAAGGGAGGCATTGGCAGGTACCTTGATCCTGAAGTATCCCTTTGAATTTGTACTGGTAACTATATTGCTTTCTTTTATTGCTAAAGACACGCCCGGAATCGGTCGGCCACTATTGGCGTCTCTAACAATACCGCTTACATCATAGCCGTTTTTTACACGTTCGGCATTCTTTAAATAATCGGCCTCCAATCGTTTATCGTTTTGTGCCGTGATTGCATTGGCTTTTACTTTTTCCAGATAATTTTGATAGCCCTGGTTATAACCTCCGTAATAGTTATAATCAAACAAGTTTAGCTTTTCATAATCACGTGTTAATAAATTATAGCCATTTAGTCTGTAAAGTATGGGTTGCGTAGCAACAGTGTTTATAAAATCGTAGCTATTCCACGCAAAGTAATTGGGTTCGTATTTTGCCTGAGGTGTCATCATGGCTTCCCAGTTTTGAGCCGGGGTAATATCATCTAATGAAGCATCATATAAGCCAGCCAGCATCTCCGCGGCTTGTTTTTGGTTATTTTGGCTGCTTACCTGCAGTTTCCATTGTTCTTTTTCGCCAGGCTGCAGCTTGTTGCGAAAGCTCAGCAGCTTAATTTTTAAGCTTTCTTCCACGGTTGACCGGTAAATTTTCTGGTAGCTGCTGTAAACCCTGTTTTGGTAAACCATCATAAACTGAACAACCGGATCTTTTTCATTTGCTGATACCGGGATCTTAATACGCTGTTGCCCCTTTTCAATACTGATCCATTTTGATGAAATGAATTTAGCCCCATCATAACGTTCCATCAGTACATTAACTTTCTGATCGGCACCTACTAAAAATTCTGCCTGTTCGCTAGGTTTTATTTTGTTTAATATAGGTACAACCCAATTGTTAAATGTTGTGGGCATGGCCGGCTGCGCAATAAGGTTAATGTATTTGGTAACGGAAGTAGTATCGCCTTTTTCGTTACGTGCACTAATGATCATTTGGTAAATTCCGGTCGCTTCTTTTCTTAAAGCGTCCAGATCAATAACGGTGGGTTTTTCTTCATCGGAAATGGCGTTTAAATTGATAACCTGTTTTACCTTTTTCCATGTTGAAAATGAGTTTTCACTTTGGTAAGCATAATCAGGGAAATCCTTTTTGAAATCGTCTTGGTTAATGATGAACTGATCGGGCTTTTCTCTCCATAGCCTGTTTTTGAATAACCGGTCAGGACTTTGAAGGGCGTATAATTCAACTTTAACTGTTGCTTTTTGAGGCTGACCATTTAAGTTGTTGATGTTTATAAGGGTTTTTATAGAATCCTTTGCAAAAAGCAAATCTGGTATCGCGTTGCTGATCACGATATCGTTATTACCAATTATAACCGATGTTTGTGCCGACCGTGTTTCGCCGCTGGCATCGGTCACGTCTGCACTAATGGCGTATGTGTAGTAAGGGTTATAGGTAATATCGCGATTTTCTTCAGGTATGGCTTTGAATTTAATGCTGAAATGCCCTTGGGCATCGGTGATAATGGTGTCTGTTTTTATTTCAATGCTTTGGGGCGCAAAATACGGGCTATTTAATCCCCGCCACTGGTTGGGAAAATGATAAACTTTATTTTGCAAACGCTCAATACGATAAGCTACCTTTGCCTGCGATAAACCATAACCAGAGAAAGCTATTACATTACCCTTGATCGTAACAGAATCATTGAGCTTATAACTTTCCTTTACCGGTAAAAACTCGGTTTGAAAGGTAGGGCGTTTGTACTCCTCAACTTTTACCGCTATGTTACCGTCTTCCGTAGCCAGTTCAACATTGCCGCCCAGCATATTTTGTGGAATAATGAAGCTACCGCTGAATGTTCCAAATTCATTGGTTTTAAGTTTTAAAAGCGATACCTGTTTTCTGTTAACATCAGAAAAGGTGATCTGCACATTTTTATCAGGCATGATCTTGCTTTTACCATCAGAGGTTTGCAATTGCAGTCCTTTAAAATAAATAGTTTGCCCGGGGCGGTATATCTGCCTGTCGGTGAACAGAATGGTTTTATCTTCGGGATAGTCGTACCTGGTATTGTCCGTTGCACCGTTAATATATTTGGAGTCGTCAATTAAGGTGTCGCCTTTAGCTGTTAAAGCGATTGAAATATTACCATTTAGGGCACTATTGAATGTAAACAGGCCTTCCTTATTAGTTGTACCGCTTGCACTGGTATCTATCCGGGCTGCTTTTACTGCCGGGCCACCATTGAAATAACTGCCGCTTAATTTAACCCGAACGCCACTTAACGGCGTTCCTGTTTCTCTGTCTGTTATCCTGAATTCAAGGTGCTGGTCGGGGTTTGCCCTGGCCACGTAGGCCAATCTGCTTACCCTGAAATTGTTTAGGCCCGTGAGCGCTTTATCATCAGCTTTAGCATCTTTAACCAATAATACATAATTGCCAGGCAATAAACCGTCAATTTTTATTTCGGTAATGTGTCTGTAGTAATCATCGGTATAGGGCAATTTAATCTCGTTGGTTTGTACGGGCTTAAGATTCTTTAAAAAATCAAGTTTGTATTTCCCACGTACGCTATCTGAGTAAAAAGAACCAAAGCCTTCTGAAAATTCCTTTAATTGCTTAGCTGATAAACGATATACGCTAACCTTAGCCGAAGTGATATTTTTATAATTTAATAAAGCCAGCAACGGTTTTTCGGAAATGTTCACACTCTCCATTGAGGCACTAATTTGCTTTTCTTCTATCTGTTTAATCAAATCCCGTGCATTTTTTCCGCCTAAACTTTCGGGATAAGCAGTAAAGGCTTTTGTGAAATAACGGTGTGCCGTTTTTAAACTATCCTGCTGCTGATAATACTGCCCTTGTAATACCAGTGCATCGCTACTGATAGGTTTTGCCGAAAAGTTTGAAGCTACTTGTTGTAATGTGGAAAAGTAAAGCGAATCTTTATGCGCAACGGTGGCTTTAGTATATAAAAAGCGTAATCGTTGCAGATCAATATCTGCCAGAGCCTCTTGTTCGTGCCGTTGTAGATGGAATTCAGTTGCCTGTTGTAAATACCTTATACCCAGATAATGATTTGAAGCAGTATCGGTAGTTGTAAAATGGAGTTTAGCAAAGGTGTCGCTGCTGCCAAATAAAGCAGGGGCGTTGAGCAGAAAAGGTAGCCGGGGTTTGATCAGGTCAGGCTCATCTGTAAGGTAGAAATCCAGAGCCCTTTGTACCAGTATATCATACAAGGTAGGGCGCAGGTACCGTGTTGATTTATCACCTTCTAAAACGCCATCCAGGATGCTGATGGGGGTACGCTGTTCTTTTTGGCTTTCAGCTAATGAAAGCTGGTATAAATTGCTGGTTTCTGCAATAATGGTTTTCAGGTCCCATCGGGTAAAATCAGAATCGGCTTTTGCCAAACTACTTCGCTGGCTAAACTGATACCGGTGTTGCTGATAATATTTCCAGTAAGTTTCTGCTAATAATGATTGCAATACAGGCTTTACCGGAAAGCTGGATTGGTTGATATCTGATTTTAAACGGGTGATAATAGCTACTAAGGCATCTTCTTCCAAATAAGACTGAAATGTCATGCGGTAAATGACAGCCCGTATTTGCTGCGGTGTATTATTGTTTTCATGGGCCAGTGCATCAAGTTTATCAACCTCTTTTAATGCCGACTTAGGTAACCCAATATTGGCAAGGGAATCGATCCGGTTGCCAATATCCTGATATTTGTTTTGAGCAGATACCGATTGAATAAGTAGGAAAAGACAGATGACGAGGAGGTATTTTAACGTATTAAAAAATGGCAGATGCATAAGATTCAGGGTTTGGCAGATGTTATAAATTTAAGCATTAACGATTATTAAAATATATAATTATCTGTAAGATGCAGATAGGTTAATGATTCCATAAAGACTTAAAAATATTTTAGTACTGGCCTTAATATTTCCGCACAAAAGCAAAAGCCCCACGAAGTGGGGCTTTTGCTTTTGGTTTCTTTTACCTGCTTAAGTATCAATCAGGACGACTTTATTTATCCTGGACACACCGGAAGCCTACATGTTCCATGCCGCTGTCTTCGGTGCTTTTCATACGGCGGGCTACCCTATAACCAGAACAGTAGCTATCGTTACACAAATAAGAGCCACCCCTGATCACCCGCTTTTTGGCATTGGGTTCTTCAGGATCATAACTGATTGCCGGGCCTTTAGGGTTTGATACACCTGTGGGTTTATTTATGGAGCTATAATATTTATTATTGTATAGGTCATTGCACCATTCCCAAACATTGCCCGCCATATCATACAGGCCATATCCGTTAGCAGCAAATGACTTAACAGGTGCTGCAAAATAAAATTTATCGGTAAGTAAGTTTTTATTGGGGAAGGTACCCTGCCAGGTATTGGCTTTAGGCTTGCCTTCATCTACACCTTCGTTGCCCCAAGGGTAAATGTTATTATTCAATCCTCCGCGGGCGGCCCATTCCCATTCGGCCTCGGTAGGTAATCTTTTTCCGGCCCATTTACAATAGGCCTGCGCATCATACCATGAAACCTGTACAACCGGATGGTTTGCTTTACCTTTCAGGTCGCTGCCTGGTCCGTGCGGGTGTTTCCAACTGGCACCGGGTTGCCATGCCCACCATTGGCCGTAATCATTCAAATCAACAGCTTGTTTTGGCGAAGTAAATACCAATGATGCCGGTACTAATAGTTTATCATCGGGTTTAGGGGTGCCGGGCGGGAGTTGTTTTTTAAGCTCGTTCCAGTCGGGCTTTTTTTCGGCAGTGGTGATATAGCCCGTAGCTTTAACAAACTGTGCAAACTGAGCATTAGTAACTTCGGTAGCATCAATCCAAAAACCAGATACACTTACTTTATGTTTAGGGTATTCATCTTCAGCGGCTTGTTTATTATCAGCACCCATCATAAAGGTACCAGTCTTTATCCATACCATGCCGCTGTGTGTGCTATTATCAGCATTTGATATAGGCAAAGCGTTTGCCGGCTGACTTTCTAAACTGGCAAACCGGGCAGGTATGTTTGATTCGCAGCAAACCTTTTTTTCTTTTTTTAATGATGTTGCCTGAGCTTTGTTACTTACCGGCGAATGGCTTTTCTGTTTACAAGCAAAGCAGGAAACTAAAAATATATAAATAATGAGTTTAACTTTTTGATGCATCTGCTATAGCATATTTGGAAAGCGGATAAGCTTTACCGGTTTTTAACATTTTGTAAAAGGCTTTTTAACTCGGCCAGTTTTTTGGGGTTTGATTCAGCTAAATTATGTTTTTCGCCGATATCATTTTTTATGTAATAAAGTTGTGGCTCAGGGTTGTTACCCAACTCCATATTTACATCCTTATTTATTAACGGTCCATTACTGGGTTCAATATACTTCCAATCGCCCTTAATTACCGAGAGCGTATTGTTTAAAGACTGTTCAATAACATATTCCCGGCCATTTTTGCTTTTGCCTAATAATACATCAAGAGCGTTTTCGCTATCGAGATTTGATTTATCGGGGAGGATATTGCCGGTAAAGGCAGCAAAAGATGCCAATAAATCTATTTGGCTGAATAGCGCATTGGAAATGCCTTTTTTAATATGCCCAGGCCATGAAATCATAAGCGGGACTCGTGTTCCGCCATCGAAGGCGCTGTATTTTCCACCCCTCAGAGGGCCGGCTGGTTGGTGGCCGTTTAATTTCTGAACGGCCTCATCCTGGTAGCCATCATCAAGCACAGGGCCATTATCACTGCTGAATATAATGAGAGTGTTGTTGGTAAGCTTAAGGCGGTCAAGTGTTTTTAAGATTTCGCCGGTGGTCCAATCTAATTCCAATATGGCATCGCCGCGGGCACCCATGTTACTTTTACCTGCAAAACGTTTATTAACCGCCCGCGGAACATGAATATTGTGCGTTGCAAAGTACAGGAAAAAAGGTTTGCTGGCATTGGCTTCTATGAAGTTTACGGCCTTATTAGTAATAACGGTGCTTATTTCTTCATCAACCCACAAGGCCGATTTACCTCCAGTCATGTAACCAATGCGGCTGATACCGTTTACTATAGTTTGATCATGCTGGTGCGATGGCTTGAGCTTTAATAATTCCGGATGCTGAGTGCCGGTTGGCCAGTTACCAATTGGGCTTTTATAATCTACTTTTATAGGGTCGGAAGGGTCGAGGTTGGCAACATGATGCCCATCTACATACACACAGGGTACCCTGTCAACCGTGGCTGGTAAAATAAATGAGGAGTTAAAGCCAAGTTCTATAGGGCCGGGTTTGATGTCCCCGTTCCAGTTAGGGCCTATGCCCTGTTCGCCCAGGCCAAGATGCCATTTGCCAACTATACCGGTTTGGTAACCTGCGGTTTTAAATACCGATGCAATGGTGGGCTTATTCGGGTTTATTAATAAAGCTGCGTCTCCGGGAGCTATGCCGGTTCCTTTTTTTCGCCAGGCATATTGGCCGGTTAACAATGAATATCTTGATGGTGTACAGGTGGCCGATGTGGCATGGGCATTGGTAAACAGAAGGCCGTTGGCAGCAATACGATCAATGTTGGGGGTGTTTACATTTTTTGCACCGTAGCAACTGATATCTCCGTAACCTAAATCATCGGTATATATGATAATTACATTGGGCTTCTGCTGTTGTGCGGAGGCATTTAAGTGAACAGATAAGAACGCGGGAATATAATACAGTAATAAGTATAAAACACGCCTCATAGGTGAGCTGATAATTTGCAAATTGATTTATAGCCGGTTATACGGCTATAAATATACAGACACCTTTTTGAAGACTATATACTATTGATTAATAAAAAATTCCATTAAAATGGGTAAAAGCGGCGTTATGCTATAGAAATAGTTTTTAGAATGATTGTTTTTCTGAAGTTGATCGCGCAGGTTTTTGAGGGCCATCTGGCAAATATTTGAAACCGTTTGCAGGCTAATATCCATTACCTGGGCAATTTCTTCGCGACTTAAATTTTGCATAAATTTCAAGTACAATACTTCTTTTTGCCGTTTAGGTAACAGCTGAGTATGTTTTGCCAGTTTAAGGGCCAAAAGCTTATTGAACTCGTTATTGATAAACTTTTGCTCAACCGATATTTCCAGGTCAAATGGCAGCAGTTCATTATCGTAATCGGTAAAGCGCTCAAACTTTTCTAATGATTGTATTTTTCTGTACAGTGAACGGCGCAGGGAAGTGATCAGGTAGGCTTTGATATTAACTTCGCGGCTCAGGTGTGCTTTTCTGTTCCAGAGTTTTATGAATAACTCCTGTACGGTATCTTTAACAAGCTCTTCGTTTTTGCAGATCTTTGTTCCGTAATTAAACAAAAAACGGAAATACTTTTCCATTAAAATATTTAGAGCGGCAATATCGCCATCAACAAAATTTTGCCAGATAGAATTATCCTGAGTAGCATCCATAACAGTATATAATAGTATGTAAACGTGCGATTGTTAAGTTGCCAAACTGCCCATGCGGAGGTTTATTACAAATAGTATCTGTATTTTTAAACCTGTAAATCAAACCAGAATTTTGTCAGAAACAGCTTTATTTACTTATCCTGTTTTTATTTGATGGCAGTATATATGCATTGATGTCCGATGCGTTGTAAAAGTATATCGGGTGTAATATCAGAATACTACTAAAGCATTAAGTTTTAGTTAAGCATTTATATGATGTGTATATGATGGTGTGGGTTTAAAAATAAGTTATCTGATTGTGCATTATTGCGCAGATTTTGCACTATTGGCATAAAATATTATAAAAAAATAGTATCAAAACCCTTGGGCTGGGTCTTTCTAATATAATATGTATAATAACAACAAATTTCAAAATTACAATCTTCTTGATTTTGTATTAGATGATGATTTCAACAAATGGGTATTATCACCAGATACAGATGATGATCTGTTCTGGATAAGCTGGATAAGCAATAACCCGGAAAAAGAAGCCATGATAGATGATGCCAAGGAAATAATTTTGTCATTTAAGGTTTCAGACCCGCAGATATCAGACCGTGAGATACGGTCAATCGTGGATGATACTATTAGAAAAATTAGTGTAGGAGATCTTAGTCAGGCTGATGATGAAGTACCAAGGCTTAAAAAAGACAAAGGCCGGCTCTATTGGTTAAGCGGTATTGCTGCTTCGCTGATCATCGGGATATTTGGAGCTTACTTTTATATACAAAAGGCTGATAGGTCAATTTATCAGCAACTGGTAGCCGACAATACCGCGGTACTCACCGAACAGTATAATAATACAGGTAAACCGCTTACCATTAAACTGGAAGATGGAAGTTTGGTAACTTTGCAGAACAGATCGAGACTAAGCTTCCCTAAAACCTTTCTGAAAAAAAATAACCGGTCGGTTTATTTGAATGGGGCCGCGTTTTTTTCGGTAGCTAAAAATCCGGCAAAACCGTTTTTGGTATATGCAAATGGCATTGTTACTAAGGTGTTAGGCACCCGGTTTAAGATAAACTCATTTGATACGGATAAAAAAGCGGTTGTTGAGGTTATATCCGGAATTGTTTCGGTGAACTCTTTTAACCTGAAAAATGCTAAGCCCGAGAAAAGCAATGAAAAAGATGGCGGCATAATATTAACCCGCAATCAAAAAGCTATTTATGGTATTGATAATCACCGGCTCGAAGCTTCCATTATCGAAAATCCGCAGCTGGCCGATAGTACCCTGAACCTTCATTTTGTTGATACCTCTATTAAGCAGGTATTAACTTCAATTAAGCAACTGTACGGTATTGAGGTTATTTATGATGAAAAGCTGGTGACTGGTAAAACCTTTACCGGCGATTTAACGAACACCACCATGTATCAAAAATTAGATGTTATATGTAAGATATTGAACTGTCATTATGAAATAATTGACCGTAACATCTATATCAATCAGGAGCGTTAAGGCTGTTCTGTTACTTATCTCCTTCATTTATTACTTCCATTTTTTAGGCATCATCTGTAGCTAAATAATGATAGTCATATATCGCTTTGTGTCCTCCTCAAAAACTTTACTTCTGGCAGTTGCTTAGCTCGCACTAATTAGGTTTGGGCTTTAGTGTTCATGTAAAATAAAAAATAAAAAGAATTGGTATCGATTTAAAAAGCATGTCTCTGTAATAATAATCATGAGCACTAACTTAAATCGCGATTTTTTTTCAACTGAAGGTTTTGTTTGGGCTATACCCCTCAAACAGCTGATTTTAAAAATCAATGTTAATCCGTTGGATGATCAAAGCCAATGGTACAACTAATGAAACTCCTAATCCTAATGAACAAACTAACCAACAAAATTTATTGTGTATGAAATGTAGTAACGTTTACGCTTTAGTTTTTTTCTTTTTCCTGCTTTTTGTAATGGATGCCAAAGCGTTCACACAAAACGCGCTGGATAAAAGAATAACCATTGAAGTAAAAAATACGGAGGTTAAACGTGTTTTAAAAATAATTGAGAAACTGGCAGATATCAAGCTGGCTTACAGCGCCGAAAATATCAGTAAAGTCCAGATATCATTGAGCGCACAGGATCAAACCGTTAATGAGGTTTTAAAGCAGGTGCTTTACAATCAGGGTATGACCTACGAGGCAGTGGGCGATCTGGTAGTAATCCATAAAAAAAACGAAATTGTAAGTATTGCAGAGGTAACGGGTAAAGTAATTGATGAGAAAGGCTTGCCCTTGCCCGGCGTTACCATAAAGGTTAAAGGAAGCGAGCAGTCTACCTCAACCGATGCAAACGGCAGGTTCTCCATTAACTTAACCAATACCAATATCGCATTAGTTTTTTCATTTGTGGGATATAATGCGCAGGAGATAGCGCTCAATGGCCGTACGGTTATTAATGTAAATATGGAGCTCAACCAAAAATCGCTTACTGAGGTGGTTGTTGTGGGCTATGGTACTCAAAAAAGAGAGAATGTGGTTGGCTCTATCGTACAGATCTCCGGCGATAAGTTAACCAACCGCCCGGTTACTCAATTACAAAATGCCTTAACCGGGCAGCTGCCCGGTGTTACAGTTACCCAGCGTAATGGAAGGCCGGGTTTTGCAAGCGGTGCCATCAGCATTAGAGGAGTAGGTTCTTTTGGCGCCGATCCTTCGCCATTTATTTTGGTAGATGGTATCCCTACAGATGGATTTAATGATATTGATCCGAATGATGTAGAAAGTATTTCGGTATTAAAAGACGCGTCATCTGCAGCGATTTATGGTGCCCGTGCAGCTAATGGTGTTATTTTGGTTACTACCAAAAGTGGTGCTAAAGGGAAAGTTAAGGTTAACTACAGCGGCTATTTCGGATCGCAGGTGGCCACAGCCTTGCCAGAGTTTGTAAACTCATGGGAGTACGCTACCGCATATAATGAAGGTAGCCCGTCGCCTACGTTTACGCCAGAGCAAATCCAGAAGTTTAAGGATGGATCAGATCCGGATAACTATCCCAATACCAAATTTCTGGATCTCATTATGAAAAAGCATACCAGCCAAACCGGACACAACGTAAGTGTAAGCGGTGGTAATGATGCTAATGTGTACAACGTATCATTTGGTTATTTGTATCAGGATGGTTTGGTGGCCCGGGAAAATTACGCCAAATACAATGGCAGGTTCAACATGACAACCAACATTAGCCCTAAATTAAGTTTAACTACACGTTTATCAGCCATATCTGCCGATGTAAATGAACCTACTACCAATGTTTTAGGTTTAATCAGCGATGCTATTAAACTGCCGGGCAACCTGGTGGCGGTTTACAGCAATGGCGAATATGGTGTGGGTTTAGGCTCTAACGGTACGCCTGTATCACGCTTGGCCGGGAAAGCATATAATAAGGGGAACAACCTTGATTTAAACGGAAATGCACGTTTGGACTATAAACCTTTCCCTGGCTTAAAATTATCCGGCATTACCTCCTACGTACGTACAGAGTTAGATAGCACGGCCTTTGCCGCTACACAGCTATTACGTGGAGGAATAATAGATGGCCCCAATTCATTGACCCGAAAAAACGCCAAAACGAATTACTATACCTTTCAGGGTACAGCAGATTATACGAAGCAGTTTGGAAAACACCAGATCAACGTATTGTTAGGCTATTCATTTGAAGAGACCAAATCAGACAATTTTACCGCTTCGCGTAATGACTTTCCGGGTAATGATCTTACCGAACTTGATTTAGGGTCTCCGGCATCGCAAACTAACTCAGGCACCGGATCTGAATGGGCCATAGAATCGGAATTTGCAAGGCTTAATTACAGCTTTGCCAGCAAGTACCTGGTTGAGGGGGTTGTAAGGCGCGATGGTTCATCCCGTTTCCCTACCGATAATAAGTACGCTTATTTCCCATCTGTGGCCGTAGGTTGGAGAATAGGACAGGAAAACTTTATCAAAAATAATTATCCCTGGATCAACGAACTTAAAATAAAGGCATCCCGCGGAACTTTGGGTAACCAGAACATCAGGTCGAACTACCCGTATCAGAATACGCTGGGTGTAATTAATGGCAATACAGGCACCGATTACTCATTTGGTGGTACAGTAGTGCCGGGCGTGGCCCGTTCACAAATTGTTGATAATAATTTGCATTGGGAATCAACCCGCACAACAGATGTAGGCATTGTATTTGGATTGTTTAAAAATACCATAACAGGCTCCGCGACTTACTTTAACCGCTACTCTTATGATATTTTGTACAGCCCAAGCAGTAGCGTATCAAATGTATTAGGCTTTGGCCTGTCTCAGCAAAATACCGGTAGCTTGGAAAATAAAGGATGGGAATTTACCTTAAACTATAATAACCAAATAGGCAAGGTAGGCTTAAATATAAGCACAAACTTCACCATCATTAATAACAAGGCGCTTGACCTGGGTGTGGGTAACATTACCCAGCCAAATGGGTTGGTTGGTAATGGCAGTGATTTGTTTATCGGTTACCCGATGCAATTATACTACGGCTATGTGGCCGACGGGTTATTTAAAGATGCTGCCGATGTGGCCAGCTGGCCTAAATATTCTACCAGTATCACAGCCGCTTCCAAACCTGGTGACATCAGGTATAAAGATATCAGCGGACCAAAAGGGGTACCTGATGGGGTAGTTGACCCAACTTATGATCGCGTTTACCTGGGCAGCCAGATCCCTAAATACACCTACGGAGCCAACATTGGCGTAACCTTTCATGGTTTTGATGCCAGCATATTATTACAAGCCATAACCGGGGTAAAAGGCAACCTGACCGGCAACTATGGGTTTGCTATGAATAATGGCGCAAACATACAAAGGTGGCAATATGAAGAACGCTGGACAGAGGCTAACCCAAACCCGCACGCGGCTTACCCGAGAGTTGAGGTGCTCAGCAGTGCAGGTAGTGCTAACACACCGCTATCATCATTCTGGATATTGAATGGCTCATATCTGCGGATTAAAAACGCTCAGGTAGGCTATACATTTTCTAAAAAATTAATGCAAAGCGTTGGCATAGCTAATGCCAGAATTTATTTGAGCGGTGAAAACCTGCTCACTATTGATAATTACCGTAAAGGCTGGGATCCCGAAGTAAATACCGGTACAAACTTCTATCCGATCCTCACTAATTACACTCTTGGCGTTAATGTTACTTTCTAAACTATTTGGTATGAAAACTAATCAGATAAAATATTTGCTTACAACCCTGGCTGTCCTGTTGATGGCAAACATGTCATGCAAAAAGGAGCTGAATAAAAACCCGTTAGATAAATTCTCTAATGATACTTTCTGGACCTCAGAAGCAAACGCTCTTATTGCTTTAAATGGTGTTTACCGTGGTAACATCCTAGTAAACGCTCCCGAATATAATCCCGGCGACTGGTGGGATTATAATGGCTTAAACTGGCTGGAACTGGCAACTGATAATGCTTATCCGCGTACAGGCGAATCAGCACCTACCAACAAACTAACTAACGGTACATTAACAGCTAACGTAGCTATTTTAGGAAATTACTGGACAAACAGCTACCTGCGTGTTGCCCGTTGTAATGACTTTTTGGAAAACATTGATAAAGTACCAATGGACGCGACACGTAAAAAGCGCATGATTGCCGAGGTTCGCTTTATCAGGGCCAGTCAGTACTTTTATTTGTCGCAATATTTTGGTTCGGCTCCTTTGGTAACTAAGGTGCTTACCCCAACCGAAGCCAATAATGTTTCAAAGGCTACCCATCAGCAACTGGTTGATTTTGTTATAGCCGAATATACCGCTGCCGCGCTTGATGTGCCGCGACAAAAGGATATTCTCACCTCAGAAATTGGTAGGGTGAACAGGCAGGCGGTGCTGGCATTTTTAGGCAGGCTGCAGCTTGCCGAAGGTAAATTTACTGACGCTGTTAACACCTACAAAACCATTGTTGATTTTGGCGACAGTATCATCGACCCCAACTACCAGTCGATATTTTTGGAGGCGAATGAAAACAGCAGTGAGAATATATTCAGTACGCAGTTTGTTCCAACTTTATTTGCTAACCCTATTATGCAGCACTTTGCACCTTCAATGGGTGGGGGATTTAATTTAATGAATCCGCTGGTGAGTTTAATGGAAGCTTACCAGTTTACAGATGGAAGTACTTTTAGCTATACCGATTCAAAATATGATCCGAAAGATCTGGGTAAAAACCGTGATCCGAGATTAAAATATACCATTCTTTATAATAATGCACCTTACGGCAGCTCGGTGTATATCTGTAATCCTGATTCTGTAAACGCTAAAGACAGGTTAGGCACCGCAGGCTTAACCCAAACCGGTTTTGGTGTAAGAAAATACATGAACGAGGCCCTTACAACCGGTTTAGCAACCAGTAATGGTGGCAACTTGCCTATTATCAGGTACGCGGAAGTTTTACTGAGTTATTTAGAAGCCAAACTGGAGGCCGGGCAAGCTATTGATCAAACTTTGCTTGATGCTACCATTAATAAAGTGAGAGGACGGACCTCCGTTAATATGCCCCGCATTACAGAAACTAACCCAATACTGCTGCGCCCTGTTTTACGTAATGAACGCCGTGTGGAACTCGCGCTCGAAGGCATCAGGTTATGGGATCTGTTGCGCTGGCACGTTGCCGACCAGGTTTTAAAAGGTGACTTTTATGGTCACCCGTTCCCGGGTATAAAAACCGCTATCAAGAAAAAAGGTTCGGTTGCAGATCCATACAGCCGTTGGTATGTAACAACCAAAGCTTTCCGTAAAGGTAAGGATGAGTACTGGCCAGTACCGCAAAGCGAGGTTGATATCAACCCTAAGCTGGCGCAATAAATATAACCGTTAGCGATATTGGAACAACAAAGCCTTGTACTGCACAGTACAAGGCTTTGTTGTTTACTCGGCAATGTGTGGTGTTAAAAAATATTGAAAATCAATGGTATGAAATGATAAAATAGGCCTCTTGTATATGTATGTGGTATGAGTGTAGGGAGTTTTTCAAACCGGAGAAATTAATTAACAACATATAAACATCAAACTACTTAAAACCTATGAAAACCAAGTTCACCTATGCCTTAGGCATGCTGTTGTCTGGAGCCATATTTATGGCGGGCTGTAGCAAAAACTCTGAAAAGTCTGTAACTTCAGCCAAGGCTGATGCGATGAGCAAAACGCAGAAAGTTGCTTCTGCCGCCGCCGGTACCACCATTTGGGGCGCTTCTTCACAACCATTCCCGGGCGAAACCTTAGGAACCGGCGGTAACGGGCCAATAACATCATGGCAACGTTTAAACCGCAGGCTTCAAACCAAAAACGGCGGCATCGGCCTAAAATTCCGCAGAAGCTATGACACCGGTATCCCTGCAAATTTCGCGGCATCAGGTATGGCTGATGACATCGGTAACAGCGATGTTTCTGTTGGCGAAATAAAACCTGATTGGGTAGCAACAGCTAATGGAACAAACTTTAACCAGATTAAGGAGTATGTACAAACTTTTCCGGCAGGCAGAACCATTTACCTGGTTTTCTTTCACGAGCCGGAGGATAACGTAAAAACCGGTTATACTTTTGACGTATTGCAACATGCCTTCGCGCAATTTGTTACAGCGGTTTTAGCAGCCGGAAATCCTAATGTACACCCTTGCTATGTATTAATGTCTTACACATTTAAAGCGGCATCTGGCAGAAATCCTGATAACTACAACATGGGTACTTACTTAACAGCTGCTCAAAAAAGTCAGGTTATTGCCGGTTTAGATGGTTATGCTAATGATCCAACCGTAAGCGCTACTCAAACCTTTAATGCCAATTTTAACAAAATGGCAACCTGGGGCTTTACCCGTTTTGGTGTGTTTGAAACCGGTGTACACGCTAATACCAACCCTACTGATCGTAAAAACTGGATTGTTGGATTAGGCACCTGGGTTAACAGCCGTACCGATATTGAACTGGTATCATACTTTAACTCTGGTATTGGCGATAACGCAGGCCCAACCGGATGGTATTTAGGTAATTGGTACAAAAACGGCACTACCTTTACCTGGGATGATGCCGATGGTACGATTGACGCGTATGCTCAATTAATAAAATAATAAAATCTTTAAACATAAAAAGCTCAAGCAAGTCTTGGGCTTTTTATGTTAATTTTAAATAACAGAATAAGAGATAGATGTATAAAAAAAATACGTTTTGGAAAATGCCATTCTTGATGGCGTTATTAGGCATGTGTTTAACAGGTATTGTTGAGTTGAAAGCCCAAACACCTATAAATAACATTATTTATAAAAAAAATCCGGGTACAAAGCCCCGTAATATCATCTTTATATTATCCGACGATCACCGGTATGATTTTATGGGGTTTACCGGTAAAGTTCCGGGTTTAAAAACACCGAACCTGGATAGGCTTGCCAATGAAGGTGCTCATTTTCAAAACGCTTTTGTTACTACCTCATTATGTTCGCCCAGCCGGGCATCTATTTTAACCGGGCAGTATGCGCATACACATACGGTTGTTGATAATGAATCGCCGGCTCCATCATCACTTATTTATTTCCCGCAATACCTGCAAAAGGCAGGTTACCAAACTTCTTTTTTTGGGAAATGGCACATGGGCGGCGGCGATGGCCATCCGCGTCCGGGTTTTAATAAGTGGGTTAGCTTTAGCGGGCAGGGTGTTTACTATAACCCAACGTTAAATATTGATGGCAAAATTGTTAAGTATCAGGACAGTACCTATATCACGGATCTTTTAACCGACTTGAGTTTGGAATGGTTAAAAAAACGGGATAAAAACAAGCCCTTTTTCATGTACCTGTCGCACAAGGCGGTTCATGCCGACTTTAAACCGGCAAAAGCAGATAAGGGTTTTTATAAAGATCTGCAAATTCATTACCCGGTATCTATGTTTATGACAGAGACGCCTACAAGCAAAAAATTTATCAAGGGCGTACGTGAGGATGGCAGCATGTATACCTTCAATAATAAGGATATTCCGCAGTGGGTTAGGGCTCAGCGTTACAGCTGGCACGGAGTTGATTACATGTATCACGGTGAAACAGACTTTGACCAGTTTTATATTGATTATCTGGAAACACTCATGGGCATTGATAAAAGCGTTGGCCGTGTATTGCAATATCTGAAAGATAATGGTCTGGATAAAGAAACCCTGGTTATTTATATGGGCGATAATGGATTTTCATTTGGCGAACATGGGCTAATTGATAAACGCCAGGCTTATGAAGAGTCTATGCGCGTTCCTTTGCTGGCACGCTGCCCAGATCTGATAAAACCAGCCACAAAAATTAAACAAATGGTGCTTAATATTGATATAGCGCCATCCATTTTAGAAATGGCCGGCGTTCAAAAGCCTAAGCAAATGCAGGGAATGTCGTTCCTGCCTATTATTCAGGGAAAGGATGTACCGTGGCGCAATGAGTTTTTTTACGAGTATTACTGGGAAAGCAATTTTCCGCAAACACCAACCCAGTATGCCGTACGTACCGATCAATACAAGTTTATCCGCAATTGGGGTATATGGGATATTGACCAGTTGTATGATATTCAGAAAGATCCATACGAGGTTAATAACCTGATACGCGATAAAAAATTTCAGGGCGTTGCCAAACAGCTTAATGATAAATTATTTGATTGGTTAGGCCAAACAGGAGGGCTCCAAATTCCATTAAAACCTGTTTTGGAAAAGAAAAAAGATCATTTATATAAAGGAACATGGTAGTACTCAAATCACTTCCTAACCATTTATCACGTTGTTTTTGTTACACAAATAATGCGAGAATTTTATGCGTGGCATAGTATAGTATAAATAAAGTGGTGTCTTGATTATTGATTGGGAACAATTAAAATGGAATGCCTGGTCAATATATTATGAGAATCATTAAGTTTTTATTAGCTGTAGTACTATTAAACTTTGTACAGCATACTTACGCGGCAGAAATAATTCGCCTCAATAAAAATAACCTGGACCTGCTGCCCAAAGGCAAAGAGGTAGACGGTATGATAGGCGATTGGGTGATGAAAAATGATAAGGTGGTGGCTGTAATAGCCAACGCTGCTTTTGACAGGGAAGCCAATCAAATGGTATCGTCAATACAGGGCGCAGTAATTGATTTTACAACCCTTGCCCAAAATAACGATCAGCTTACCGTATTCTATCCGCAGGGAGCCAGGGTTGATGTGCCATCTGCCGATACGATTATTGTTTTAAAATCGACTGGGACATCGGTACAGCTAAAAACGGTAAAGTTTGCTACCACAGACGAACCTTTTACTGCCGAAACCACCTATACTTTAACTGATGGTAAGGCTTATATAGAAGTAAGTACCACTTATAAGAACACAACATCGGCAACTATCAAAATTACACCTTATGACATGCTGCGTTGTGATAACAACCTGGATGATATTACACCCGTTGGCAAAACCAACATGGCGTTTATTTACAACAAATGGTATAATTCCGCCTATGGGGTTATGTCGTCACAAAAACAGATTTACACGGCCCCGGTTACGGGCAAGCGCAATTTTATCACGATGGGGCACCGCATTTACTATGAGGGTACTTCAGAAAAGCCAAATGATGCCATTGATCTGGAGGCTGGTAAAGAGCTTACCCTATCACGCATACTGTTAACTGGTACCAATGTATCCGATCTGCAAAGGCAACAACTGGTAATTGCACCGTCGTCAATCAATCTGCAAAAAGTACCTGTTAACGTAAAGGATAAAAATGGTAAGTTACTAAAAGATGTATTTGTAACCGCCAGGAATAACCAATCCGAACTCATTTCATCTGCCTTAACTACTGTAGATGGCAACGCGTTGCTTTATGTTCCGCTTGGTCAGTTTAAAATGAGTGTTACCAAACTGGGGCATGACACGGCCAGCATGGTGTATGATGTAAAAGCAACAAATCCCAAACAAAACTTTATACTAAAACCTGAAACCACAATTGATTTTACGGTTAGCGATCAAAACGGTGAGTTTTTGCCGGTTAAAGTATCATTCACCAACCTGGATAGTAAAAAGAAAGTTAATCTTGGTCCGCCTACGCGCAGCAACGGTAATGGCAACTTATATTACGCCAACAGCCCTAAGTTTACGGTACCCGTTCCTGAAGGTAATTATAAAATAGTGATTTCACACGGCCCTGAATATGATGCTGAAGTAGTGAATGTTAAAGCAGTGGTCGGCAAGGCAAATAAAGTAAATGTGAAAATCCATCGTGCTTTTACAAGCCTGGAGTACGTACTGGCCGATCTGCATAACCACACCACCCGTAGCGGTGATTCTAACTCCGGCGTACCCGACAGGGTAATTAACATGGCTGCTTCAGGGGTTGAATTTGCCCCGGCTACAGAGCATAACCGTATCAGTAGTTATGAGGATGTGATCAAAGAATTAAGCCTGCAAAAGTTTATAACCTCAGCAGCAGGAATGGAGCTTAGCGGCAGACCAGGCCCTGGGGAAACTAATCACCAGATAGGATTCCCGTTGTTGATTCAGCCAGAAAAAAGAGGCTATGGCGCTCCCAAAACAGATAAAGATCCTTATGTACAAATAGGTAGACTTTACAATTACGATAACGGAAAATTTAAGCTGGTACAGCAAAATCACCCCGAGATAAGCCGCCTTTACTTTGATAAAGATAATGACGGGCAACCGGATAAAGGCTATGGTACCGAAAAATTTACAGATGTAATGGAGATCAGGGAAACCATGTATGATCTGCCAGAGGCATTAGGTGGTGGTGATGCCAATACCCGTTCTTTTCAATGGCTTCAAATGCTCAACCTGGGTTATCATATTTTCGGAACTGCCAACACCGATGCCCATACCGTGGGGAACGCTACCGGCTCGCTTTTCAATTATGTGTACACTAAAAATGATGTGCCTGAAAAAATTGATGCGGTTGAAATAGCTCACCAGGTAAAGGATGGCCGTGTTATCATGACCAACGGCCCCTTCATGACTGTATTAGTAAACAATGAATTACCCGGAAGCAACGTAAAAGCCATAGGCGGCAATGTTAAAGTAGGTATTGAAATTATGACTGCTAACTGGTGCAAAATTAACACCGTACAGCTTATTATAAATGGCAAAGCCGATAGTACGCTAAAGTTTACTAAGGCCAATAATCCGAAAATGTTTCCGGGTACGGTAAGGGCATTTAAAGCTGAGGTGCCTGTTCAGCTTAAAACCGATGCGCACATCATTGTATTAGCCTATGGCCAAAATGAAAGCGTAGGATTGGTTGAGGGCGAAAGAAATGTACGACCAATGGCCTTATCAAACCCGGTTTTTGTTGATGTGGATGGTAACGGTTTTATGCCTAACAAGGATATGCTGGGCCAGCCCTTGCCAGCCAAAAAATCAAAAAGGGGAGCACCCAAAGGCGAATCGGAATAATTAATGATTGATCTTCTGAGCATTCATAAACTTATGAAAAAGATATTTTCCTTTTCGCTCATCCTGTTTTTAACGGTAGCATCGTGCCCGATTATGGTGTATGGACAAGCTGCGTGGCGAACTAACCTGCAAAAATATATTAATGGTAAACTATTAAAAACTGATGGCGGCTATGGTTGGGAAGATCAGCCCGATTCGCATTCCACAGTATGTTTTGCGGTAACCGGAACTTTGTTTGATATTGGTCAACTCCCGGCAAATAAAGCGCAATTAGCTGAATTTATCAGAACGCATCATCCGCAAAGGGGACCTAATAAGGAAGCTGGCCCCAGCGGCTCCGAATTGCGAAATCTTACCTATGAGCAAATACAGGCCATTTTATGGTTAGGTGGTGATGTTTCATCATTCGCGGGCATGGTATCCGGTTGGAAATCGCAAGCTGGCTTATTGGCCAATTATGAGGATCACAAATACCCGGTGATGTACCAGGAGGCCATGATCCTTATTTGTCAAAAGCTGGTAAATGTTCCCTTGACAGATCGGATAGCATATATTGATTATTATCAAAGTCATCGCAGGCCAAATGGTAGCTTTAACAATTCACCAACAGCAGCCGGAGGTGATGGTAATATATTAAATACCTATTGGAGCTTGTATGCTATGGCTGCTTTGGGAGCACCTAAAGCTCAAACTGTCGAAACTACGGAATGGTTGCAAAACTGCCAGTTAAAAAGCGGCGGTTTTACGCATCAACCCAATCCGCAGATAGGTATTAATGATGATGTGATATACACCTGGGCAGGTATAAAGGCTTTGCAATTGTTAGGTACTAAGCCCAAAAACGTGCAGGCAGCTATTGCTTATTTGGTATCCCTGCACAATGCTGATGGTGGTTTCGGCGATAGGCCCGGCTTGCACTCAACTCCTATTGCCACCTATTATGCTATTGATGCCTTAAAAGTGCTCAATGGTTTTTCTGCGCTTGATAAGGCGGCGATGTCTAAACCCCTGTCTGTATCTAATCCGGATTTTACAGGTTACAAAGTATATACGGTACAATTTCAAGGCCAGGGTGGTGGTAGCCCGCTGGAAGCTGTTATGCTTGCAGATCGTTTAAAAATTCAGCTCTGGGGAGCTAAATATCCAGCCAAAGGATGGGTTGAAGAAGCACAGAAAATAGCAGATGCCAAAAAAGTTCCCGTCACCTTTTTTCTGGCTGACGAACCACATGACAATGATGTAACCGTTGATGGGATGGGTTCTTTTAATCACGTACTGGATTATATAGCTCCAGCTAAATATCCGATACACTACAGCGATAATGCAACCTATGATGAACTGAAAAAAACTACGCTGAAGCAGCTGAAAGATGTTAACGGCGGTTTGCTTTTACAGGTTAGCAATAACGAACCATTGGCCCGCTTGTTAATTGACGAATCTATTAATAGCAATTTAGGTTATCTGGGTATCAGTACAGTTCATTTCGGACAAAACTTCGCGTTCTGGCTACCTTATTTAAATGAGTACCGTTACCGGTTGCCGCTGGTTACCCTGCAGGATGCACACGGTATTGAAGCCTGGTGGTGGGCCGACGAGCTAACTAATCACCGTACCCTGTTTATAGCTAAGGAACCTACTTACGAGGCCATGATCAAGGCGTTGAAAAACAATTGGGTGGTAGGTGTTCGGCATGATAGTGTAAGCAACTTTAAAACCCGTATGCTGGGTGGTATAGAAGCCGCCCGTAAATTTCTCATATCAAAAGAACCTTCATGGAAATGGTGGAGTACTCCTGATAAACTGATCCGCCCGCAGGTGGCGATTACCATTATTGGTAAGGAAGATCAATATGAGGCGGGTAAACCGGAGACTGACTTAAACATCCGTATTCGTTGCCGTTGGAACAGTGTGCGCGAAGCCTTAAAAACGCCGGCTGCAACCTTGCAGGAATTAAAGGTAGATGGGCAGGTTGTTTTGGCGAAAGATACGGTGATCAAAAATAAAAGAGGCTTAATAGCAGATGCTTATTACCTGTATGTATGGGGAAACCCGACAAAAGGCCAGCATCGGATTGAGGCAACTATTAAAAATTTAAGTACTAACGCTGTGGAAACCTATACACAAACCTATGTTCAAAACTGATTTATATTATATGAAAAATAATAAACTGAAACAGATTTCAGGTTCCACATTCCTGTTGATGGTAATGACTGCCGGTGTGATGTTAAGTTTCAAAACACCTGAAAAAAAATTACCTCAACAGCGCAAGCCTAACATTATTTATATCATGGCCGATGACCTGGGCTATGGTGAGGTTGGCTTTAACGGTCAAAAAAAGATCAATACTCCAAACATCGACCAACTGGCTAAAGAGGGTATAATATTTAAGCAACATTATGCCGGAACCGCGGTATGCGGCCCGTCAAGAGCTGCCTTGATGACAGGTATCAACACCGCCCACGCTCATGTACGTGAACTTTCTGCCTGGACAGCCAGCGGAAAATCAATCGATTTGGGTAGCGATGAAATAACTGTTGCTTCTGAGTTAAAGAGAGCCGGTTATGCAACTGCTATCATTGGCAAATGGGGACTTGATGAGAGTAATACTACGGGCAACACGCTGGATCATGGGTTTGATTACTTTTACGGCTATAAAACCCATACAGAAGCACATCACTACTATCCACCTTACATCTGGGTAAATCGGGATAAGGTTATACTAAAAGATAATGTACCGGCCGAGCATAAAGGCACTTACTCCAATGATGCATTTACCGCCCAGGCTATTAATTATATTCAGCAAAATAAAAATAAGCCGTTTTTCCTGTATCTGCCATACACTATTCCGCACAACGAAATAACTGTTCCTGAAGATTCAAAAAGGCCTTATGAAAGCCTGGGTTGGCCTAAAAAGCCAATGAAACCTGCTCATTACTATCATGACCCTGAAGGTAATACTACTTTCGCAGGCATGGTATCAAGACTTGACGGTTACGTAGGGCGAATTATGGCGGAGTTAAAAAAACAAGGTATTGATGATAATACGCTGGTTATATTTACAAGCGATAACGGACCAGCATTTAATAACGAGTTTTTTGATGCAAGCGGACCTTTGCGAGGTAGTAAGTTAACCATGTATGAGGGTGGTATCCGTATTCCGTTTGCTGCCCGGTGGCCGTCTAAGATTAAAGCAGGCTCGGTAACTCAACAGCCGGCTGCCTTTTGGGATTTTTTACCAACCGCCTGCGAAATTGCCGGTATTAAGCCTACTAAAAATGTTGATGGTATATCATACCTGCCCACTTTGACCGGTAATGTTAAAGCGCAAAAAAATCACGATTTTTTTTATTGGGAAGTTAACGAAACACAGGGGCCTTTGCAGGCAATCAGAATGGGCAACTGGAAAGGTATTGCTAAATACGAACAACCCTTTGAATTGTATGATCTGGCTACTGACATGGGCGAAACAACAAACGTGGCTAATAAATATCCTGAAATAGCTGCAAAAATTAAGGCTACTATGGCATCAACCCGTACAGATAATCCGGAGTTTCCTTTAACCAAGAGGGAATCACATTATGGTAACGATGGGAGTAATTGATTTCACCATTACCTAATTGTTTAATAAATCAGACTATACTTTTTCAACAATAGTTAAAAGTATAGTCTGTTAAACCCATTTTTGGATCAGTAATTTTTCAAGCTCTTTAATTTCGGCCGCGTAAATGGTTTTTTTGCGTGTGCCAAAATGAAGTATATTTTCCAGGTGCAGCTCGCCTTCCCAAACGAGTTGAATGTTACCAGCTTCAATTTCTTTACGGCACAAAAAATCCGGTACAACAGAAAAACCCTCACCATTACTGAGGCACCGGATTATGGAACTCATGTTAGGAACAATAAAGTTGGGTTTAAAATCAGGGTGGTTACCAAAGTTTTTCACCCAGAAGTTCTTGAGGTGTTCCATATCGGCAGCGGTGCTGTACCAAAGCTGATGTTTAAGCCATTCTTCGCTTTCAGGCAGGTTTTTGGATAACAATAATTGTTTCAGCTGGCTTATGTCTGTTTTTGCTCCGGCTACTAATACGATCCGTTCTTTTGAAAATGGTTTATATTCCAGATTGGGTTGATGGCCTTTTTGCGATGTGATGATCAGATCGAGTAAGCCATTATCCAGATCCTGCTGCATTTGTGGATATTCACCAAACCTGATGATCAGGTTAAAGGGCAATTGCGCTACATGTTCTTCTAACGTGTATTGAAAAGTTTCAAAACACATCCCCACGCTAATAGTAGATCTTTCGGCCTTTGAAGTTCTGTGAAACAGTTGTTCGGCGTTCTCCAATTTTAACAAAGGGTCTAACACAAAGTTATAAAGTATCTTTCCGCGCTCTGTTGGTACCATTTTTCGCGCCGCGCGATCAAATAGTTTATACCCTGTATAAGCCTCTAATGAATTAAGGTGCAGGCTAACCCCCGGCTGCGAAATGAAAAGCTGTTGAGCAGCAGCAGACAGTGTTCCGGTTTCATATATAGCCTTAAAGGTTCTGAGCCATTCTAAATTAAGCATTCTATTATTTTTATGATACAAATATACATTTTTGATAATAAAAGTATTGAAAATCTTACCGTATGTTTAACAATTATTCTTGATTATTATTCCTATACTGGAGCAAATTTTAAGCTTGATAATAACCTGTTTTTCAATTTCATATAACCGTATTTGCCTCATGCACACTATTATACGATTTGGTCACATGCGTCTTGATGACACCACCTCTCCGCCTGAAATTCCGTAATATTGATATAAAAGGATTGCTATGTATTATGAAATGTATTCTGCTAATTAATATGTATGATTCCAATGATTACCTATAGTAAAATAAACAATGGCTTGTTTAATTTGAGCAAAACTCCTCTTATCTTATTGGTGGTTTTGCCACTGTTTGCTTTTTCCTCAAACAAAAATCGTTCAACCGATTTTGCAACAGACCGATCCGTAGCTGTTAAGTCTGCAGCATTTGAATTTGCTATTCCGGCTACAGTAAATATAGCATTTGTTCCGTCCGGAACAGCTGCACCAACTGGTTATACTACAGATAATGGTTTGGCTTATACTGATGCACGTGGCTTTGGCTGGGTAAACCCAACAACTAAAGCGCCTCAGGATATGACACCCAATATGCGTATCCGCACAGGCTCAAGCGCTAAACAGCTTTTGGGAGTAGTTCAGATGCAGGCAAGCGACAAGGGACAATTGCCCGGTACCTGGGAGTACACCATTCCTAACGGGACTTACCGGGTAACTATAGGCGCGGGTGACGAAGCTTATTTTGACAGCGATCATCAAATAAATGCTGAGGGATTACCCATTATTACTGATCTGGTAACCACAAATGCGGCTAAACATAAAATAGCCATAGGGGTAGTAACCGTTACCGATGGTAAGCTTACCATTGATGCTACAGGTGGCATTAATAGCAAAATAAATTATATCAGCATTGCCAATGCTGATCCGGTAACGGATACTACAGCGCCAACTGCAAGCATCAGACTTGCCGGAAGCCTTCAATCGGCAGGTGTTTATACCGGTTCGGTACAGGTTTTTGGCACCGCGACAGATGGTGGCAGCGCTGGTATTAAATCTTTACAATACTCCATAAATAACGCGGCTTACGTTAATTATACAAGCCCGCTTACCATAACTGCTGCGGGTAGCTACAATATATTGCTGAAAGCTACTGATGCTAATAACAATGAAAAAATTAGCACAGCAAGCAGTTTCACTATTTCCGGCGGTGGACAGGCAACAGGAACTACTACAAAAACTATTGCCTTTTTACCTTCAACCTCAACGGCTCCCGCGGGCTACACTCCTGATAATGGTCTTTCTTATACTGATGCCCGAGGTTTTGGCTGGGTAAATCCAAGTACAAAAGCCCCACAGGATATGACGGCTAATATGCGCATACGTACAGGTACCAGCGCCAAGCAACTTTTAGGAGTGGTACAAATGCAGGCCAGCGATAAAGGTCAACTACCAGGCACCTGGGAGTGCGCGGTTACTAACGGAACTTACCGCGTAACCATTGGCGCAGGGGATGAAGGCTATTTTGATAGTACCCACCAGATAAATGCCGAAGGCTTACCGATCATAGCAGATCTGACAACTTCAACTACTGCCAAGCATAAGATAGCTATTGGTGTGGTAACAGTATCAGACGGAAAACTTACTATTGATGCAAATGGCGGTGTTAACAGCAAAATAAATTATATAACTATTGCGCCTGCCAGCCAGGTAACAGATACTACAGTACCAACAGTAAGCTTAAGAATTGCAGGAACAACCAGTTCGCCCGGAGTATATAGTGGCCCGGTACAGGTGTTTTTAACAGGAACAGATGCTGGCGGAGCCGGTATGGATTCGCTTAAATATTCCATAAACAACGCTGCGTTTGTAAATTATACAACACCTTTTACGGTTACCGCGGCTGGTAGTTACAGTATTGTAGCAAAAGCCGTTGATGCTAATAACAACAAGAAAACAAGTCCGGCCACGGCTTTTAGTATAGGCACAACCACTTCTCCGCCAGCTACAGGTACTTATATGGTGCTAAAAAACCCGGATGGCTTCCCGGCAGATGATCGCTTGCTTTTTTCACTGATCAAAACACCGTGGAGGCGTACCAGCCCGGATACAACTCCATTTAATGCTAACCATGATAAGATAAAACTCCGGATCAATAACCGGGGTGTAAACAAACTTACCGTAACTAATTTGCAGGTATCAAATACTACCGCTTGGAAAGTAGTTTCTGTAGGTACTGATTTAACCGCAAAGGTGCCTTTTAGTATTAATTCAGAAGCTTTTGTTGATGTGACCATCCAGTTTATAACAAAAGATGCGGGAACAAGGTTGAAAATATTTACAGATTCATTAACCATTACCAGTAATGATGCTAAATTTCCGGTAAAACGGGTAAAACTTACCGGTATATCACAACTTGCAGGCGAAGGTTTGAGTGAGCCTTATGCACAGCAGATAATAACGGCCGCAGGTTTTACAACAACAACTGGCTACAGCCATGATGATGGTGATATTAATGGCTCGGCAAAGGTACCTGGTTCCAGTGAAGTGGTGGCTTCTTATTTTATTCAGGCCGATGCAACTAAGCCAATAACCGTTCATCAGGTTGCCGCTTATCACGGTTGTTGTTCGGCAATTGAATCTATAAGGTATTTCAAAAAAGGTTCTACAGGCTCGTCATTAGTATTTACACATAATAATTTGGATGGGCAATCAGTTATTCCAAGGCTTATTGGTAGTACAACATTGCCTGCAACCAATACCTTTAACGTAACAGGTTCATTCGGATTCAGAGTAGGTTCTGCTTCAACAGACAGAACACAAAACTTTAACGGGCTTATAGGTATCAGAGTGCTAAAAGCAATGGACTCCAAAGGAAACATTATTCCAAATGCTTACTTTTTAGATTGCGATTATCTTGGAACCCAGTTCACTAATTACGATTATCAGGACAATATTTATTACGTAGAAAATATCAAACCTGAATCAGGCTCATTGCATTATTCAGAACTGGTATCGCTTCCGAAAACTGCGATTGATTTTGGACCTGTAAAAACGGCATCATCCGGGTCCTTTAGCTTGACTTTGAAGAATAACGGACAAACATATCCTGATGGGTCAAGCGATTCGCCAATTGTATTACAGGGCTTACAGATAGTGGGCCCTAATGCTGCTGAGTTTTCGGTAAGCGCTTTAACTACAACTAACCTGGCAGTACAGGGCACAACTGCATTAACTGTTAAGTTTAATCCTAATAGTGTGGGTATCAAAAACGCGGCTTTGATGGTAAAATACAACAGTTCAGCTGGTCCGCTTAGGATACCATTATATGGTATAGGTAACTCAAATACCGCCACCGTTAATGTGGTGAAACGAATAAAGGGCGGAGCAGATGCTAATGTAACCGTAAACGGAACCGTATTTGAAGCGGATAAAAATTATAGAAGCGGATCAATTAAGCTTGACATGCAGATGGTTAAAGGACCTGTAATATGCACAGATGATGATGTTTTATATCAAACGTATTTGTCTGCAGCGGCAGACCTGGCAGAAACAAGGTATAATATCCCAATTACTAATGGTAATTACTTGGTAAGGATGCATTTTGTTGAAAATTATTGGAACGCGGTAGGGGCAAGGGTTTTTAATACTTATATTGAAAATAATCTTGCTTTACCAAGCTTAGATATATTTTCAGAAGTTGGCTACCGTTCGGCGATAGTAAAAGACGTTGCTGTATCCGTAACCGATGGTACCATGAGCTTTAGGTTTGATCCAACAGCCAACCGGTTAGGAATTGCCGGGTTAGAGATATTCCAGGTGCAGAATGTTGCTGCATTTGCTGCGGTGGATACTACTGATACATCGGCGAGTGCGCTTAGATTGGCATCAGCACCCACGTCAACTGAGAAAAAAATAACAGTATATCCTAATCCTAATATAGGCACCTCATTTTTCCTGAACGCAAGCAATTTTACGAAAAATGAAAAGGTAACCATATTGGTAACTAATATGGCAGGTAAGTTATTACAAACTGAAACCTTTGTTGCCGATGAGTTAGGAGGAGCCAGTGTACACGTATCTCTAAATAATGCGCTTACTAAAGGAGTTTATATTATAAGCGCGCAAAGTGCAACAGGAAACCTGGTATCAAAACTTATGGTTGATGCAGGACAATAGCTCTTTAAAAATTAGATAAATTTTGATCAAAAAATAAACTAAAATATATTAGCCTCCTGTCAAATCCAGCTTCACTATGGTGAGCTGGATTTTTTTATGCAGGCCTCTTCGGCAAACTGCCGTTAGTGTTAAATTATCTCGTCTGTCATTGTATTCATTACCACCTGATTATGTAAAAATATGGTGGAAAAAAATATCTCAACATTTTGTTGTTTTTAAGTAAAGCTTGGAACATTATGGCAAATCTTCACGTATACTTAATCAAAGCTTTTGTATAATTGCCAAATAATCAAACAATTTGACATGGTTATACCCAGGCCTTAGCACAATTTATTTTATTTTTTAAAACATGAAAATTCAAAATGATGTTGATACGGCTGTAAGCTTTGAAATAAACAATTTGTTATATATGACCGAGTCATTAAATCAGTGGTTAAGTAAGGCCATTACCCATCCCGAAAACAATGATGAAGTAAAATATTATTACAATAAACAACAACGTGAGCTTTTTATGGTCGATAAAGCTGATGGTGTTTTAATTAACGCAGATAGTTTGGAAATACCTTGTTTAAGTTTAAAAGAACGGATAGCCATACAAATGGATTTTATCCACAGAATAGAGAACTTCGGCCTTTTTGATCGGGTGGTATCTGAAATTAATAAGCAGGATAAAAACTCTTCCTTTATACTTGATAATCTCTTGTTATCAGATAAAAAATTAAATTTATTGATTGACTATTGGGCTGAATTTAAGGTTGAACAGCTTAACTATGTTATCAATGATTTTGAAGATGAGCATGATATTAATTTAAAAGCTGCTAATATTCGCTAAGTGCATTAATAGAAAGAATTAAAATAGGTATACAAAAAAGCCAGATTTCATATCTTGAAATCTGGCTTTTTTGTGCGCTTAGCTTTCCAAAATCTGGCTACAACAATTGTAGTATTCCTTGTTTGTGTATCTTTTTATTACTTTTTTGAGCTGATTTGATGAATAATTCGTTTATTTATTAATTAACGGTTTAAAAAATTGAAGTTAAGTTCTGAAACATTCTTATAAGGGTGTGGTACTTTTTAATTACGACATTTTTAATAAATGTTAATTTAACAGGAAATAGTTTCACATGATAGGTATTTTACAATAACCTGTTTAATTTTTTACCAAATTTGTATTGGTAGTTTTTTTTTAGTAGTATTATATATAATTTAAGTTAAATGGTTCTGCGACTACTGGTTAACGTTCAAAAGCCAGAAATTTTTAGCTGAAACGATGATTTATTAGGGATGTAAAAATTAGTGTCAAATTTAACAAGGAATTTATGGTCTCGTTTTGGGATAAGAAAAAAGTTTTAAGGTACGCCTCTATTGATTTTTTAGAGCGCTTTAAAATTTTGAATAAAAACTGTATAGGGGAACTGCACCTGGAAGAATTATTAGGGCCATTATTTGAGAGCCATTTACCATATTTAAATTCTGTGATGGATGGTAAGCCGAAGGTTTTTGAACAAAATCTTAATTCGCACATTAAGGGGCTGCACTCCTGTATTATTACCTATTACCCGGATAAAAAAGATAAACAAATAGTAGGTTTTTACCTGCAGGTATTAGAAAAACAAGAGGTAGATCTGCTTGATCCGGAACTGATGATGGCTATTAATCAGTTTAATAATATTTTAAATGCCCCACCTGCTGAGAAAACTGATTTTATTGAGAAACCGGTAGAAGAAACAATTGATCCTCAGATTCAAAAAGTAGCTGAATATTTAAAATTGATAGTGCTCATGGATTTTCCGGGTCTTGCTTTAATTGCCGAAACACATTGTATGTCTGTTTCTAAATTAAAGCGCGATTTTAAACTCGCTTACGGCGTTAGTCCGTTTATATATTACCGGAAGCTTCAGATGGATATTGCCGAACAATATCTTAAAGAGAAAAAATATCGCATTGGTGAATTGGCAACCATATTCAATTTTTCCAATCCCTATAATTTTACGGCGTGTTATAAACGATTGAAAAACAATTCTATTAACCTGAAGTTCGATTTTGCTTCGCTGGTTTTTCTCCTGGCAATACTTACTTCTATCTGGAATTTACTCAGTCCGGATTGCCCTAATTGATTTGGGCTTTAACAGCTAAAGTATGGGCGCTAACAGGTTATGTTCCAGGTTTGTTACAATTATCTTTATGGTATCACAAACGATAAGGAAATTATAATTGTAAATAAACTTCACTCTCAAAGCGGTTAATCATGTTCATTTTTTAATGAAGTTGGTTTAAACAGATTCTTCAATAAAAGAAATTAGATTCCACTCAATTTAAGCCAAAATGATTAACCGCATTTTTTAATTTATCAGGTTTTATTCCTTTGCTTTCTGATTAGGTTAAGATATTTGGCTCGAAAAAATATCCTGGATTATTTTTTGAGTTATTGGTTTTACAAAGTATGATTTAACACATGGGTATTTGGCCGAACGGTCAATATCATGTTTGTTAAGCGAAGATGTTAGTATAAATATGTCAACATGCTTAATTAACGAGTGTTCAATTGTGCTGAAGCTTTCCAAAAAATCCCATCCGCTAAACTTGGGCATATTCAAATCTAAAAGGATAAGATCAGGTAAGGCAAAGGCATTTTGTTTGTTTTCCTGTAATAGCCTTATAGCCGACCGGGCGTCAACACTGTGCACGGTTTCTAAGGGATAAGTATACTTAACCAGCATCTTATCAACAATGATGTGTTCAAGAGGGTTATCATCTATAATGAATACTTTAATCATTTTAGCTTTGATTAATGCATAATAGTTTTTTGACTCCTAAATCGGCCAAAGGTTAAGTTGATTTGCTGATTATCATGAATTTTAAACTTTAATGCGCCGGTGTTTGCAATTTGGAGTTGTTTTATTTGGTTACGCAAACAATGTTATGAAATTTAGATGCCCGGAATACTACCGGGCATCTAAATTTGAATTTTGTAACCAGGAAATAAGTAATTCTTAAAATTTCAAAGGGTACTTATCTTAGCCAGGGTTCTATCTTATTAAAGTTTACCCTGCTCTATTGCCCGTCATTTACGACTTCAACTTTTTGGTGGTCAAAAAACTCGTTTATTTTTGTATAGTTTAAAAGCAGCTTATTATATTCCTCTAATAGAGCAATGTAACGGTCTTTCCATACATGGTGGGTTGGCAATTCCCAAAAAATAGGGTCGTCGCTATCCGGTTCTTTATAATTATGAACTTCCTGAAATTCCTCTTTTGTAAATAAGTTGGGAAACTCAACAGAAAAATCATGTTTCAGGATACATCCTATCCTGTAAATTATTTCGGTTTTTAAATATTTTTGGTTAAACCAATTATACACCGACCGCCGGTTAACGTGGGTCAGGCGTGCAATTTCGCTGATGCTATAACCTTTTTTTCTAACCAGCATCTCCACAATATGTCCATAGTGCTCTTCCATGAAAATTTGTTTTATATGTTTTAGAAAATGAGTGATTTAAGATATTGTTCTGTTAATTAATGAGTAGCTAAACTAAGCTCATGGTTGTTGTTTCTGTATTTACTACCAATGCGCAGTTAAGCTGCTTCATAAACATTACAACAGATTTTCCCTTGATCTTAAGTACCTCACCCTGCCAATCCAGAAGAACGCCGTCTTCTATTTTCATTGTATCACCCACTTTGATTCTGGGGAGGCTTACAGCCTCAACATCATCATAGCTTTCAATCAGTTTTTTTATCCGCTCTATTTCCGAATTGTTAACTGATGCGGGTTTGCCGCAATGGTGAACAAAGTTTACAACTCCCATTGTTTGTCTTACTTTGAGTTGCTCCTTTAAATCGGCCCTGACAAATAAGTAGGAGGAAAATAACGGAAGCTCAACGATTTTGGTCCTGTCAACCCATCGGTGCTTGGTTTTAATTGTAGGACAGAATGAATTTATATTCTGCGTTTTAAGAAGTTTATCAACCTTTTTTTCCCATCTGGATTTTGTGTATACCACAATCCATTTGGGTTTGTTGATATCTGATATCTGAGTTTGTGTGAAGTTTGTCATAAAATTTAAATTGAGAGTTATTTAATTTTATCTGTGAGAGTTAAATGTTTGTCTACATATTAATTTTTATTAGTTGATTGGAAATAAATCTATATCGTTCTGTTCTGAAAAAAACCTAAATATTTATAGTATTAAATGCTCGAAATTTATTCTTAATTTAAGGATTATTATCTAATCTGAAGCTCTGGCCGGGCATTATGTGTATCCTTTTGTGAAATTCTGCACACTTGTGTGAAAAATATTATTTAATTAAGCGCAGAATAATATACATAGCTATTTTATTCAGGAAAAGCCTGATTTTGACTTGAATAAAATATAGTTTAACTCAAATATTTGAAATTTTTACTCGCAATTTCTCGCATTTCACACAATAAATAAATTTTATTTTAAACACATAAATATTATACTACTATTGTTTAAAATTCCACTATCATCTAATCAGTAGTCCGGCCTTTTCAAGCTTACTTCCCGTAAGTCAGAGGGCTTCGCTATATTTAACCGTCATTATGAGCATGCCTACCATGCAACTATTCACCCGTTTAACGGATCCGAACGATCAAGTTATAGATATTATGTGTGATGTGCTTAAAAATGCATATAACCCTGCTTTATCTAATTTTTTTATATATCGCGATTCAAATTTTAAAACCTACCTGTGTAGTATAGTGGATAGTCCGGATGTTTACATTTTTTACACTTGTGACCACACTTCAAATGAATTAACGGGATTTGTAATTTTTGAAATTGATGGACCGAGCGTTTATTTACGTAATATTATAATCAATCATCAGCTTTCTGCTAACAACATCGGATCGCGCATATTCTTTAAATCGCTTGATATTATAAAAAGTGAAAGGAGTGAGGTTGATATCCTGCAACTGGATGCATTAGGAAAAAACGGTGGAGTATTGAACTGGTACCTTAGTATAGGTATGAAAATTAACAGATACCTGTATTGGTATGATATTACCGATCTGTTTAAAAGCTCGGCACCAACCAAATTAAGCATCGGCAACTATGACAACAGCCAGCTTGTTAAAGATGCTTACGGATTTACGCAGCTTACCTTTAATGGCCAGGAAATAGGCTCATTAATTCAACAAAAATACCTGGTTGTAAAAACCACTTTAACTCAAGATATATTAAGTTGTATACGGCACTATTTTTTTACCATGTCGCTTTTATCAGTATGCCTTATCAGCAATGAAAAATTAAATTTATTGTTAATTGAAAGAGCTGCTCATTTGGTTATTAGTCTGCAAAAACTGAAAACAGAAGAATAGCCTACCTCTCGCCGAAATACAGTTTTAGTTAGGAAACACATTAGTTCACTTTATTTCAGGAAATCATGAACAGATATTTTCTACTACTGTTTTGCTTTTTGCTGCAAAATATTGGGGTTTTTGCAAGCAATAATGATGGCCACGCAAACAGTGCCACCAAACTTAACGCACCATGTTCGCCTTTCAGTACATTACCCTGTACTGATATTCAGGTCGCGTTACCTTACACTTTATCATTTAATGCCGCTGTTAATGGCACTTTAGATGATAAAAATGGTGTGGGGACGGGCTTTACAATGGCGATACCTAATTCAGCGGCTCGCTTAGCTGTAGATGGAGCCTCCTCGGTTCCTGATGCTCCGGGTTATGAGCCCTCAAAGCTCACGGTAACCGGTGGGCGATTAACGCTGGTAACCAACAAAGGTATCGATTATCAGGCCAACAACAACGCCATCAATATAATTGGTGTTCAGGTGCAGCAAACAGGCAAAATAAATATAGAAGCGTCGGTGATCAATCCGCTGAATGGTACACAGGCTCAACAGGCGGGTGTTTGGTACGGCTTAAGTGATCATACTTATATCAAATTGGATATAAGCGGAAATAAAGTGGAGTTGCGCCGGGAGTTTAATGATGTATCAAGTACCGTAGCTGGCGCAAGTAACCCCGATCAGCGTATAACAGGCGTAATTGCTAATCTAAATACCAGAACGGTTAGGTTAAGGTTAACCATTGATGCCACCGCGCAAACAGCCGAAGGTTTTTATTCAATAGATGGGGGCATTACTTATGTAAGCACCGGCGCCACATACCCAACTAAATCTGTAAATATAAGTGGCATGGGTGTAATCAATACCCAGGCTTATGCGGCTATTTATGCTACACATCGTAATGCCACAACACCTGTTACTTATACTTTTGATGATTTCAGTATAAAAAGCGATGCCGGGAATACTTCAACAGGTACTCCTTGCCCGCCATACAGCACATTACCTTGCGCAAATATTAAAGTGGGCTTACCTTATTCATTATCTTTTGATGCCGCGGTTAACAATACTATGGCCGATAAAAATGGTGCAGGAACGGGCTTTACTATGGCGATACCTAATTCCGGGGCTCGCTTGGCTGTAGACGGGGCATCTTCAGTTTCGGATGCGCCGGGTTATGAGCCATCAAAACTCACCCTAACCGGCGGGCGATTGGCAATAGTAACCAACAAAGGTATTGATTACCAGGCCAACAACAACGCTGTCAATATTCTGGGTGTGCAGGTGCAGCAAAGCGGCAGAATAAACATTGAGGCATCAGTTATTAATCCGCTAAATAGTACGCAATCTCAGCAGGCTGGTGTTTGGTACGGGTTAAATGATCATACATCTATAAAGTTAGATATAAGCGGAAATAAAGTGGAGCTGCGCCGGGAACTTAATGATGTATCAAGCACCGTGGCCGGAACAGCCAATCCTGATCAGCGTATAACAGCTGTAATTGCCAACCTGAATACCAGAACGGTTAGGTTAAGGCTAACTATTGATGCCGCCGCTCAAACAGCCGAAGGTTTTTATTCAATAGATGGGGGCGCTACCTATGTAAGTACTGGTGCTGCATATTCAACCTCGTCAATAAATATAAGCGGGATGGGCTTAACTAATGCCGCAGCCTATGCTGCCATTTATGCTACACATCGTAATGCCACAACAGCGGTTACCTATACCTTTGATGACTTTAGCGTAAAAAATGATGTGATAGTAAATCCTTCTTCTTCATTGAAGTTTGCATCTGATAGCTTAACCTATACCATATTTAAGGGCGGTGCTGTAAAATCACAATCAGTTGCTTTGTCGGCTGGTGGGGCAACACCATCGGTTACTTTTAAAGCGCTTACTGCGCCTTGGTTACATCTGCCATCGGCCGGTATTGGTAACATTACTTTTGGCCCAGCCAATATCAGTTCTGATTTAGCTCCGGGTACGTATAAAGGGGCTGTAGTTGCACAGGCTTCGGGCTATCAGTCAGATACTTTAGGTATCAGGATCATTGTGGTTGATGGTGTTTTTCTGGCCTCCACCAATGTGAATTTTCAGGATGCGGCAACAATACCTCCAAGTAACTGGATCCGTGATTTTGGACAGGCTTATGCTTTCAGAACAGCGCCTTACCAATCTTCCGGTTTGCAATATGGATGGAAAAAGAAAGCGGGCTCAACACCTATTAATATAACCTCAAACGGATTTAACCGCAATCAGCCTGAAGATGTTACGCTTTCAACCATGATATACATGCAGGCCAATAATGTAAGTGGTACATTTCCTGGTTCAAAAACAGAATCGTTCTGGGAGATAAAAGTACCGAACGGAACGTATGACGTGTCTGTATCTGCCGGCGATGGCGTAGGGGATGGTAACCCCGAGAGTGATAACTTAACGGTAGAAGGTGTAAAGGCAATAACCGGTTTTGTACCAAGCGGTGGTCCGGGTGCATCAACCAGGTTTAAACAGGCTACAGTTAGGGTAGCAGTTAAAGACGAGCACGTAACCATTACGGCTGACGGCGGTACCAATACTAAAATTAATTATGCGGAGATTTCTCCGGTAAGTATATCGCCTTTTTTGGGCTGGTCTGCCGGAGTAGTGAACATATTAGTTGCCAAAGGAAGCACAGGTACCCGCACCTTTTCGCTAATGGTAGGTAACTCGGATAATAAATCGGTTAATTATACTTTTTCATCAACTTACAATACCGGTACACCAGGCTGGTTGAGCATGAATACATCACAGACCGGTGTAATGCCAAAGGTAACCTTTAATTATACAGCAGCGGCGGCATTACCCATTGGTTCATACAGTGTAGCCGTACGTGCCTCGGCTACAGGTTATACAAGTATATATACTAATGTTTATTTAAGGGTTGTTGATGGTAATAATCCTTACGTTATTTCATCATCGCCCGAAAACGCCGCGGTTAAAGTAAGCCCTAACACTGTAAGTGTTGCTGCCAACCATTTGTCTGTACCTGCGGTAGCCGGTTTTAAAGGAGGTGTTGATAACAGTACAATCACCAGTACAACAGTTAAATTGTTCAAGGTGATAGATAATGTAGCTACCGAGGTACAAGGTGTGGTACAGGGAACAGGTGGTGGCGATGCCATCAGTTTTTCGCCAAAATTTGCACTTGATCCTAATACTACATATAGGTTCAGCATAACCAATGGGGTAAAATCATATAGTGGGGCCGCATTTACACCTTATACTTCCACATTTGTTACAGACTCTGCCCGGACAGATTCTACAACAGTAACATTAAATGCACAGTTTACCAAAGTTGCTATGCCGGGCACTTCAAATAAAAAGTATACCACATTGCGTTTTGGGCCTGATGATAAATTTTATGCCTTAAGACTTGATGGCGCCATAGAACGGTACACCGTGAACCATAGTACTGGAATGCTAAGCAATCAGCAAATTATCACTACGCTGGTTACCAAGTATGGCAACAGATCGGCAATAGGTTTGGTTTTTGACCCGGCTTCTACAGCGGCTAATTTGATATGTTATGTTACCCATTCATCCTCAGGGCTTATTAACTCACCATCTTTTGATGGCAATATATCAAAACTAACCGGGGCTAACCTGCAAACAGAAACCTTGCTGATCACCAAACTACCGCGTTCAACACGTGATCATATGTCAAACAGTTTGCAGTTTGGGCCTGATGGAGCTATGTACCTGTCACAAGGCAGTAACAGCTCTGCCGGTGCCTTTGATGCCGACTGGCAGCGTGCCGAAAGCCTGTTATCGGGTACCATATTGCGTATTGATATGACAAAATTAAACGCTGTAACCTTGCCTTTAAACGTGCAAACAACAGCTACGCAAAGCGTTATAAACGCGGCGCCTGCAGGTTCCATGACCATGAGCGATGGTACCTACAACCCTTACAGTACAGCATCGCCGGTTACCATTTATGCATCTGGGGTGAGGAATGCATATGATCTGTTATGGCATAGTAACGGACAGTTATATATTCCAACTAACGGATCAGGCGGCGGGGGTAACTCACCTGCTTCAGTAAATGGTACAAGGAGGCCAAATGGTACCACCTATCAGGGACCGGCTATTCCGGCAACTACTGATGTGCAAGTGCAGGTAGATTGGCTATTCAGAGTAAATCCTTTAAAAGGTGTCGGATACTTTGGCCACCCTAACCCTTTAAGGGGAGAGTATGTAGAAAATCGTGGTTATCCGGATAATCCATTATACCCGGTAAATATAGTACCAGATGCCAATTATCGCGGGGTTGCCTATAACTTTGGTTTAAACCACTCGCCCAATGGAGTTATTGAATATAAAAGCAACACCTTCAATGGCGCGTTAAAAAATAAGATACTGGTTTGCCGGTTTAGTGGTGGCGGCGATATCATGGTTTTAAAACCAGGTTCGTTAGTTAAAGTAGGCTCAATAAATAGCCCTAACAGTGACGATCGTATCTACGATATAACAGAAGTGACCACTGGTTCAGGTAATTTTGGTTTAGTGGGTATGTCTGGCTTTGCCAATCCTATAAACCTTGTTGAAGACCCAACCAATGGTAATTTGTACGTAATTGAATATAACTGGAATGTAAACCCTAATCTGGTAACGCAAATTACATTGTTACGTGTAAACAATAGCAATGCCGCACCAAGCGGGTTGTTAAGCTTATCTGCTGGTAAAGCCTCAGATATTCATGGTTTAATAACCTATAAAAATTATGATGTTGCAGTAGCCAATAAGGGAGATGGTGATCTGAAAATAAAAGATATCAGGCTAACTGGCAAGGATGCTTCAAACTTCAGCATTCAGGGAATACCGATGCCAAGTAAGGATAGTGTTTTAACCTTGAAAAAGAATGCATCGCTGTCATTTATGGTTAGCGCTCCGGCAAATTTATCTGCCGATCAAACAGTTAGGCTCAGGGTAACCAGTGTAGAAGATTCAGTAAAAGAAGTTGAATTAAAATTACAGCCGGATTCAACCGGAAGCAGTAATGCCGATAGTCTTCAGTTTAACATTAATACCCTTAATAAAAAGGTTGGCAGCGCTTTAACTGTTTATCCGAATCCCAATCTGGGCGAAGTGCTCCATATCAAATTATCAAACTACAAAAAGCTCGAAAAGGTAAACGTTTCCCTCTTTGATATCATGGGCATTAAACTAAAATCAATGGATCTGGTTTCAGATCTGCAAGGAAACTGTAACACCTCCATACAAATGCCTAAGGTGATCAGTACCTCGTATTTTATCATCCGGGCCGTTAGTCCATCGGGCAGTAAAGAAGCAAAGGTTATGCTTCAGAAATAAGAATCCATTTTTTTAAAATCTTATATTAAATCACTTAAAGTTTTTCTTTTATGAAAAAAGCTTTGTTTTTATCCGGTGCTGTTTTTTTAGTACTTGTCGGAATTGTTTTTTTACCAGGACATTTATTAAGCTACTTACCTACGCTTGCCAACGCCAGGCAGCCACATACTTTGCCAGAAGAGCAGGTGGTGGAGTTTACCAAACCATCAATGGCAACATTGAAAATAAATTTTCAGGATTCTGCGGTGGCAACACCCGTTGGCTGGATCAAAGATTTTGGTCTGCCGTTTGGTGTAAAACCAGGAGTGTTCGAATTAGGAAGTTTACAATACGGATGGAAAAAGCGGGATGACGGAACACCTATAAACTTTGTAAGCAACAGCCGCAACAGGAACAACCCGGATGATGTTTTGCTGGAAGGCCTTATTCACATGCAATCAAACGATATTGGCTTGCGTTATGGCCCGTACAAAGGTGTCAGGACAGAAGGTTACTGGGAAATAAAAGTGCTTAATGGGTACTATGATGTTGTGGTTACCGCCGGTGATGGCTTTGTAGGCAAAGCAAAAGAAAAGGAGTGCATTAATGTAGAAGGAAAGAGTGCGATAAAAAACTTTATCCCTTATGGCAAGGAAGGCAGTTTTGGCAGGTTTAAAACAGCCAAGATCAGGGTAAAGGTAAGCGACGGGCTTTTGACTGTTAATGCTGATGGAGGTACAAATACCAAGATCAACAACATCCAGATAACTCCGGTTAAGCTTGATCCGTACTTTTTTTTAGAGAAGTTTAGCCCCAATCTGCTGGTTACCAAGCATGATACCGGCAGTCATTTACTGCACTTAAATTTAATTAACCCTGAAGGTAAAACTATTAATTACGGCCTGCATATTGATTATTTAAAGGGAGCTCAAGGCTGGCTTCATTTAGTTGCTGATAAAAATAAAAAGGATAATAATTTAACTTTTGATTACTCGGCGAGTAAAGGTCTGGCATCAGGAATATATGTGGTAAAGGTAACCGTAACCGCGCCAGGATATAATACACAGCAGGCTCTTTATCAGCTACGCGTAGTTGATGATTCAAAGCCTTTTGTGGTAGCTGCAAACCCGCTTAATGGTTCAACTGCTGTAAGTATTAACACCTCGAGCATCGCCGCTAATAACCTTTCTGTGCCGTTGGTAGATGGCGTTAAAGGCGGTATCGACAACTCAACCATAACCAACAAAACGGTTCGGCTTTTAAAGGAGATTGATGGTACTTACGTTAACGTTAAAGGCGTGGTACAAGGTACCGGTGGGGGGGATGCCATCAGTTTCTCTCCGGCCGCTGCACTTACACCAAATACGCATTATAAATTTTTGATAACCAGTGGGGTAAAATCATATTCAGGCGCTCCTATAGAGGGATATGAAAGTAATTTTTCAACCGGTACTACACCTATTGATTCATCAAGTAAAATTTATAACGCCGATTTTATTAAGATAGCTATTCCCGGAACGCAAAATAAAAACTATACCACACTTACTATCGGGCCGGATGGCCGGTTTTATGCTTTACGCATGGATGGTGTAATTGAGCGTTTTGATATTAATCATGAAGATGGTTCATTAAGCCATCAAACCATGATCAATACCTTGAAGGATAAATATGGAGAACGCACGGCCATTGGTTTAACGTTTGATCCATCATCAACAACTGATAATTTAATTGCGTGGGTATCACATTGCTCAGGCGGGCTTTCAAGCGCTCCTGTGTTTGATGGTAATATTTCACGATTGGCCGGCCCAAATCTGTCAATTGAGGAGATGGTTGTTAAAAGATTGCCCCGCTCAACCCGCGATCATATGGTTAACAGCTTGGCTTTTGGCCCGGATGGTGCGCTGTATATCTGCCAGGGCAGCAATAGCTCTGCCGGTGCTTTTGATAAAGGCTGGCAGCGTGAGGAAAGTCTGCTTGCCGGAGCTATACTCAGACTGGATCTGCAAAAGCTTGCCAAAGTGCCTCTCCCGCTTGATGTAGAAACAAGTCCCGACCAAAAAATAATTAACAAGGCCCCTGCCGATAAAATAAAAATGGGCGATGGTAAGTATAACCCTTACAGCACAAAATCGCCATTAACTATTTATGCTTCAGGTATACGTAATGCTTATGACCTGTTATGGCACAGTAACGGCCAACTTTATTTACCTGCCAACGGATCAGGTGGTGGTGGTAACTCACCAGAATCGGTTAATGGTACGCGTAAACCTGACGGCAGTTTTTATAGCGGACAACATGTGCCGGCTACTAAAGCGGTACAAGTGCAGCACGACTGGTTGTTTAGAGTAAATCCATTGGCCAAAGGCGTAGGATATTATGGCCACCCTAACCCCTTACGTGGGGAATATGTAGTGAACAGGGGTAACATTGATAACCCACTATATGATAAAAGCATCAAAACAGATGTGAATTTCCGTGGCGCTGCCTTTGACTTTGGACTAAACCATTCACCAAACGGAGTAATTGAATACAAGAGTAACACGTTTGGTGGTGCATTAAAAGGCAAGCTTTTGGTGTGCAGGTTTAGCGGTGGCGGTGATATTATGGTGCTGGAGCCGGGTTCGACAATAAAAGGCATTGCCCCTACAGCTAAAGGAGGTGATAAGGTATATGATATCGTAAATAGCGCTCGCGGATCAGCCAATATTGGTTTGATAGGTATGTCAGGCTTTGCAAATCCGCTTGATCTGGTAGAAGATACTGTAAATGGTAATATTTATATCAGCGAGTTTAACTGGAATAATAATCCTAACCTGTTATCACAAATTACGCTGCTCAAGGTGCATGAAATGCCACAGGTTTACGCAGCGAAGGAAAAACCAGGCAAGGTTAAATAACCTCATTATTTGATGAAATTGTATAGTATTAGTTAATTTTTCTGACTTAAATACAATTTATTATTTCCTAATATAATATCAAAACTTTTGGTTGTGCTATGTTGAAGTGGCATTGCACAATCAAAATGTGTAAAATATCTACAGTATTTCACGGTATTACACAAAAACATGTCAAACTGGTTTTGGGGCTTTTTATCCATAATATATTTTTAATATTTGTATGTGGCTATCGTTATCCAAAGCCACATTTTAAAATTCACCCAATATACAGTCACTATGTTAGTGAGAGAGCGAAGCTCGTTAATGTATATCAAAACCCTCAGTTTTCTTAAGTAAAAACTCCACATCATTGTTCATAGTCCGGTTAACTGTGCGCAGTTAGTCATTGTAACATAATCCATAAACCACTTCACTTATAAAGTCATGATCAAAAAATCAAACCTGAAAATGGGTATGTACTTCCCATTTCTAATCGTCGCTATTTTATTGAATTCTTGCACCACTGCAAGCAAGTTAAAGTATTTCCAGGATCTGCCCGAGAATAATAAAGTAACCGATCTCGGCGATTCTCATTTCACAGAGCCGGTTGTACAGCCAGATGATATCCTGTCAATTAATGTTAATACCACAGAGGCCGATGCCGGTCAAATCATCAATGCCCGCAACGGGGTTAATTTGGTAGCAGGTATAAACAGTTCAACCGGATCAGTTGGTGTTAGCTCTGGTTACCTGGTAGATAAAGACGGATTTGTTGAGGTACCTATTCTGGGTAAAGTTCAGTTGGCAGGTTTAACTACAACCAAGGCAAAAGAAGTTGTAAGAACATCAGCTAAAAAATATTTCAAAGACCCAATTGTAGATGTACGTTTTTCAAACTTTAAAATAACTGTTTTAGGCGAAGTTAACCGCCCTGCATCATACGTGTTGCCAAACCAGCAGGTTACTGTGCTTGATGCTATTGGCTATGCCGGTGATATGACTATTTACGGTAAAAGAAACAACGTGTTGATCATGAGAAAAACCAGCGATGGCAAAAATCAGTCAATTACGCTTGATATGACTAAAAAGGAAGTTGTGAACTCACCTTATTATTACCTGAAACAAAATGATGTGGTTTATGTAGAGCCACGCCGTGCCAGACAAGATACAAATACCGAAAATTCTGTGCTTAAATACATCACTGTTGCAGCCACTGTGCTTACTGCAATTGTATTACTGCACCGCTATAGTCTTTAACAAAATTTACGCTCAATACACCAAATTAATTATTGAAAAATACAGCAAACATGACAATAGAATTGGAACCTCAAAAAAACAATGGTTTAAAAAACTTCAGAAAGATGCTTTTAAACCATTGGAAACTATTTTTATTTAGTATGCTGGTATTCATAGCATTGGGTAAAGCTTACCTTATGGTGGCCACACCACAATACTTGATAAGTAGTGCCCTTGTGGTTGAAGCGCAGGCTGCTCAGGCAAGCCCATCATCAGCTTTTGCCGGCGGTTTATCTACTATAGCCCCTACTGAAAACTTAAAAAATGAAGGAGATGTACTTCGTACCCGTAATTTAATTGAAGAAACCGTTAAAACGCTGCATCTGAACATTAATGTGTTTTCAGGCTCAGGTATGCTGGCTCAGCAGATCTATGACGAATCGCCGTTTGAAGCTTCTATCAGCAATCAAAAAGTTGATACAGTTAAAAGAAAGATGTATAAAATTGAAGTGATCAACAGAGAAAGCTTTCATTTATCAAACGACGATGATGATCTGGAACTTAATGGCCAGTTTGGTAAACCTATAAGACTGCCTCAATATGATCTGGTTATTCAGCCTAAACCTCATGCTCCAATTGTACAATCTGTTTATTCTGTGCAAATTACTTCAGAGGATGAGGCTATTGCAACCCTGCTGAAAAATTATGATGCTGAGTTTTCTGATAAAACTACTTCGGCTGTTGATATCACACTATATTATCCTAATGCAAAACGTGGGGAGATTATAGTTGATCATTTAATGCGTCAGTATTTAAAAGATAACATTGCTACCAAAAAAGCCAAAATTGATAGCATGCTTACCTTTATCAATAACCGTATATCGCTTGTTGAAAAAGAACTGGCAGGTATTGAAGGAAATTACGAGCAATATAAAGCAAGCAACAGCATAGCCGATATTAATGAGCAATCAAGGGTAATGGTAGGTAATGCTAATGATTACCAGAATCAGTACAATAACCAACAGGTACAGTTGACTGCGATTTATCAGTTAGAGAAATTTCTGAAAGATCCTTCCAACAAGCAAGTTATCCCTGGGTCGCTAAACATTAATGACGGTTCATTTACAGCTGCACTGAATGATTATAATGGCCTGATTATTCAAAGGCAAAAGAAATTATTATCATACACAGAAGAAAGCCCGCTGGTAATTAATATCGATGAGCAGTTAGCTATATCGCGCGAAAACCTGTTACAGAATATTAAGAGTTACAAACAAGCTATGGAGGCTAAAAGCGCCAAACTTGGCGATCAAACCAACCTGGCCAAAGGAACTTTAAAATCTGTACCAACTAAACAACGTTCTTTGAATGATTTTGGCCGCCAACAGGAACTGAAACAGCAATTATATATTTATTTGTTGCAAAAAAGAGAAGAAACAGCGCTTGCTAAAACATCCAACATCCCAACTTCACACATTATTGATAATGCTAAAAGTACAAAAGAACCGGCCAAACCTTTAAAACCGGTTATTTACCTGCTATCAGCTTTATTAGGCTTTATCGTACCGTTTGGTTATGTAAATAACAAAACACAGCCGCACGTAATTATCAGCTCTGAACAGGATATTCAGGATCATACAGATGTTTCCATTATTGGTAAAATAGGCCATAGCAGCATCTCCAACCGGGTGATGATCGAGGATTCAGCTAAATCGGCGGTTACTGAAAGTTTTCGTACGTTACGAACCAAGATCCAGAACATCTTGAACTCTGATGAAACGCAGATAATCATGGTAACCTCCAGCGTTAACGGAGAAGGCAAAACCTTTATAAGCGCTAACCTGGCCAACATACTGGCAAAAACCGATAAAAAGGTATTGCTCATGGAGCTTGACCTTCGTAAGCCTAAATTATCTGAGATACTTAACCAGGACAGCTCAATTGCCGGTTTCTCTGATTATATGCAGGGCTCATTAGAGTTAGATGATATCATTAAACCTACGGAGTTGAATGAAAACCTGTTCCTGATCTCTTCTGGTCCGGTGGTTTCAAATGCCAGCGAGTTACTGCTGAACAAGAAAACCAAATTTATGCTGGACACACTGAAAGAGCAGTTCGATTATATCATTATTGATAGCTCGCCTATGGGGCTGGTGTCAGACGCCTTGATACTGGAAAAATTTGCCGACATGACCATTTACATATGCAGGCATAATTATACCAATACCGAGCAGATCAACTTGGTAAATCAGCTGAAATCAAAAGATAATATCGAAAACATGTACCTGGTTATCAACGATGTTGACTTTGCTAAAGCCGGGTACTTTGGTTACGGTTACGGCTTAGGCTACGGTAACGAAGCTTAAATCAACAATAGTATAATAACACCGGTAGCTTGCCTACCCATTTGGTTTTAATAGTATATAAAATGTATATAGCACAACAGCCCGCTGAAGTACTGAAAAACTCGAAGCTTAAGTTTGTTAAACAATATGTTAACTTATTAATGCTTGTTTTTCCTGTGATTTCTTTCCTTGTTATTCCATCAATTCCTGGAACAACCATCATTACATTTTTTGCGGGTATATTATGCGTTATCATTTTTATTACGCCACTGGGCAGCACTAAAGAAAAGTTTATCAGAGAGCTGATGATCTTCTCGAGTATAATTATTGTGTTGAGTATATGCTCACAAATGATAAACCTCCTGAGCGATCTGAAGCTGCCTAATGACATCTTTTTGCTGACCCTTAAAAATTATACACAGAATTTTTACCGGCTATCGCACTTAACGCAAACCTTGAATTTAATGGTTGGTTTTACCATCTATTTATATATCAAGTATTTCGCCGATAAAAAAACAATAACGTATATTTTTTGGGGAGTAAGGCTACTGTGTTTTTATGGTATTTATGAATTACTTTTTTACCTGGTATTTCATCAAAATGGCGACTTTATTGTAAACCGTACTTTCGGTTACGAAAACAGAACAGCATCACAATTTCAAACCATGAACATGGGTGGCATCAGCGTGATCCGTATGACGAGCTATACCGGTGAGCCATCTATGTTTGTATTTACAGCTTTTCCTTTTTGGGTATTAGCTGTGGGCCTGAAGCGTAAGTTTGATAGCTATTTGATTTTGGGTTGCTTGCTTTTTACCTTTTCAACTACCGCTTATTTAGCCATTGTAATATTCGCCGCGTTTTGGATGGTGTACAAAAAGGAGTTTCAGCTGATATTTTATTCGCTGATAGCGTTGGCTGGTTTCTGCTTTGTTTTACAGCTGGATATGTTTAGCCACGTGTTTGACAGTATTTATAAAATAGTTTTTGCCAGTAAAATGAATGGTTCGGCCTCTTCATCAAAAGACAGGATGGAGCATTTTCAAGAGCACCTCACTTTTTGGTCAAACATGAATATTTATAATGAAATAGTTGGTGTAGGCTTTGGCTATGTGCGGTCGACAGATTTTTTTAGTACCGTTATGGTTAACAATGGGGTACTTGGCCTTATCCTGTTCACATCATTCTTTTATGATAAGCTATCATACAAAATAAAGCCTGAGCAGGTACAGTTTTCTTACAAAATAGCATTGGTATTATTGTACTTCATATTAATGACAACAGTACCGGAATTTGCTTATCCAAGCCTCTGGATATTTTTAGGATTGGCTTATGTTTTATCAGCCGTTCCTAAGGTAGTAAACTCTGTTCAGCCGGATATGAGTATTACACCTTATCAGCAACGATTACTGGCTAACAACCCGGCATAAACCTTTCAGGAGATTATACACATAAGTGTACGCTTGTTAATTAAATCAATAAGTAATTCATAGTATTCAGGATGATCATCATCAACGGTAAGTTTTTACTTCAGAGAAGAACCGGTGTTCAGCGTTATGCTTATGAGCTTACCAACCTGCTGCTAAAATCAGAGCTGGAGGTAAAGATCATAGTACCCAAAGATGTTAATATAGCCGATTTTGAATTTCCTGAAGATGCTTTTATAAGAGCAGGTATTTTTAAAAACCGTACACTATGGGAGCAAATTGATTTAAACATATACTTGAGGCGGAGGAAAAACGCACTCCTGATAAGTTTTTGCAATACAGGGCCGGTTTTATTAAAAAACCACATTGTTTGTATACATGATATGTCATATCATTACAACCCTAAGTGGTTTTCAAAAAGCTTTTCCAGTTATTATAAAGTTTTAATACCGCTACTGGCAAAAAAGGCATTACATATAGTTACCGTAAGTGAGTTCTCCAAAAAGCAGATATGCGAAACACTAAGGGTACAGCAATCAAAGGTTACGGTTATTAACAATGCCCCTTCAGGTAAATTTGTTGCTCCAAGCCTTGATTCTTTGGTTTTTCAGAAAGATGATTTTTTTCTGTTTGTAGGCTCACATGATCCGCGAAAAAATATTCAGTTACTGATCAAAGCTTTTTCCTTAAAAGAATATTGTTCGTTGAAGCTGGTAGTAATAGGGGCTTCATCTAACTCTTTTCATAATGAGGATTACCAGGCAACCAGCAATATAAGTTTTGTAACCAACTGTGATGATCAGATGCTGGCCGATTATTATAAACGAGCCAGGGCATTAATAAACAGTTCGTTTTATGAGGGATTTGGTTTACCGGTTGTTGAAGCTATGGCAAGCGGTTGCCCCCTGATTATTTCAGAGATCCCGGCATTTGTTGAGGTTGCACAAAGAAAAGCAAACTACTTTAATCCTAATTCATTATCGACACTTAAAATAGCCCTGAACAATTTCCTGAAAAAAACAGATTCGGAAATGAAATCGCTGATCATTAATAATTATCAGTTCAGTTTCAATTACGATTGGGAAATGTCATGCGGCCAGTTGGTTCAACTAATTCACAAACTCAGGCATGAACGTAATTAAAGATATCAAGTTAGACCTGTATCGCTTACGCACAGAGTTTGGAGCAGGTAATGTGATGGCCCTGCTGGCTAACAGAGGGGTTCATGCACTGATCAACTATCGCATTTCGCATTACTTATACACTAAAAAAATCCCACTGCTGCCATTATTATTAACACGCGTTGTACAAATATTTTACGCCATAGACATTGACTACAAAGCCATATTAGTGATCATTCACGGTATAGGCGTAGTAATAGGCCAGGGAGCAATTGTGAGGTCAAACACCACGATTTATCATGGTGTAACACTCGGGCGTAAAAAACAAGGGTTAAAAATTCCGCCCGATGATGGTTTCCCAATTATACAACATAATTGTGTATTAGGGGCTGGGGCTAAAATAATAGGTCCGGTAAGGGTTGGCGAAAACTGTGTTATAGGCCCTAATTGTGTAGTAACAGACTCTATCCCTCCGAATACGATTATTAAACTTCATTGTGCAGCTTTTGAAACAAGGTCGCTCAAACCTAAATTAATTTACTAATATGAATATAGCTATAGTTCAAGATGAAATTGTAAGAAGGGGCGGGGCCGAACAAGTTGTTTTAAGCTTTCATAATGCGTTTCCTGATGCTCCTATATACACTCTCAACTACAATCCCGAAACTTCATATCCGGAATTTAAGCTTTGCAATATCAAAACAAGCTGGTTTGGTAAGTACATTAAAAGCGAAAAAAATCTAAAACGGTTTTTCTTTCCTTTTGGAATTTTGGCCATGAAGCAGCTTTATTTGAAGGGCTTTGATGTTATACTGCAATCAACAACACATTGCGCCAAGTATATTAAAACAGATCCGAATACGATAGTGATTACTTATTGCCATACACCTTTCAGGCTGGTTTGGAACCCCGATTCGTATGAGCAGATTTCTAATAGCAACTCTTTAAAAAGAAAGCTGTTTGACCTGGTGATCAACAGGCTTAAAATTTTTGATAAACAATCGGCCTTACGGACAGATTATTTTCTCACCAATTCAAAAACAGTAGTCCCGCGCATTGAAGAAGCTTATCATCCGCCAATGGGGGTTACAGTTATTAATCCGTCGGTAAAATGCAATAACTTTTATGTTGCTGATCAAGTAGGCGATTACTACCTGGTGGTTTCAAGATTTGAATACTATAAAAAGGTTGATCTGGTTATCGAGACATTTAATTTAATGCCCGATAAAAAGCTGATTATTGTTGGCAAAGGCTCACGCGAAAAAGAACTGAAGGAATTGGCCGGCGATAATGTTACCTTCCTGAGCGGCCAAAGTGCAAAACAACTGGCTGATTTATATGCTAACTGTAAAGCATTCATTTTCCCGCAACTGGAAGATTATGGCATAACCCCACTGGAAGCCAACGCGTCTGGTCGGCCTGTTATAGCCTATGGTAAAGGCGGTGTGTTAGATACTATGATACCGCTAAAAGATGATGCATCGAAAGCTACCGCTGTATTGTTTCCAAAACAAACAACAGCAGCCTTAAAACATGCCATTGAAACTTTTGAGGTTTCTAATTTCGATTCAAGGTTCATCAGGCAACACGCCGAAACATTTGATGATACCTGCTTTGTTAAAAAGATCAGGGACTTTGTTGGAGAGAAATATGTTTCGCATCAAAACAAGCCCTTAATTGTAAACGAACTTTAAAATCCTGCACCGTGCGTATTTTGATATTTAATACTTTTTACTTTCCCAAGTTTGTGGGAGGGGCAGAAGTATCAGTTCAGCTGCTGGCAGAGGGACTGGTGAAAAAAGGGAACCAGATCTTTGTGATAACCTTTGGTGAAAAGTTTAGCATCGAGAGGCTCAACGGAGTTGTAGTGATCAGAATTAAGCAACGTAATATTTACTCGAGCTACATCAATAAAGAGCGCTCAAAACTGGCCAAAACCATGTGGCATATAGTTGATTCATTTAATCCGCTATACGTGTTCTTTATTTATTCACTGGTTAAACGTATAAAACCCGAAGTAATACACACCAACAATATCATGGGCTTTTCGCCAAGCTTATGGGCACTCATCAGACTGCAGAAAGTTCCTATTGTACATACCATGCGTGATTATTACCTGATGTGCCACCGTACTAACATGTTCAACAATAACCATCCGTGTGAGCACCTGTGTAAAGACTGTAAAATTACCCATGCTTTAAAGAGTAACTTCATGAACTATCCGGATTACTTTGTAGGCATTAGTAACTATATACTCACTAAACACAATTCGCTGATAGATAATGAAAAGCCAAAGGCTGTTGTGTATAATGGAGTTAGCGTTAATGGCGGATCAAAAGGTATTCAACATTCTGATAAGCTCACATTTGGTTACATGGGCCGCATATCTCCAGATAAAGGTGTGGAATTCATGATAAAGGAGCTTGCCGCCTGTACCGAACAAACAAAGGCCAAATTTAAATTGCTGCTGGCAGGCAGAGGAGATCCGGAGTATATCGATTATCTTAAAGATATTGCCAGGGGTTTTGAAATTGAATTTGCCGGCGTACTTAAGCCCGAAGTGTTTTATCAATACACCAAAGTACTTATTGTACCATCATTATGGCCCGAGCCATTTGGGCGCACCGTTATTGAGGCACTGTCATTTGAGGTTCCGGTTTGTATATCAAACAGTGGCGGATTAACAGAATTGCATGATGAAATAAGTACCTGGCTCTATACTCCAAAGGAAACTTACCTGAGCAAATTGGTTGAGCAAATTGCCAATAACCAGCAAAGCATCGAACAGAAAAAAGCACATTGCCTTGCCAGCGCTAAACGCTTTGATCAACGTCAATATGTAGAAGGTTATCAAACCATTTACAATGAAATTAAAAATTCTTATAGCGTACAACACGGGTAGTTATGCGCAATTTACCAACACAGAGGGCCTTTTAATTTTACTTGTATTTAAAGAGTATAGGGCTCCAAGCTACAACTCAACCAATACGGGCATTCAGTTTGTTTGTTAACCTCAAATGCCGACTATTTGACCACGCCGGTAACATCTGACTTATTCTTTTACCACTTACATCAATGATAGATTATCAAGCAAAATCTGATAAAAAACTTGTAGCACAAGGTATTTTATGGAACTGTATACAAATGGTTGTTAACCAATCATTTGCTTTTATTATCAAACTGGTTTTAGCAAAGCTGCTATTCCCGGTACAGTTTGGCCTTATTGGTATGGCTACCATATTTACCGGCTTTGTTCAGGTATTGAATGATTTGGGCGTAGGAGCGGCGCTGGTTCAGCGTAAAGACAAACATTTGTTTGAAGAGCATTTTCATACCGCCTTCTGGACAGGTGTAACCTGGTCGGTAAGCCTATACCTTATCATGAGCTTTGCGGTTGGCCCTTTGGCTGCTATGTTCTACAACCAACCCATGCTGGTTACTATTATACCGGTATTAAGTTTGGCCATTTTGTTTAGCCCGGTTAACCTGGTGCATAAGGCGCAGCTTACCAAGAGCATGGATTTTAAAAAAATAGCATTTATTGATAATGCATCAAACATAGCCGCTGGTATAATAGCATTGGCACTGGCTTTTTGGGGTGCTGGTGTTTGGGCGCTGGTTTTTAACTCAGTTGCTATTGTGGTAATATCTATGCCGCTTTATTTTAAAGCAACAGGTTGGCTGCCAAAGTTTATGTGGAGCAAGCAGGCGTTTAAAGATATTTTTGGCTTCGGCGCGTACACCACCGGTTCAAACATATTGAACTACATGTATAATAATATTGATTACCTGCTTATAGGTAAACTTTTGGGCGCATCTGTTTTAGGTATCTACACCCTGGCGTTTGTACTAACCGATACTTTCAGAAGCCGGATCATGGCCGTTATCAATAATGTGATGTACCCGGTTTATGGCCGCAAACAAAACGATGCACAGGCCTTAAAGGGTTATTACCTAAAAGTAGTGCAGTTTAACTGTATAGTGGTGTTCCCGATCATGGTTTTCTTTATTGTATTAGGTAAACCATTTGTTGAGAATGTATTCGGTCTTAAATGGCAGGAAGCGGTTGTTCCGCTGCAGATATTAGCCGGCTCGGTAATGCTTCACATTCTGGTTAGTGGTAACACCGCTTTGCTGCGTGGTGTTGGTCGCCCGGGATTGGAAATGAAATTGCAAATTGTAAAAGCGCTTATCTTTTTACCAACACTTGCTTTTGGTATTAAGTACAACGGCATTGTAGGCGCGGCATGGGCTATACTGTTTAATAAATTTGTGGTAGTAGTAGTAGCGCAATATAGCTTCACAAAAATATCGGCGGTTAAAATCAGGATAGTAGATATGCTGAAAGCTATTAAAGGCCCCTTGGCTGCATCACTTGTTTCATGCGCAGTTGGTTATGCTTTTGCTGTAGCTCACTTGCATTATATCAGTGGAGGTATAGCGCTGTTCATTAGTTATTTCCTGGTAGTATTCTGGTTAATGAATACCGAATTAAAAGCCATATATAAATTATTCAGGGGTGCAAATTAATCTCTTTTAAAAGCTTTGCTTATGAAGATCTCGGTAATAATACCCTGCTATAATTGTGCTGATTTTATAGAAAGAGCAGTATCAAGCGTTTTACAGCAAACGCTGAAAGAGTATGAGATAATACTGGTTGATAACAACTCAACCGATAATACTTTCTCAAAGCTGCTCGATCTCAAAAAAAGTAACCCGCAAATTATTTCTGTACTAAGCGAATTGACTAAAGGAGCGCCGGCAGCAAGAAATAAAGGCATTGTAGAGGCTAAAGGACAATACATACAGTTTTTAGATGCCGACGATGAGCTTAAACCGGTTAAACTGGAATCACAATATTTAACGGCCGAACGCATGCAGGCCGATGTGATCATTGGTAACCATACCTTAATTTATTCCGTCAACGGCAAAATAAAAACACATACCAAGTTTGCAAATCCAGATCCCTGGGAGGGCTTGATCAACTCAAACTTAGGTATAACCAGTTCAAACCTTTGGCGAAAAGACAGCCTGGTAAAGGTAAATGGCTGGGATACACAAAAAACATCATCGCAGGAGTATGATCTGCTGTTCAGGTTACTACAAAGCGGTGCCAAATTTGCTTATGAAGGTTCGCTGCAAACCAATATATATAAAGCTGAAAGCTCTATATCAAAAAGCACAAACAAAAAGCGGGTTGAAGAAATAATTACCAACAGGATCGAACTCCGCAAAAACATCAAAGCATATCTGGAAAAAAGCGATCTGCTTACCCCCAAATTAAACAGGCTGATAGATACGTACATCTATATGGAGCTGATGACCCGGGTTGATGATATCCCTGAGTTCGCAAATGAGTATCTGAAAAATAATTTGTTGGATATATCAAAAGGTAAGGTTTTTAAAACCCAGCTAAAACGCTACTTAAAGCCGCTTAAATTGCTTAGTAACTAAAAATCTTTCACACACTATAAACTGATAAGTTTCATGCCTAAAACATTTGTAACCGTTATTATACCAACGTATAACGATTGGGATAGCCTGTCTCTTTGTCTTGATGCTTTATCAGTTCAAACCTATCCGTCTGAGCAGTTTGAGATCATTGTGGTTAATAATAAACCAGGCTCGTTACCAAGTGCCGCTTTCAGAGCACCTGATAACTGTGTAGTTATTGACGAAGCTAAGCCGGGTTCATACGCATCACGTAATGCGGGTATCAGAATAGCTAAAGGTGAAATTATCGCATTCACTGATTCTGATTGTATTCCTGATAAAAACTGGCTTACGGAAGGTGTAGGTTATATGCTCAGTAATCCACAAGTTGGGCGCATTGCCGGGAGGATAGATCTGTTTTATCGTTCGCCAAAATTAGTGAATGTTGAGTTGTACGAAAAGATATATGCCTTTAACCAGGAGCTATATGTTAAAAATGATTCAACAGCTGTAACTGCAAATATTTTCACTTACAAAAGCTCCTTCGATAAAGCCGGACTGTTTAACGAAAATTTAATGTCGGGTGGCGATTATGAGTGGTCTGTAAGAGCACAAAAAGCGGGTATACCTATCCATTATGTAGATACAGCTATTGTTAATCACCCGGCTCGGTATCATATGGATGAACTGGTAACCAAAGCTAAACGCGTAGGAGGCGGACAAGCCAAGTTCTCGGCCGATGGTAAAGACAGTATCATCAAAACCATTACCCGTTTTATTTACGACCTGAGGCCACCCGTTAAAAGCATCCAATTGATTAACAGTAGGGGTAAGGATCTGAGCCTGATGCAAAAAATAACCGTTTTTCAATTACGCTATTACCTTTCAATAGTTACCGCTTACGAAAAATTCCTGGTTAGGAAAGGCAAAACACCATCGCGTGTATAACAAACAGAAAATTTAATACCCATCATATTTAAGTAATTCATTATTAATAATTTAACCTTATTTGTCATTTATGAATATTGCAGTTGTAGGTACTGGCTATGTAGGCCTTGTTACAGGAACATGTTTAGCGGAAACAGGAAACAAAGTTGTTTGCGTTGACATTAATCAACAAAAAGTGAAAATGATGCAGGAAGGCCACCTGCCAATTTACGAGCCAGGTCTTGAGCAGCTTTTTCACCGCAACATTATTCAGGAACGTTTACACTTTACTACCAGGCTTGAAGAAGCTATAGAGGATGCCGAAGTTATTTTCATGGCACTACCAACTCCTCCGGGAGCGGACGGTTCTGCAGACTTAACTTACATATTAAATGCATCGGCTGATATTGCCCGTTTAATTAAAGGCTATAAAGTGATCATCACTAAATCAACTGTTCCCGTTGGTACAGCTGATATGGTTAAAGAAGTATTTGAAGCCAATACCTCTATAGAAGTTGATGTGGTTTCAAACCCTGAGTTTTTACGTGAGGGTGTTGCCGTTGAAGATTTTATGCGCCCTGACAGAATTGTTATAGGTACCGAAAGTGATAAAGTTAAAGTTTTACTAAGCCGCTTATACCAACCTTACGTAAGGCAAGGTAATCCGATCATATTTATGGATCAACGCTCATCTGAATTAACCAAATACGCTGCTAACTCATTCCTGGCTACCAAAATTACCTTCATGAACGAAATAGCCAACCTTTGCGAAAAGGTGGGAGCCGATGTTGATATGGTACGTTTAGGTATAGGTACTGATGACAGGATAGGCAAGCGCTTCTTGTTTTCGGGTATTGGTTACGGCGGCAGCTGTTTTCCTAAGGATGTTCAGGCTTTGTCAAAATCAGCCATCGAAAACCAGTACGATTTTAAAATACTGAATGCTGTGATGGATGTTAATGAAAAACAAAAATCCATCATCGTTAAAAAGGCCGTTAACTATTTTAACAATGACCTTTCCGGATTAAAGTTTGCCGTTTGGGGCCTGGCTTTTAAACCAGAAACAGATGATATCAGGGAAGCACCGGCCATTACTGTGATCAGGGAGCTTTTAGCAGCCGGCGCAACAGTAACCGCGTTTGACCCTGAGGCTATCAATAATTTTGATAATTATACCAACCTGCCAGTAAGCTACGGTCAAAACCCTTATGAAGTTCTTGATGGTGCAGATGCGCTGTTCATTTTAACAGAATGGGCGGTTTTCAGAAACCCGGATTTTGATCAGATACAAAACCGCTTAAAAAACAAAGTGATTTTTGATGGCCGCAACCTTTATGATGTTACCTCAATGGAGCAATTAGGCTTTTATTATAACAGTATAGGCCGCCCTTTAGCAAATGTTACCAGCCATGCCGCTACCTATGGGCATGACTCATCAAAATAAATAAAAATCAATTTTCATGGACTACTAAAACTTAAAGTTATGCAGTTGAAATTAGCAAAAAACAAACCTTTTCTTAAAACAAAGGGTTTCTCCACCTTCCACATTGAAATTTTTAATCAAATACTGCTGGATAAAACAAATCGACGCATTAGTATTGAATTTGGATATACCATACAATCACATTCAGTGGTTGATCATTCACGCAGGGTAATGTATAAGTTGCTTGCTCTAGAAGGCCTTTCACGTGCTGACCATTACAGTCATTTGAAATATCCGCGTAAATACTTGTTCTGGTGGAAAAATTTGCTGGATAAAAACCGCGACAAATTGTACGCCTGTGCAAAAGAGCCAAAGTTTTATATTGAGGACTAAAGCCGCATTTATAAGCACCAATAAGCACTTTTTAAACTTGATATTCTAATTGAAAATTATAGTTCAAGAAATGATAATCGATGCCTCCAATCAATGCTTCATTCTAACTTCTGATAACTTAATGTGTGCAGGGTTGTGATTTAATCACAGCCCGGGTATTAAGTTAAAAATGGTTTAAATGATTAGTTAAAAAATAATGATCCTCGTTTTTTATTTTTTATAAATCACAATTATATGAAAACACAATACCTATACCTGCTATATTTTGTTTTGAGGGTTACAGATTTGATTTTAATTAATTTATGTTTCATTGCTGCTTTCAAAATTCTAAATACTCCATTTGAAGATTATGTCAACTTTTTGTTTGTTAGCAATTACATGTGGATTTTGGCCGCTTCAATTAGCGGTGTTTATAAAGGAAGCATCACGCAAAAACATGTTAAAATCTATAATGGCTCAATAAAAACATTTATTTTATTCGCTATTTTCTTCATGTCTTTTGTATTAATTGCAAAGGATTTTAACAAATCTATAAGGTTCACGGTTATTTATTTTAACCTCATCTTTATAGGGCTTATTGTAAGCCGGTTTTTGGGCACATTGTTTGAGTTTTTGTTAAAACGCTTTTTCAATGTGAATAAATCAGTTGCTGTACTGGGCAACAACAGCATGGGTTTAAGGCTGGCTATGTTTTTTGAAAACGCAGAAAATCACTTTTCATTTAAGGGTTTCCTGAACAAGGATGACGGATCTGGCGAAGATAGCGAACATCCCAGCCATGAATCGGTAACAAAATATATTTTGAACGCCGCTGCAAATGGTGTGAACGAAGTGTATGTTACCATGCCCATTGATAAAATTGCCGATGCAAACTACTTAATGGAGGTTGCCGAAAAACACTGTGTACGTTTAAAATTTGTACCTGATTGGGATACCTACTTTAAAGCATCCTTTAAAGTAAACTACATGGATGATTTTCCAATTTTGAGCCTGAGGCAGGAGCCTTTGGAAGAGATGGAAAACCGGTTTGTAAAACGCCTGTTTGATATTGTTTTCAGCTCGCTTGTACTTGTTTTTATATTAAGTTGGCTTTACCCAATTTTAGGGCTAATTATTAAACTGCAAAGCCCCGGACCAATTTTGTACAAGCAATTACGCAGCGGGAAAGACAACCAGCCCTTTATCTGTTACAAATTCAGAAGTATGCAGATACAGGAAGAAGGTAAGTTTGTTCAGGCCACCAAAAACGATTCGAGGGTTACACCTATTGGCCGTTTTATTCGTAAAACCAGTATAGATGAGCTTCCTCAATTTATCAATGTGTTGTTTGGCGATATGAGTGTAATTGGCCCAAGGCCGCACATTTTATCGATGACAGAGCAGTACGGCGAAATTATTCATCAATACATGGTACGTCACTTCTTAAAATCAGGCATTACGGGATGGGCCCAGGTGAATGGCTTTAGGGGCGAAACCAAGAATACTGAATTGATGGAAAAACGTGTTGAGCACGATATCTGGTATCTGGAAAACTGGTCATTAAAGCTTGATATAAAAATTGTTTTCATGACCATCTACAACATTTTTAAAGGCGAGAAAAACGCCTATTAAGTTCTTCGTATCTACATCTACCTACCTAAGCTTACCTTATCACACCCCGACGTGAAATTTTTCATGTCTTAACAGTAGATTATGAGATTTTTTGGTTTTAAACTATGTGCCCTGCTTATAGTGAGCTATAGCATGTGTTGTAATATTGCCCAGGCCCAGGTGGTATTTAATACCAATGGCAGCAATAATACGGCTTTGCCAACAGCTGTGCCTTTTTTAACCATATCGCCCGATGCACGTTCAGGCGCTATGGGCGAGGCGGGCGTAGCGATATCGCCCGATGCCAATTCTGTTTATTGGAATGCTGCCAAGCTTCCTTTTCTGGAAGATAAATCCACTGTGAGCCTGTCTTACTCCCCTTGGTTACGGAAACTTGTTTCCGATATTAATCTGGCTTATTTAAGTTATGCCCAAAAGCTTACGGACAGAAACAGTTTAGGCTTTTCTTTAAGGTATTTTAATTTAGGCACTATTAACCTGGTTGATGAAAACCTGATATCGCAAGGAACCTACAACCCCAGTGAGTTTTCGGTTGACGGAACTTTTGCCCGCAAATTTGGTGAAGAACTTTCATTAGGATTAACGTTGCGTTATATTCATTCTGGTTTATACAGCGGTTTTGGTTTAACCGCCGCGCAATCTAATCCGGTAAATGCTGTATCGGCCGATGTATCTTTGTTTTCAACACATAATACGGTACAGTTTAACAAAGATGCTATATTTTCCTTTGGCGCAAACATATCAAACATTGGTACAAAAGTTAATTACTCCAGAGGAGGCCCGCAATTGTTTTTGCCCGCCAACTTGAAAGTAGGTATAGCCAATACCTTGTTTTTAGATGATGTAAATAAAGTAACCTTTGCGCTTGATCTGAATAAATTTTTGGTGCCAACCCCACCTATCCGGGATAGTGTTGGCAATATAATTAAAGGCCGGGATGATAGTCGGTCTGTTGTTTCGGGTATCCTGGGCTCTTTCACAGATGCTCCCGGAGGCCTTAAAGAGGAGCTGCAGGAAATTAATTATTCAACCGGGCTCGAATACTGGTACAACAATAAATTTGCCTTAAGGGCTGGTTACTTTTATGAAAACCCTAATAAAGGCAACAGAAGCTATGTTACCCTGGGCTTTGGATTAGTAACCAATAACCTGAATATCGATTTTTCATACCTGGCGGCCAGCCAGGATAAAAGCCCCCTGGCCAATACCCTGCGCTTTTCCCTTGGCTACAAATTCGGATCAACCAGTCCGTAGCCAACTACAACCAATCTCCTTTTGCTATGATGAGAATACCTTTTTCACATGTTAATTTTTATCAGTTCAGTTTTTTAAAATCATGAAGAAGTTTCCCATTAGTTTGCTTTTATTTTTTCTGTTACTAAGTATTGTAGCTGCTGAGGCTATATCAACATCCGTTAATTTAAATTTGGATGGACTTAGTGCATTGTTAAATGTTTTATTGCCCTTGCTTATTGGTATTGGTTTGTTCGTAGCTATTGCCATCATATTCATTTTTGTGCGCAAGGCTTTCGCCCGCAAAATCATATTGATTGCCGGCATCCTCATTAATTTGGCATTAGGCTGCGTGCTGAAGATTAAATATAATTTGCTACAGAGTGATAAAAGACTTATCACAGTAGCTAATTACAAGCATAAAAGTAATTTCTATCTGGCATCTAACCGGGTATCACATATTCATCCGGAAGAGCATGTTGTTATTGAGAACCTGGATAACTTTTTAAGTAATGACCACCTGGTTTTTACTCACCTGGGCGATAAGTGGAAGGCAGTGGCGAACGCCGGTAAAAAACAGAACGAGCAGGATCATGATCAGGTTACGCTCCGTATAAAAAACAATAACAATGAGAAGCTCATCATTAGCAAAGCAGCTTTCTCAAGCAGTGGCTTATGGAAGATCAGTAAGATAAACAACCTTAATGTTGATAAAAGCGCGTTCCCAATAGTTATTAAAGCGAATGATAGTACCGATGTTACAGTTGCTTTTACTGCTGCCGCGATTGAAAAAAGAACTGCATCTGTTTGGTGGGCAGCACTGTTTAATTTGCAATTTAAATTATTAAGGTATGCCAAATCAATGAATTACCAATGGCCGTTGCAAAGCAGTTGTTTAAGGGTTAATGACGAACTATACCTGTATACCAACGATAGTGCACAGCCCATAAAAAGAGCTTATTTAAGTGGGTTATGGCAATACAGGGCCGAGGGCGATTGGGAACCCGATCTGCAAAAAATGCTCAACACTTTAAACTTTACCACCAATATTGGTTTTAGGTATTTTGATAACGGATCGCAGGGAGAGGCAATTATTCCGAATACTGATGAAGTAGCGGTTTCTTATTTTCAAAAAGCCGATTTAAACAACCCCGTAAAAATAAGGCAATTGGCGGCTTATCATTCACGCAATTCACGTAAAGAGGGTGATACCCTGGCATACTACTATCACGATAGTACACAGGTAAAGAAGTTGTTTTATAATGACCTGAGTGCAAATCAAATATTATTGCCAAAGATGTATAGTGGTCCAAATATTCGCTTTACATCATTCGATCCGAAAGAAAAATTTGGTTTGGTAATGGGAACATCCAATACCGACCGTAAGAAGAACTTTAAAAATAAAATAGCATTCAGGATCTGGAAAGCTATTGATTCAGAAGGTAAGGAGCGTCCAAATAGTTACATTATAGGAGGCGACTTTTTAGGCCAGTCGGGCAGCAACTACGATTATCAGGACAATGTTTATTATATAGAGAACGTAAAAGCTGTTTATCCGTAAAATAAAATACAGCAGCTTACCGGCTGCTGGCATTTACATTTGCGTTTATAAATGATTTATAAACAAGGTAAATGTCCTTTTTCTGATAATCTGCTGTTGATGCGTCTTTACTCAGGATGCCGTAACTGGCCTCGTCTTTTGAACGTTGACTGATAAAATTTTGATCAAAAAGTTCGTAGATGAAAAAACCCTTTACAAGGTTTGACGAAACGATAGCTTTGAGGCTTTTACCTAAGTAATCTGCCTGTTTTGTATAATCACTGTTTTTGGTTCCTTTCCAGTAATTAAATTCAGTGATCCATATATCTTTATTAAAGCGGTCTTTAACCGTTTTTAAAACGTTACCAAATTGATTTGCATTCGTAATATCGCCCCCTCCCATATTCGAATACCAATGACAACCTACAATATCGTAATTAACATTGTTTTGCTTTAGCATTTCCAGGTAGTAAAAATGTACCCAGCTAAATGATAAGCTAACTTTTACATCAGGTTGTACCGATTTTAAACCATCAATAAACCCCTTAAGTTTTGCTATTACCCTGGAGGCCTTGTCGGCGTCATAATCACTGGCTTTAGTGCCGTTTCCGGAAACTATTATTTTATTATCCTCTTCATTACCAACTTCCAGATAGGGTAGGTTTTTACCATACTTTAAGCCAAAGGCTTTTCCCTGGGAATTACAAAGTGTATAAACCTGTTCGGCGTTTAAGCCAGATAGGCCGCTGATGATCAAAACCGGAAATGGGGTGATAGAATTGGAATTAAGTTTATCCAATATATTCTGAAACGCGGTTTCATTTTTAGGAAGTCCTTGCGGGTTAAGCGGAACATCGATGCGATAGGTGTTTAGTTTCAGATCTTTTAAAAAAGATATCTGCTGGTCCCAGGTATTCTTGCTGTAATCAAATTGAGTAAGTGGGTGTCCGTTTATACCCCAACGGAAAGAAACCTGAGCTTTAACAGCACCAAGAAATAGCAGCATTAAAAAGCAGAAACATGTAATGGTTCTTTTTAATAGCATAAGTTAGTCTATATGAAGCTAATATAGCTTTTTATACGTATTAAGTGATATAATTTTAGCTTAATGGTTGATAAATGTAAAATGATGGGCACTTTTTGCTGTAAATAACTATAAAAGCCAAAAAGCCACCCTTTTTGGGGGCGGCTTTTTGACCTATGAAGATTTTTTTTGAACTGTAAGAGAATTAAAGTGTTTAGTTAAAATAAGCTTGTAGCTACTGTTTTGTAAGCCCATGAGCTGTATGGTTTAGTCCATTTAACAAAACCATAATGTCCTTCTGCACCTGTTCTGGCTGGTTCATCAAAAAGCTCGTAAAATATGCCGGCTTTTACCTGGCTGTTGGCTTTCATCCTTTTAATGAAAGCATTGGTAAAGCTGCTTTGCATTTGATCAATGTTACTTACGTTTTTCCAACGCTGACCAACTTCTGTAAACCAGATTGGTTTGCTAAATAAGCTTGATAGTTTTTTAGTAATGTCAGGAGATGAAGAAGATGCTATTGCACTTTCCATATCTGAATACCAGTGCCAGGCAACAATATCAAATTTCACACCATATGATTGCATGTACTGTAAAAAGTAAAAATGTTTCCAGCTGCCGTCTATCATGGTTTTAGCACCGGGTTGTTTTGATTTGATACCTTCGTCCATACCTTTCAGGAAGGCGGCGGTTGTTTTTAATTTGGTGCTGTTGTAGTTTGATGCCACATCACCATCGCCTGAGTTTATGGCTTTATTATCAAGTTCGTTACCTAACTCATAGTAGGTAAAGTATTTTGAGTTTTTAGAAGCTACCGCGGCACCGAAAGCTTTACCTGAATTGTAGTTGGTACTCTCAGAAGCGTTAAAGTTGATCTTGGTAATATTAATCATGGCTAAAGTGGTTATGCCAGCAGAAGAACCTGCACTCATTAGCTGGGTAAAGGCTGATTGGCTTGATACCGAACCATCGCTGCTGATGTTGAAATTTTGACGGGCTACTTTCATACCCATTTTTTTCAACATGCTCATTTGGTTAGTCATGCTTACTGGTGAATAAGCCGCGTTGCCAATAGAGTGCATGTTTAGGCCAAGCATAAAGCTACCAGAAACAGGTGTTGTTGCATCACCCGGATCTGTTGTTGCGGCTCCGGCTTTTACTACAATTACATAATTGCAATGAACATCACTTGCCGGTGCAGCCATATTGGCGCCCAGTGTTACTGTTCCTTTAGCATAGCTTTTGCTGTAAACATTAAGTTTAGATACATCAGCATCGCTAATGCCAATAGTAGAGCTTGTTTTAGTCCAGCTGTTTAGCCAGCTTGGTAACGAGTTGGCTCGTGAATCATATGCAACGTAAACTGTTGCTGCTTGTGATAATGTAAATGATACATTGTTTGAAGTGTTAGTTTTATCATCACAAGCTGTTCTGATTAACGTAGCACCTGATAAAGCGGAAGGTACTGAGGTTACCTTGTAAGTTCTGTCGGTATAGTATACCGCGTTGGTTGCTAAAGTGGTTTGAGTGTAGGTTCTTGACGTACCCGATTTTAAATTGGTAATTAATGCTGCTGCTACAACGCTGTTAGTCGCTGTAGCATCCACCGTCTGCACATCTGCTGCAGGCTGAGGAGCAGGCTCAATATTATTTTCTTTTTTGCATGAAAAAAATACTAATAATAACGAGTTTGCCAGGATTATTTTTTTGTAAAGTTTCATAAATAATTACTTAAGGGGGTTGTTTAAAAGTTAAAAAAATCTACATTTAGAATAACTAAACGCTGTTTAATATAAAAAAGTTGTATTGGATTGGGCAAAAAAATGAAAATTTCGCAAAAAAAGCCTTTCAAAGAACAAAAAAAGTTAATGTTTGTATGGCTTAATACCACTGTTTTTAAGCCATTTACATTCTAAAGAAATCAGTGATGTGTCACTTGAAAAAAAGTTTTCTTTTTTTTCAAAAAAAGACTCCCGTTTTTCAATTTGAGTGCATTGGGTAAAATTCATGCTTTGTAAAAATGTTGTTATTCAGCATAAAAAGACCCGTCTCTGATTTCAATTATAATATTTTATTATTAACTATGAATACTAATTTGGCCATATAATATAGTATGAATTCGATTGCAATTCACACGTGTAGGCCTCCTAAATAGCTCACATCAATTTGTCTGTTTAACATTTTCACGCTATGCTGATATGTGTTAAACACCCAAAAGTGCTAATTTATTTCTATAAGGCATGTAACTGTCAGCAAAACGGGAAATAGTGTTAACCTATAGGAAATCAAAACGCTAAAGCTTTTGCACCAATTGTAGCTCATTTAATTATCTGTAAACGATGTTTATTTACTTTTAGATTTAATTTAATGGCTTGTTTTAAGCAATGGTAGTTAAATGTTAATCTATAATTATAGTGGTGGTTTTAAATGGTCTGTAATTCCTTTTGAGTGGAAAAGCGAAACAGCATCAATACCTAATGCGAGAGAATAAGTACCGTAGTTAGTAAAAACTTGTGCGGCTTTGAATGCACTTTACTGCTAATTAAAATTATCAATAAAGAAAATAATGGCTAATAATGAAGATTATCGCCTAATAAGCAAATAATTAGTGCCTGGTTTAATAAAAATATAATCCTGGATTAATAGATTGTTAATAATGTAGTTTAAAGCTGGGCTTCTGTAGCCAAAAAGTGAGCTTGTACAGGTTCCCACTATTTCACTAATAATCACATCTTTATCACATAGAACG
>NZ_JBCECK010000006.1:0-88800 GCF_039207105.1 Mucilaginibacter sp.
TTCATAAGTTTTATTTATTTACGTATCTTTGTGCCCTCGAAATTTGCCCTATTTTAATTTTGATAAAGGCATTGAACATTAGAATTTAGTTAGTTAATAGAATTGATTTGGAAGACAGAAAGAAAAAGGTTAAAAGTATTTTAGTTACTTTATCAAAACCCGAAAACGATAAGAATCCGTATGCTGAACTGGCTAAAAAGCTAAATCTGAAAATTGATTTCAGGTCATTCATTCATGTTGAAGGTGTTCCGGCAAAAGACTTCAGGAAAGAGAAGATCAACCTGAGCGATTTTACCGCGGTTATCTTCACCAGTCGTAATTCTGCCGATCATTTTTTTCGCATATGCGAAGAAATGAGGTTTGAAGTGCCTGTAGAAATGAAATATTTCTGCCTTTCAGAAACTATTGCCCTTTATCTGCAAAAGTATATCCAGTACCGGAAACGTAAAATATTTTTTGGCAAACAAACCGCTGCAGATCTGGCAGAGGTGCTGAAAAAACATTCGTCCGAAAAATTCCTTTACCCTTGTTCTGATGTTGCTGCCGAAGAAACACAACGTTTCCTGCTTGAAAACGGTTATAACTTTACACCTGCTGTGCTGTTCCGTACAGTGTGCAGTGATCTGTCTGATCTGGCCGATGTATTTTATGATGTGATCGCCTTTTTCAGTCCGTCAAGCATTCAGTCATTATATAAGAATTTCCCTGATTTTAAACAAAACAATACACGCATAGCGGCTTTTGGGGCTACAACCCATAAGGCCGTGCTCGAAGCAGGACTGATCCTGGACATTCCGGCGCCAACCCCCGCGGCTCCGTCAATGACTATGGCTATAGAGCAATATGTTAAGTTAGTGAACAAATAAATATTGTAAAGTATTTAGCTTCTATTGTAACTTTTTTTTTATTATAAGCGTAGTAATGCCAACTAATTTACATCATTGTGATTAGCTTAGTGGCTTTATAATATACCATAATTTAACGCAAAAATAATGCGCAATTCATTTATTTTGGCTATATAGCGGCTTTAATTGAAATGTTTTTGCCGTTCTTGGCGCAAATTTTTGATATATTCGGAGTGTCATATGGTGTTATGGTTTATATAACTGAATTGGTTTAAAAATGAAGCAGATATACTTTTTAATAGTTGTTTTAGCTTGCGGGATATTGAGCGGTTGCAGCACGGGAGGAGACAGGGGAGAGGTTACCGGGATTCAGCAACGGTCGTTCAGGTCAGAAGTACCGTACGGCATGGTTTATATTCCCGGCGGGACTTTTCTGATGGGACAAACCGATCAGGATGTGACTTTTGCGCAAATATCGCAAACCAAGCAAGTTACTGTGGCTCCTTTCTTCATGGATCAAACTGAAACTACCAATAGTCAGTATAAACAATTTGTATATTGGGTGCGCGACTCCATAGCCATTACCAATTACGTAAACGATAATAAATATTATCTGCAGCCTAAAGGCGCTCCAGCCAACAACACCGGCAAAAAATTCATCAATTGGACATACGTAAAGAAAAACCCTATCTGGAGCAATAAAAAAGGCCAGACAGGCAATGCTCAAAAACTACAGGGCATGTATTACCAGGGTGAGGACCGTGTATTTGATCGCAATGAGATCGACGTTAGGATGTTGAAATATAACTACTCCATCATGGTATTGCGTGATGCAGCCAATTATAAAGGCGATAAAACCAAAAGACGTTCTGATTTTATTATGCGCGATACCGTAGCGGTTTATCCCGATACACTGGTTTGGCTGAGCGATTTTTCATACGCGGCCAATGAGCCTATGGTTGAAGGTTATTTCTCACATCCTGCCTTCCGTAATTATCCGGTAGTAGGCGTAACCTGGAGACAGGCCAGAGCGTATACCGTATGGCGTACACGTTATAACGATGCTTATAAAGATTCACGTCGCTTACCTCACCGCCAGCCTTACGGCTTGCCAACTGAGGCCGAATTTGAATACGCTGCCCGCGGCGGCAGGATAGGTACCGATTACCCTTGGGGTGGCCCTTATATTAAAAATGCAAAGGGTTGTTTACTGGCCAACTTTAAACCAGGTCGTGGCAATTATACAGATGATGGTGGTGCTTATACGGTAAATGTACGCTCATACTTCCCTAATGATTATGGGTTGTATAATATGGCGGGTAACGTAGCAGAGTGGACAGCATCTTCATTTGATGAATCAGCATCATCATTTGTGCATGACTTGGCACCAACATTTAATTACGAAGCTAAATCAACCGATCCGGAAGTGCTTAAACGTAAAGTTGTACGCGGCGGCTCATGGAAAGATGTTGGATACTTTTTGCAAAATGCAACCCGTACGTATGAATACCAGGATACCGCTAAATCATACATCGGTTTTCGCTGCGTAACTCAATACCTGGGCCGTGATATTAAAGACAAACGATAAACAAACTAATAAATACATCCATCTAACTAAAATTTATTTCTGAATTATTATGGCAGGGAAGAAAAAACCATACGGAATAGGAAACATAATATCAATTGGGGCAACCGTAGTTATCATCGGTTTGCTGTTTAAAATACAGCACTGGCCAATGGCATCAACATTTATAACCGTTGGATTAGGAGCTGAGGCAATACTGTTCTTTTTATTAGGATTACAGAGAGAAGATAAAGATATTGATTGGGTACGCGTTTACCCCGAATTGAGCGAGGATTTTAGCGGTGAATTACCAAAGGCATCAGCAAGACCGGTGATCAGCAATACGGCAAACAATACTCAGGCTTTAGATAAAATGCTGGAAGATGCCAAAATAGGTCCTGATTTGGTGCGCAGCCTTGGCGATGGCTTAAGAACATTTGGCGATAAAGTTGCAGCTATATCAAGAGTAACTGACGCGGGCGAAGCCACTATTGCTTTTACCGATAAAGTAAAAACAGCATCAGCAAGCTATGATAAATTAAGCAGCGCTTTTGACAAGGCATCAGCCAATTTAGCTGAAATGGCCAACTCAAATATCGATTCAAAAACATACCATGAGCAGGTAAATAAATTGGGCCGCAACCTGGCCGAATTGAATGCTGTTTATGAACTGGAGTTGCAGGATTCAAGCGCGCATTTGAAATCAATGAACAATTTTTATAAAAATCTGTCACTAACCATGAACAACTTTAATGAATCGTTAGATGATTCAAGGCAGTTTAAGGAAGAAGTGGGCCGTTTAGCTAAAAACCTGGCATCGTTAAACTCAGTTTACGGTAACATGTTAACAGCAATGAACCAACCCCGCGGTTAATTAATATAAAATAGATTTTTTACAAGATAAGTTTATAATAGATGGCCGGAGGTAAGGAAACCCCAAGACAGCGGATGATAGGTATATTATACCTGGTGCTTTTAGGCTTAATTGCCCTGAATGTTCCGGATAGCCTGTTAGACGCCTTTAAAAATATTACAAGCAGTTTAGATCAGTCAAGAAATAACGTTACTACCAGCTTGCAAAGCACGTATTCTGCATTTGAGGCTACCAAGTTGAAAGAGCAGCCCGAAAAGGCTCAAAAATTGGAGGAACAAGCAAAATCGGCAAGTAAAGCGGCAGACGATCTGAACGGATATATCGAAGAGTTAAAAGCAGAATTAATCAAAAGAGGTGGTGGTATTAATGCCGAAACCGGTGATGTTGATGCACGAGAAAGTCTGGATATATCTCCGGAAGTAATGATCAACGCGAAAAAAGCTGATGTATTAAAAGAAAAAATTGAAAGTACACGCATCCATTTAATGCAAATATTAGGTAAGGACAGTAGCGGTGTTAATTTTTCTTTAAATGCTGCTGCTACTAAAAATAAAAGCTGGCAGCAGGCCTATTTTGGTGATGGTATTCCATTGGGTGCCGCTTTAACAACATTAGCTAAAATACAGGCAGATAACAAAAACGCCGAAAACGAAGTGGTGAAAAAGATATTAGGTAAAGTGGATGTTGCTCAGGTAACTTTAAATCAGTTTAAAGCGGTTGCCGTTGCGCCAAGCAGTTATGTTTTGGCAGGGCAGCAATACAAAGCTGAAATCTACCTGACAGCTTACGATCAAAAATCAAATCCGGTAATTACGGTTGGCGGTTCATCTGTACCTACTTCAAATGGTGTAGGTACTTATACAGCTACTGCGAGCGGCGAAGGTTTACATACCTGGACTGGTAGTTTATCAGTTAAACAGGTTGAGGGCCCGCCAAAGGTATATCCTATATCAGCATCCTACATGGTGGCTAAACCATCGGCAGTTGTATCACCTGACAAAATGAATGTATTATACATTGGTGTACCTAATCCGCTTTCTGTATCAGCACCTGGTGTGCCTAAGGAGAGTATGAAGGTAAACATGTCTGGTGGTTCTATCAGCGGCAGCGGTGGTCATTATACAGCTACCGTGAGTACTCCGGGTACCGCTACAGTGACCGTAACCGGCGAAAAAGGTATGGTTTTAGGCTCGTCATTATTCCGTGTAAAACGGATCCCTGACCCTAAACCGCAGTTTGCAGGTAAAAGTGGCGGTAATACCAGCGCAGCCAACATCCGCGCGCAGGATAGGGTATTTGCCAGATTAGATAATTTTGATTTTGATGCTAAATTTAACGTAACACGTTTTACCGTACTTATAGTAAAGCCCCGCCAGGATGCCATTATATTAACAGGCAGCGGATCTGAACTTACAAGTGCCATGCGTGCTGCTATAAATACGATTACACCAGGCTCTACCGTAATATTTAAAGATATTGTAGCGGTTGGCCCTGATGGATCACCGAGAGGACTTGACCCGATTGTATTATCCGCAAATTAAAAGCGTATGAAAAAGAAAAGTTTGGTAGTTATTGTGCTGTGCTTAGTTTGTGTTTCGGCAGTATTTGCGCAGAAGCGTCCGGCTAAAAAGCGCACCAGAAGAGCTACTACCACTGCTACAACAAAGCAAACCGCACCCCAGGTTCAGCAGCAATCAAGCCAGCAGGACAATGTGGCCAGCCAGCCAGCTATTGATACTGCCAAACGCAAAGCTTTTGATCCTAATAAGCCGTTTGAGCGCCCGCTTGATGGGTATTACAAAAAAAATAATATCTTAAATGCACGGGTTACACCGTTGCCTAACATTCGCGAAAATGACGTGGTTTATGCTAAACGCATATGGCGCGAGATTGACGTTCGTGAAAAGATGAACCAATATCTGGCTTCGCCTAAAGCACGTTTAATTGATGTTCTGTTAAGCGCAATTTCTGCAGGTGAATTGACCGCATATGATCCGATACCCACCAGAGATGATCCGGGAGGCGATGCCTTTACCGTACCGCTTTCGGCAGGTGGCGCTAAATCAAAATTGGCCGATAGCTCTGTTGTGGATAAGTTTGATAAAGATGGTAATAAAATAAGTTCAGCATTGCAGGCCGGTGAGTTTAATCCGGATAGTGTGGTGAAATTCCGTATCAAGGAAGATTGGGTTTTTGATAAACAACGCTCAGTATTTGAGCCGCGCATTGTGGGGATTGCACCGTTAATTAAACCTAAAGCGGGTAATGTTGACCTGGATTACCAGCCTGCTTTTTGGGTATATTTCCCTGAAGCAAGACCAATACTGGCTACCAAAGAAGTGGCGAGCCGTAACAGCGATGCAACGGGCCTGAGTTTTGACGATGTTTTCATGAAACGAATATTTACCAGCTATATCGTGAAAGAAAGCAACGATAAAGACGAACGTATAAAAGACTATGCCCAGGGTATTGATAAGCTTTATGAGTCTGAGCGGGTTAAAAAGAACCTGATGGACTGGGAGCTCAACCTGTGGTCATACTAACCAAAACAAACCTAAATTTTACTAAAGGCTAAAATTCAAAACCACAAGGGTAATGGATTTTAGCCTTTTTTTGTTTTATATCGTGTGATATGTTTAATCAATTGTCATTGCGAGCGTAGCGTGGCAATCGCAAACATTACAGGCTAAATCTGCAGAGTTCGCGGTTGCTTCGTTGTTCCTCCTCGCAATTGACAGGATTTATTATTATAATTACCCATTACCTTCTTCAACAGCTTCCCCACCAAAGTAAGCTAAAATTGCTTTGGCCTGTTTCAGGTTAACTACTTCGAGTAACATCTCTTCGCTGGCTTCACGGATCTTTTTTACTGATTTAAAGTATTTCAACAGCTTTTCGGCGGTGGTTTTGCCGATGCCATCAATCAGCTCCAGCTCGGTGGCAAGGGTACCCTTATCGCGTATTTTACGGTGGAAGGTAATGCCAAACCGGTGAGCCTCATCGCGCAGATGCTGGATCACTTTCAGGGTCTCTGATTTTTTGTCCAGGTACATCGGATATTGATCGTTGGGATAAAATAGCTCTTCCAGGCGCTTGGCAATACCTATTACCGTAACCTGTTTATCAATACCCAACAATTTCAGACTGTGCATGGCAGATGATAACTGACCTTTGCCACCGTCAATAATTATTAATTGAGGTAGCTCGGTGCCCTCATCAAGCATGCGGCGGTAGCGGCGGTGTACAGCCTCTTCCATCGTAGCAAAGTCATTTGGCCCTTCTACAGTTTTAACGTGGAAATGCCGGTAATCTTTTTTAGATGGTTTGCCATCCTTAAATACCACAATGGCCGATACCGGATATTTGCCTTGAAAGTTGGAGTTATCAAAACACTCGATATGTCTTGGCAACTGGTTCATGCGCAGATCCTTCATCATCTGCGTCAGCAAGCGTTCGGTGCGGATCTCTGGGTTTAGCTTTTCATACTGGTCTATCTTTTCTTTTTTGAAGAATTGTACATTCTTCTGCGAAAGGTCAAGCAGTTTGCGTTTTTCGCCCAGTTTAGGTACGGTAAACTTAATTCCCGGGTGATCTTCAAGATTGATATCAAAAGGCACGATGATCTCTTTAGAATCGCTGTTGTAGCGGCTCCTGAACTCAGATATAGCCAGGGTTAGCAACTCTTCATCGCTTTCGTCTAGGCGCTTCTTGAGCTCAATGGTTTGCGTTTGAATGATAGTACCATTCATCACCTTTAAAAAGTTAACAAAGGCTATTTTATCTTCAGAGGCTATGCTGAAAACATCCACATCGGTTATAGATGAGTTAACAACGGTTGATTTGCTCTGGTAGTTCTCCAGTAAGTCGAATTTCCTTTTAAGACGATGTGCCAGCTCATAGTTATACTCAGCAACAGCAACATCCATTTCACCTTTTAAACGGCGTAATACAGCTCCGATCTTGCCGTTCAGGATATCTTTTATCTCCTCAATGCTGTTATCGTAATCATTCTCGGTTTGATAATTCTGGCATGGGCCTTTGCAGTTACCCAGCTGATATTCCAAACACACTTTGAATTTCCCCTTATCAATGTTCTCGCGCGTGAGGGCAAGGTTACAGGTACGCAGCGGATAGGTTTCTTTAATCAACCCCAGGATATTGTGCATCATGCTTACGGAAGCATAAGGCCCGAGGTATTTAGAGCCATCTTTTACGATACGCCTTGTCCAGAAAATGCGCGGATAGTTTTCGTTTTTAATAATGATCCAGGGATAAGTCTTATCATCCTTAAGCATCACGTTATAGCGTGGCTGATGCTTTTTGATCATGCTGTTTTCCAGCAGCCAGGCATCTACCTCGGTATCAACAATGGTGAATGTTATGTTGCGAATTTTGGATACCAGAACCCTGGTTTTGGCATTGATATGTATATCCTGATTGAAATAGGAGCCAACGCGATTGCGCAAATCTTTGGCCTTACCAATATAAATCAGTTCGTTCTCACTATCCCAATACTGGTATACCCCAGGTTTATGCGGTATGTTTTTTAATGCAATTTTGTAATCGAATTTCTCCATTTCCCAGATCAGTACTCACAATGCCTTATTTGTCATCCTGAGGTACGAAGGATCTATTGCACTATATTAAGTTGTTAATAGATTCTTCTATCTTTCAGAATGACAAATTGTATTTTAACTTTTAATTTCTAAATGAACAGATAAACTAATGAATAATTCTTAGAAATCCAGCTTTTTATCAACCTCATTAGTGCCCTGTTGCTGCTGGTTGTATTGGTTACAGTCCATCACAATGCTTACCCCGTTTTTAGGTGCATCAAAGTCAACAGTTTTTTTAATGCCGAGGGCCGGGTTGGCATATACCTTTTTCATATACAACGCAAATATAGGCAGGGCGCTATTGGCACCTTCGCCAAGCCTGGTCGACTGGAAGGCGATGTCGCGATCTTCGCAGCCTGTCCATAAGCCGGTAACCAGTTGTGGAGTAATACCAATAAACCAACCGTCGGAGTTGGCATTGGTTGTACCTGTTTTGCCACCAATAGGGTTGTTCAATTTATATTTCCATTGCAGCCTTGAACCGGTACCATCCTGAATAACGCCTTTAAGCATGTATGTCATTACGTAGGCGGTTTGCGGGTTCATAGCCTGTACCACTTTTGGGGTGTGGGTATACAGTACGTTGCCGTTTTTATCTTCAATTCGTAAAATGTAGGTCGGCTCTGTCCATAAGCCATGATTAGCAAATACGGAGTAAGCCCCGGTCATTTCAAATACTGACGCATCAAAAGTACCCAGGCAAATTGAAGGATAAGGAGGTACCGGGCTGGTGACACCCATTTTCTTGATCAGTTCCACAACCGGTTCGGGTTTAACCTCACTCATCACGTGGGCGGTTACCCAGTTTTGCGAATGTGCCAAAGCCTGGCGCAAGGTAATAAAGCCCGGTAAAGTTTCTGACGGCGACGAACGCGGGCACCAGGGCTCGCCATATCCACGAATGGTATCGGGCACGTTATTGATCTTCATACAAGGCGAGTAACCATTGTCAATAGCTACAGCATAAGTAAACGGCTTAGCGGTTGAACCTACCTGACGGGTACCGTTTTTAACCTGATCATACTTAAAATGTTCAAAGTTGGTACCGCCTACCCAGGCTTTTACATAGCCGGTGGTAGGGTCCATACTCATGAGCGCGTTACGCAATAACATCTTGCTATAAACAATAGAGTCAATAGGTTTCATCAGGGTGTCGATGTCGCCGTGCCAGGTAAATATGTTTACTGTGGTTTTGGTGTTGAAGTTCGTTTTAATGTCTTCATCATCCATTCCTTGGGCCTTAAGCTGTTTATAGCGGTCAGATCTCAGCATACCCTGATTGATCAGGAACTTAAAGTTGTGGATGTTTCTGGCCAGGTTCTGTCCGCGCCAGTGGTCATTAAATTGTACCTGCAGGTTTCGCATATACTCCTGTTGGGCTTCCTCGGCATATTGCTGCATGGTAGCGTCAATGGTAGTGTATATTTTCAGGCCGTCGCGGTCAAGGTCATAAGGGTTACCATCGGGGCGGGTAATATTCTGTTCTTTAAACAGTTTTTGCAGCTCCTTTTTTAATACCGATCTGAAGTAAGGTGCTGGCCCGTCAAAATGATTGTTCGGGTGAAAATCCAGCCCAAGTGGTTTTTGTTTAAGCTCTTCTGCCTGTCCCTGGCTCAGATCGCCTTTTTCAACCATTCGGTTAAGTACCAGGTTACGGCGTCTCAGCGCGTTTTCCGGATGGCGGGTAGGCGAGTAGATACCCGGGCCATTAACCATACCAACTAACAAGGCCGCCTGATCTGGTGTCAGCTTATCAGGGGTGGTATTAAAGTAAGTACGTGCTGCCGATTTAATGCCATAGGTATTATAAGCTCCAAAATCAACTGTATTGAGGTACATGGTTAATATTTCCTCTTTAGTGTAGTGGCGTTCCAGCTTTACAGCGGTTACCCATTCCTGCATCTTCTGTACAATGCGTTTAAAAGGGTTGGCTGCCCTTTCAGAAAAAAGATTTAGCGCCAATTGTTGTGTAATGGTACTGCCCCCCTGTTTTTGACCGATAAGCAAATGCAGGAAAATAGTAAAGCTGCGACCAAAATCAATACCCGAGTGTTCAAAGAAGCGTTTATCTTCGGTAGCTACAAGGGCATTGACCACATATGGAGATAATTCTTTATAGGTTACGTTTGATCTGTTTTGTATATAATAAGTACCTAACACCTTTTTATCAGATGATATAACCTCAGATGCCTGGTTGCTTTTAGGGTTTTCCAGATCGCGGAAAGATGGTAGCTGACCAAATACGTCAAAAATAGTAAGTGCTATCATGATAGCTACAAATACAAAGCCTGCTATCACTGTGCGCCATATGTACCAATTATAATGTTTTATATCCTGTTGGGTAAGCTTGGGCTTAGTAGTTCTCATTTCAATAATTTTTCTGGTAATAGTCAATATAACTATCCACTGTTTTTTGATCGGCTAATTTATCCAGATTTTCCTTGGTAATGATAAAAAAACTGTATTTATCCTTTGGTACCTTCATGATATCTGGCATCAGCGGGATAATACTTTTAGCATATTTCCGGGCATCGCTAAGGCTGTGAAAGCGGCCAACGAAAATGATCTGATCATCGGGGCCAGCATTAACCAGTTCATGTTTAAAGCCATAACCAAAGTAGCGGGTACGGTTAAATTGCCCAATACCAAAACGTGAAGATGCCAGGTTAGTTGTACCACTGGTAACATTTATAGCAAAATAGTAATTAGCGCTATCCCGCTTTGAAAATATGGATGTAACGTTCAGCGATTTTACCTCTGCCTTAACAGGGGTAGCTGCACTATCCGGCTGACCTGTTTTGCTGGCCTGTTGTAACTCATAGGCCGGCATCTGTATGTGGTTATCTGTCAGTTTGCCTTGTTGTTGGCTTAGCTGTGTGTTGATCTTGCCATTTGCAGCAGCCAGATTATTCAATGGTGCGCTAACCGGGTGCTTATACTCCTCAACTTGTTGCGATGGAATAAAGCCTTTACGGTATTCTGTTTGTTTTTGATAGGCAACAGGCGGCGTAAATGGTATAGCATCCGGATCATCATCGGTTAATACCACTGGTCTTAAGGCTACATCAGTTTTGTTAGCTTCAATATAGGCCAGGTGTTGCTTGGCTAAAGGCGTTACCAGCGCATCATCCGGATATTTTTCAACTATCTGCGTCATATCGGCCACAAATGGTGTCATTTTTTCCTGGTGTCCAGCGGCTATCGCTTTTAAGTAATACAGTTGCGCCGCAAAGCGGTTATCAGGATATCTTTTCAGCAGATCATCGGCACTACTGATTACTTCGGTATATTTCTTTTGCTCATAGAAGTCAAAAACACTGTTGTAAAACACATTGAACCCGGCATTGGCGTCATCCAGTTTTTTGCCATACTCCGGATCAAGAATAACCCTCGCGAAGGCGGTTTGAGGGTATTCTTTCAGGATCTTGTTTTTATATAGTTCTGATTTAGCGGCATCAATATCGGCATATAGCCTGTACAGGTTGTAATATATAGCAGGCTTATCCTGATTGTCTGGGAAACGGGCAAGCATTTTTTCAAAGGTGGCAATAGCCTCTTTCTTATCTTCCAATACATCGCGGTACAAGTTACCCAGGTCAAGATAAGCGTTGTAGATACGGATGTTTGATTGCTTGAGCATATCAGGCGTAAGCGGCAGGTCATGAACCAGCTGTGCTTTATAACCATCATCTTCAGAAACAGCACCGGGTTTTCCATTAGCATCAGCAGGCTTATCTGTAGCGCCGTTCTGAGCCAGTGCGTTTGTAGGCATGCCACTGTTTGATCGCTTACTGCGCCTCCAGTTATCTTCCAGTTTACGGTTGCCCCACTGCCGTTTAAAGGAGGTATAACCCTGGCTTACCGCATTGGTGTTATAAAAATAGAAAGAGCTTGCGGCACTATTTTGATTAGCTTGCGCGTTTTGTGCTATTTGTCTGTTTTGTCCTTTTGCTCCTTTTTGTCCGGGCTGATTGAGTTGATTGTTTTGAAGCAGGGGATCGGTTGGCGCGTTTAAATTAAAGCTATTACTGAACGGATCGCCGGTGTTGGTAACCGCTTCAGAGGCAGCCTTTTCCTGTGCAATTTTACGGGCAACCATAGCATCTATACGTGTATTGCGCGTTTTTTCATCAAGCCCGGCCAGTACCTGCAAGGTATCTTCGCGAGATATGGTTTCCAGCAAGCCGGTGAGTAGTTGCAGGTTGTCACTTTTTTTGAGGATAAGCTGGTAGCCCGGGTAGCCCGTAGGCAAATAAGTTAATGTGCTATCATAATATACCTTGGCGCTTGGGTAATCGGCCTTGTCCTTAAAATCAATTTCGGCAATACGCAGGTATGATACCCCTTTTTGGGTTTGGTTCTTGGTACTGTGCCAAACTGATAGCTTGTAGTTTTTGATGGCATTATCAATATCCTTAGTCAGGTAATACTGAGCAGCTATGTGATAATAGATCTGATCAAAAAAATCGCTGTTGTCGTGGTTCTTTAACAGTTTACGCAGCAGGTCTATTTTGCTTAGTTTAACACCATCGCGGTTATCCTGTATGCGTATGCGGTTTAAATTGGCGTTAAAGGCCATCTCAAACGATGCGTTGCTTTGAACAATACTGGTGTAATTGCTATAGGCGTCGGCAGGTTTTAAATTAAGCTCCTGCAGTTGTGCCAAAATGAACGTCCATCGTAGTTTTAGCTTTTTTGTAGGGCCGTAATCAATGGCCTGTTTAGCATCTGCTTCGGCCTCAGCATAATTTTGCGTGTTGATATTGTATTGCAACCTGGTAGCATATACATCGGCAGCAAAACTCTTTTTGGGCTTTTTAGGGTCGATGTTCTGCATGGCCGAATCGATAACGGCTTTGGCTTGCGGCATATCTTTAAGATATATAAGTGCTCTTGCTTTCCAGATGAGTGCTTCCTGAACTAAAGCGGCATTTTTATTAAAAGAACGGCCTACGTAGCTGAAATACTCTACCGCGTCAAAATAGCTTCCTTCCAAATAGCGGGCCTTGCCCATAACCAGGTAAGCATTGCCAATATAATGGCTTTGTTCTTTAAGGTTAATGATGGTATTGGCTTTAGTGATAGCCAGCTCCATATCCTTATCTGGCGTGCCGCTTTGCGATGAAGTATCCGGGTAAACATTAAGCAGCTCGGTATAGGCATCAGGAAATGATGTAGCGTAACTTTCCTGCTTAAGGCGTAATAACTCATTGGCGTTAAACAGGATATTATAGTGTGCGGTAAGATTTTGCATGGAACGGTTGAAGCCGCTTTTCTTTTCGAGCGAGCAGCCTGCAACAATAAAAATAAGTGCTAACAGTAAAAAATTACTGGGTTTACGCGTGATAGATATAGATAATTGCCTCAAAATAAGCTATTGGTTTTAAAAGCATTGCTAAAATACTAAAGATTATACAATAGGTTTAATAAATTTGCGCATGTCAAAAAATGAACCGTTGAACGATCCTGAAAGAGGCAGGCAGCTAAACAGTTATGCCAAGTATAGCAGCGTAGGCTTCCAAATGATCGTGATCATCGGGTTGTTTGCCTTTGCCGGTTATAAAATTGATGAGTCTGCCGGTCACGAAGTAAAGTGGGTGACGGCAGTGCTGTCATTAGTTGGGGTTTTTATTGCGTTGTATATTGTTATCAGATCTGTAAAAAATTGAAGCTGCCATCTACCGTAGTATCGTATTTATTGTTTGTTATTATTACCGCTGTACCGCCGTTGGTATTAACTTATACCGGCCATGCAGATTGGTTGGTTCCGCAATTTTGGCTGTTGTTCTTTTTTATATCCGGGCTTACCTTTTTAACGGTAGCTTCTATATTGTTAGTGGCTAAAATTAACCCTGAAATGTATGCTCAGGCTTTTTTGGCAGGCACTACCGTTAAAATATTAGCCAGTATGATTTTCGCGCTGATTTTTCTTTTAAAAATCAAGGTAAATAAGTATGTTTTCGCGGCCGATTTTTTTTATATATATTTCTTGAATATGGCCTTTGAAATTTATGGTTTGTTATGTAACTTGCGCAACCAAAATTTAAAGTAAGAATCTCGCAATTAATGGATTTTAGCCACATTTTGAACTCAAAAAAAATAACCCTGAGCGTAGTTTTAAGCATTTTTTCATTGCTTTTCACCTACAAGGCGTTTGCCGTACAAGAACCAAAAACGCAGGAAATTGCTGTAGAAAGCAAGGAAACGGAAAAGTTTGATCCAAGTGCGACAATACTTGAACACATCGGCGATTCTCATTATTATCACGTAGGCGGACACATCGCGTTTCCGTTGCCCGTGATTCTTTACACCGATAAAGGTCTGGAAATTTTTTCATCTGAACAATTTGAAGAAGGCGAAAAGGTTTATCAGGGTAAGTATTACAAATACGCGCTGATAAAAGACAAGATCAAAGCCGTTACAGGTGAGGATAAGACTATTGATGAAACTGCGCATGTAACTGATTTTTCTATCACTAAGAACGTTGCTTCCATGTGGTTGTCGGTACTGTTGCTATTCATTATATTCTTTAGCATAGCCGCTGCTTACAAAAAACGGGTTGGTAAAGCTCCTAAAGGCTTACAATCATTGCTTGAGCCTGTGATCCTGTTTATCAGAGATGAGGTTGCGTTGCCTAACATCGGTTACAAATACCAGCGCTTCATGCCGCTGTTGTTAACCGTGTTTTTCTTTATCCTGATCAATAACCTGATCGGTATGGTGCCATTCTTTCCGGGTGGTTCAAACGTAACAGGTAATATAGCCGTAACATTTGTATTGGCAGTAATTGCCCTTATTGTGGTGAACGTAAACGGCAACAAATACTACTGGAAACATATTTTTGCTCCTGATGTGCCATTTTGGTTGTACCCAATTATGTGGATAGTGGAGCTGGCCGGTATCATTTCAAAACCATTCGCGTTAATGGTGCGTTTGTTTGCTAACATCATGGCAGGCCACGTAATTGTTATCGCTTTAATATCTTTAATATTTATTTTCCAAACGCTGGGTATAGCGCCTGTATCGGTAGCATTTACCTTGTTTATTGATGTACTGGAGCTTTTGGTTGCATTTTTACAGGCCTTTATATTTACCATGCTTATGGCATTGTTTATAGGTAGCGCCGTTGAAGAGCACCATCATTAATTTGTATTTTATAATAACACTATATTAACTTTTAAATTTAAAAACATGACTGGAAGTATTGCTGCGTTAGGTGCAGGTTTAGCAGTTATCGGTGCTGGTATCGGTATCGGACAAATTGGTGGCAAAGCCATGGAAGGTATTAGCCGTCAGCCAGAAGCTGCTGGTAAAATTCAAACAGCCATGATCATCGCTGCAGCCCTTGTAGAAGGTGTTGCATTGTTTGGTGTGATTGTAGCTTTGTTAGGTAATAAATAATTATTGCCTCAAGAAAAGGAAACCATGTGTGCAACGATTGGTTGCACCGTGGTTTTTAATTGAAGATTCACTTTGATATAAATATATAAGGTTAACAAAAATGGAATTAGTTACACCGGAATGGGGCTTGGTTGCCTGGACCACGATCACTTTTTTAATACTACTTGTTTTACTGAAAGCATTTGCCTGGAAACCGATCATGAACGCCATCAATGACCGTGAAAAGTCAATTGAAGATGCGTTACTAAAGGCCGAAGCAGCTAAAGAAGAAATGTCGCGCTTAACCGGCGAAAACGAATCGTTAATTAAACAAGCCCGTGCCGAACGCGACCTGATATTGCATGAAGCTAAAAAGGTAAAAGAGCAAATGATTGCAGATGCTAAAGAAACAGCACATAAAGAAGGTGCCCGTATGATTGAGCTTGCCCGTGTTGAGATCAACAATCATAAAGCAATCGCGATGGCTGATGTTAAAAATCAGGTAGCTACCTTATCTATACAGATTGCAGAAAAGCTTTTGCAAAAACAGCTTGAAGATCAAAAAAGCCAGGACGAACTGGTTGCCCAACTATTAAAGGAAGTAAAATTATAGTTATATAGATTGTAGATATGAGATGTGAGATATGAGACAAATAATATGTTTTAATCTCAAATCTCAGATCTCAAATCTCACATCTCAAAAAAGATATGTCAGAATTAACAGTAGGAGCCAGGTACGCCAAATCGCTTATTGATCTTGCACAGGAACAAAATCTTGTTGATGTGGTCAAGGCTGATATGAACCTTTTTATACATACCCTTAAGGCTAATCCTGAGCTTAAGGCTGTTTTAAGTAACCCGGTTATAGCCCAGGTTAAAAAAACTAAGATACTTGATGAGGTATTTTTAAATAAGGTTAATAAAGTAACCATATCCTTTTTTAAGCTGATGGTTGATAAAGGCCGTGGCGAGGTGTTATATGCTACAGCTAATGAATACATCAACCTGTACAACATTAAAAAGCATATCACCAAGGCTACAGTAACATCAGCATCTCCGTTATCGGCAGCTAATGAAAAAGTTATTATTGCCGAAGTAGAAAAAGCTGTTGGCGGTACAGTAGAACTTACAGCAAAGGTTGATTCTGCATTAATTGGTGGTTTTGTACTTACTGTAGGTAGTACACAAATGGACACCAGTGTATTGGGAAGCCTTAAAAAATTACAAAAAGAATTTGCCGGGACGGCAGCATAATTACATAAAAACTAAAACTCTAAATAAAATTAAAAAAGATGGTAGAGGTTAGACCAGACGAAGTATCAGCAATTTTGCGTCAGCAGTTGGCAGGCTTCAAGTCAGAATCTGAATTAGAAGAAGTGGGTACCGTATTGCAAGTTGGCGACGGTATTGCACGCGTTTACGGATTAACAAAAGTACAATCAGGCGAGCTTGTTGAATTTGGAACAGGCCTGCAAGGTATAGTACTGAACCTTGAAGAGGACAACGTGGGTGTGGTATTGTTAGGTAAATCTGACGATATTAAAGAAGGTGATACCGTAAAACGTACCAACCGTATCGCGTCAATCAACGTAGGCGAAGGCATGCTTGGCCGTGTTGTTGACACCCTGGGTAACCCAATTGATGGTAAAGGCCCTATTACAGGTGATACTTACGAAATGCCGTTGGAGCGTAAAGCACCAGGTGTTATCTATCGCCAGCCGGTAACCGAGCCTTTGCAAACAGGTATTAAAGCGATTGACGCGATGATCCCTATCGGCCGTGGACAACGTGAGCTGGTAATTGGTGACCGCCAAACCGGTAAAACCGCTGTTTGTATCGATACCATCATCAACCAAAAAGAATTTTTTGATGCCGGTAAACCGGTTATCTGTATATATGTAGCTTGCGGTCAAAAAGCATCTACAGTAGCAAACATTGTACGTACGCTGGAAGAAAATGGCGCTATGCCTTATTCTATCGTTGTAGCTGCAAACGCTTCAGATTCTGCAACCATGCAGTTCTTTGCTCCGTTTGCCGGTGCAGCTATCGGCGAGTACTTCCGCGATACCGGAAGGCCTGCTTTGATTATCTATGATGATTTGTCAAAACAAGCTGTTGCTTACCGTGAGGTATCATTACTATTACGTCGTCCACCAGGCCGCGAGGCTTACCCAGGTGACGTATTTTACCTGCACAGCCGTTTATTAGAGCGTGCCGCTAAGATCAACTCAAACGATTCTATCGCTCAGCAAATGAACGATCTTCCGGAGTCTATCAAAGGTATCGTGAAAGGTGGTGGTTCATTAACCGCACTTCCAATCATCGAAACTCAAGCTGGTGACGTATCTGCTTATATCCCAACCAACGTGATCTCTATTACCGATGGTCAGATATTCCTGGAGTCAAACCTGTTTAACGCGGGTGTTCGTCCGGCTATCAACGTAGGTATCTCTGTATCACGTGTAGGTGGTAACGCGCAGATTAAATCAATGAAAAAAGTAGCTGGTACGTTGAAACTTGACCAGGCTCAATACCGCGAGTTAGAGGCTTTCTCTAAATTCGGTTCTGACCTTGATGCTTCAACCAAAACCGTACTGGATAAAGGTGTACGTAACGTAGAGATCCTGAAACAAGGTCAGTATTCACCAGTATCAGTTGAAAAACAAGTTGCTATCATTTACTTAGGTACTAAAAACTTAATGCGTAATGTACCGGTAAAAGACATCAGGAAGTTTGAAACAGAATTTACCGATCAGTTAGAGGCTCGTCACCCAGAGGTGTTAGCTGCCCTTAAAGCAGGTAAATTTGATGATCAGCTAACCGGTGTACTGGAAACAGTAGCAAAAGACCTGGCTGGAAAATATTAATTTTAGTATCAAGTAGTTAGTATCAAGTATCAAGACTAAAAAGATCTCGATACTTGATGCTCAAAACTTGATACCAAATATAGGTACCATTAGTAACAGTGTTCAGGTACAAAATCTTGATACTTGATACTCGAGACTTGATACTAAAGAAAAAGAATGGCTAATTTAAAAGAAGTAAGAAACAGGATATCATCGGTATCATCAACCCAACAGATCACCAAGGCCATGAAAATGGTTTCGGCGGCTAAGTTGAAACGTGCTACCAATGCTATTATACAATTGCGTCCTTATGCTACTAAACTGAAAGAATTGCTTTCAAATCTTTCGCAAAGTTTAGAAGATGGTTCATCACCTTATTTGCAGGAGCGTGAGCCGGTACGTGTATTGGTGGTTGTAGTATCATCAAACCGTGGTTTGGCTGGTGCTTTTAATACCAACGTTATTAAAACTGCCAACAACCTTATTGCCGAAAAATACAGCAAACAACTGGCTGCCGGTAATGTTTCAATAGTTGCTATTGGTAAAAAAAGCCAGGAGTATTATCAACGTCGCAAGTACAACGTAATTGGCAACAATAATGATTTGTACCTTGCGCTTAACTTTGAAAACACTTCAAAAATTACCGAAGCCATTATGGAAGGCTTTGTTAATGGCGATTATGATCGTGTTGAATTGGTTTATAACCATTTCAGGAACGCGGCCGTTCAGTACTTAGTTGCTGAGCAATTATTGCCGGTTCCAAAACCTGAAAAAGCGGAAGTAGTGAAAGCTTCAAACGTTGATTACATCCTGGAGCCATCTCAGGAAGAAATTGTTGAGCAGCTTATTCCTAAAAACATCAAAATACAGCTATATCGTGCCGTATTGGATTCTAATGCTTCTGAGCATGGAGCCCGCATGACAGCGATGGATAAGGCTACAGAAAATGCCGGCGATTTGTTGAAGTCATTAAAACTGGCCTATAACCAGGCTCGTCAGGCAGCCATTACTACCGAGCTTACCGAGATCGTGAGTGGTGCAGCGGCATTATCAGCAGAATAAGTTTATCAACTTACTATATCAAAGGCTTCCTTGCAAAAGGGAGCCTTTTTTGTTTAAGGATGAAGATTCCGGGATTATTTGATCAATTTACTTAATGATGATTACGAAGGCTTTATGCCTTATATCTTTTATCATACCTTTGCCAATTCAATTTTTAACATAATTAATGCAGCACAGCACTTTAAATAACACACAGGCTTCGGCAAAATACAGTCGCCCCGTTATTTATTTTTTATTGCTGTGGACGGCATTGAACATCCTGCAGGCCTATACCCTTGAGCTCCACGCCGACGAAGCCTATTACTGGGTTTTCTCCAAAATGATGGATTGGGGCTTTTACTACCACCCGCCTATGGTAGCTGTATTTATTCATCTCGGCGATTTACTGGTACATAATGAATTAGGTGCACGGCTCACAACGTTGTTGTCGAGTACCTTAGCTATATACTTCATATGGCTTATGCTGCAACGATACGCAGTTAGTGCCAAATGGTTCATCCTTTTAATAGGGGGAATACTTGTTTTTCATGTATATGGCTTTACTGCCACGCCCGATGCTCCGCTGCTTTTCTTCTCGGTGCTGTTCTACTTTTTTTATCAGCAATATCTTGACCGTGATAGCTGGGCGCTGGCGTTGATATTGGGTGTTGTTGTGGCTTGCCTAATGTATAGCAAATATCACGGTATATTGCTTGTGGGTTTTACGCTACTATCAAACCTGAAACTTTTAAAGCGCGGTTCTTTTTACCTGATAGCTGTTGTGGCCTTGGCATTATTTGTTCCACATATTATATGGCAGTACCACCATAATTTCCCGGCTGTAAACTTTAATTTGTTTGAACGTAATGGTGGTGGCTTTGATATCACGTATGGCTTTGATTATTTGGGTGCACAGTTATTAATTGGCGGTCCGCTCATCAGCTGGTTTATATTTTATAAAGGTTTTACTACCAAAATTCAGGATGCCTTTATGCGTTGCCTCATGGTGAACGCGGCAGGCGTTTTTATTTTCTTTTACCTGAATACCTTAAAGGTAAATGTACAGCCGCACTATACCCTGATCGCTTTTGTGCCACTGGTTATGCTGTCGCTTATCAATCTTAAACAACAAGAGTTTAATGCCGCATGGCTTTACAGATTAGCGGTTGTCAATATAGTGCTTATAGTGGCTTTCAGACTGTGCCTGGTGGCTGGTTTCGATTTCCTGAAACAGAACGGCCAACTGGCCAGCTATTACGGTTTTAAAGATTGGGCAAAGGCCGTGCAAGCTAAAGCGGGCGATCATTATGTGATTATGCGTGACGAATATCAAAACCCATCCAAATATTGTTTTTATACTAACTCGTTAAAAGGTTTTGGATACGATTCGCGTTATTACCGTACCACCCAGTTTGATATGTGGCCATTTGAGGATAGCTTACAGCATAAGGATGTATATTACCTCACGTTAGATAAAATACCCGGCGTAACAACTGATAGTGTAACTACTAACGGTAAATGGTACGGTGGCTGGGTTAAGGATGCCCGCACTTATCAAAAGGTAATGTGTGATGTCAACCTGAAAGCTATAACATTAGCCCCGGGGCAAAAACAATCCATCAATTTAACTATTACCAATCCTTATTCGTTTACCATTAACTTCGGCAATAATAACGCAGCGCATCCGCTTACTATGGAGGCTTGCTTTTTTGTTGGTTTCGACCAGGTAGGTACACAAGCTGCCAATCAGGATTTTTATAATATTTCATTAAAACCGGGTGAGCAAACCCATTATACATTTACACTTACCGTTCCGCAAAAAAAAGGCACTTACGCGCTGTTTTTCTCTTTGAAAACAGAACCTTTTTTAGGTGGCAGAAACAGCGGTATTATCAATTTAACAGTTAAATAATAACCCCATGCTTAAAAAACTATACCTCTTAGCATTTTTTACCATCATAAGCAGCGCTGCTGCACTGGCGCAAAATAGCCTCGATATCCATTTTAACGGAATGGGCTTTTTGGATAACCGCGAGTATAAACCTTTTGTATTGCGTTCACGCACCTACTCTGGTGCACGTACCGAACTTGATCTGGGTTTAAATATTGACAGTGTTCACCATTTTATTGTGGGCGCCAATGCCCTGCATGAGTTTGGCGCGCAGCCTTATTTTGTGAAGGTGAACCCGGTTGCTTATTACAGTTACACCGGTAAAAACTGGCTTTTCAATGCAGGTGCTTTCCCGCGCGAAGGTTTGTTGGATGATTATCCCCGTGCTTTACTGAACGATACTTTGCGTTACTACCGCCCCAACGTTGAAGGCTTACTGGCCCGTGTGCATAACGAGCACTTTACCGAAACCGGCTGGATTGATTGGGTGAGCCGCCAAACTGATACAGAACGCGAGGAGTTTTTATTTGGATTTTCGGGTAAATATAAACCAAGCATTTATGGCCCTTTTTATGTATCGCACTATTTTTTATTGCTGCATGACGCGGGCCCGGGCATACCAATCCCTAATGACCATATACAGGATAACGGCGGCGGCCAGATACGTTTAGGGCTCGACTTTAGTCATAAAACCGTGTTAGATTCGTTAAGTATCGAGGCTGGTGGTATGATGTCATTTGAGCGTACGCGTGGCGTGGATGGTTTTCAAAAACCAGCAGGTTTCATATCAAGCGCGTATTTGGGCTGGCACCAGTTTGCGTTATATGATGAGTTTTACAAAGGCCAGGGCAGCCACATTATTTATGGCGATTCGTTTTACCAGTTTAAAACCTATAACCGCCTTGATTTGATATATACGCCATTTTTTTACAAGCGTATAAAAGGACAGTTTATTTTAAGCTTTCACCAGGTGCCCGGTTATGCCATGAGCAACCAGGAAGCATTCCGGGTTACGTTTGATCTTGGCCGGAAAACCCTGCTGCGTTTTAAAGACTAAACAGTATATTAGTTAACCTTACAACAAATAAATATATACTATGCAATTGAAACAAAAATTATCGGTTCTGCTTGTTTTGCTGTTTATAGTTCCTGCAACAAAACTATACGCGCAAGAGAACCAATTTTCAGGATGGGCGGCCTGGTTCCATAGTCAAAGACTATCGGAGCATTGGGGCTATTCATTTGACGGGCAATTCCGCTCGCACGATGAGTTGAGTTACTTAAAACATACATTGCTGCGCCCATCTGCCAATTACTACTTCGCTAACAATAAGGTAGCTGCCTTAGGTTATGCCTATATAGCCACCAATGGCCGTACCCCTGCCGGCGATAAAACCTTCAGGCCGGAGCACCGTATATGGCAACAGTATACTTACTCGCACAAATTGGGTAAGCATATCGCGGTAGCGCACCGTTTTCGTTTAGAGCAGCGCTTTTTGGGCCAAACAGCTAATAATAAAAACGACGATTACTTTTCACAGCGTTTCCGGTATTTTGTACGCGGCGTAATTCCGTTCAAGAATGATTCGGCGGTATTTAGCAAAGGACCTTTCCTGGCATTGCAAAATGAAGTATTTGTTAACCTGCAAAATAAAAACAAGGTGAATAAGCACTTTTTTGATCAAAACAGGGCTTACGTTGCCGTAGGCTATCGCGTTAGCAAAAAGTTTGATATAGAAACCGGATATCTTAACCAATACATTAAACAAGCCGAAGCCTACACGCTTAACCATGTAGCACAATTGGCTTTTTATACCAGGTTTTAATCTGTAATTACATATACAAAGAAAGGCGATGAATTAATTTCATCGCCTTTCTTTGTTGCTACTCCTCTGATTTGAGGTAATAGCACACGCAACTGTAGTTTCATTAATCAGGCTGTTTATCGACTCACCCCGACATCGCTACGCTTGTCGACCCTCTCTTCAGCTTCGCTGGAAAGAGGGTAAAGAAATATTTTCTTTGCTCTTTTTGTCTTTTATCCTTAATCCATTTTCCAAACTCCCTCTTTCCGTCGCAGGCGAAGAGAGGGTGGTCCAGCAAAGCGTAGACCGGGTGAGTCAATTGTATGCTATCCAAATTAAAAGATCATATCATACCTTCTTAATGAACCCTCTCCTTTGGAGAGGGCAGGGTGAGGCCTACATTCTATGAATATCGCCGCTGCCTGCTTTTGAAGTACTTACCTGTTTAACGCCGCCTGTGTAGTAGATATCGCCAGAGCCTACTACCGAAGCATCCAGCTTTTGATTAACATTTACCTTGGCATCGCCAGAGCCGGCAACACGGATAGAGGTGGAGTTAGTAACCAGGTCTTTACCAGAAAAATCTCCTGAGCCTGCAATGCTTATACTTGAATCATCGGCCTTACCGCTGATCTTGATATCGCCAGAACCGGATAAACTGGTTTCTAAAGTTTTAACATCCAGTTTGCCGCTCAGGTCGCCAGAGCCGGAAAGTCTTAGTTTGAACGCGTTGCCATGAACACCCTGATCAAACCGAACATCGCCGGAACCGGCCAGCGCGATGCCATTTAATGTTTTGGCCGAAACATAAACAACAATTTTCTTATGACCGAATACATCGTTCCAGTTCGATCCTTTTTTGGTGTGTATTTTTAATACGCCACCTTCTACTTCGGTAATTATATTACTTATAATATCAGATGGGGCAGTAACCTTAACCGATTCTGTTGACCCCTGGGTAATGAATACGTCAAATGAGCCGCCAACCTCAACAGAGCTGAATCCGGAAATATGACGGTCTTCAGTATTTTGAGCGATAGTAATAATAGAGCTTGATTTAGCAATAGTGTAGCTGGCAGTGCCTGTTGTAAGGGTAATGGCCAGTAATAGTTTAGTTAGTGATCTCATAGTATTTTAGTATTTGGTTATAAGACGCAGGTGATGCGTTTAGGTTGCAGAAAGTTAAAAATAAAATTAAAGATAACCCAATTTCTCAATGTGTGAAATTGGCACATTTTATTATACAATAGTTATAAATCAATGAATTACGGTATTAATCATAGTAACTTGTATTAATATTATTCCCTGTTAATAAATATGATTGTATAGGCTTATAAATACAATTAGATACTTGACAAAAATATTAGCCGCTCCTGCTTTATAAACCTATACCATAAATATTGATCATCTGCCTGATTGAATTAACAATACTTATATACGTCCTTATCATGAAAACAAACCTAAAAACAATGCTACGCTTTTTAGCTTTATCGCTTGGTATTATTTTGTGTATAGCCTTTGAGGCTAGGGCACAAACTGTACCTGTTTCGCTGCGCAATGATATTAAAGTTACCAAACTTTTAAATGTACCCACAGGCTGCTCGCGCCTGGCCCGCGACCCGGTGTCAGGCCATTTGTTTTTTGTAAATCAAAATGGTAATGTATATGAGGTTTTAAACAATAACGGGACTTACAGCAGTGTTTTAAGAGCTTCCAAGGCCGATCATGGCATTACTCTGCTGCAAGGTATGGCCTTTAAAGGTAAAGCCCTGTTTTTAATAGGTAACCGGAATCCTGATAGCATAAGTTACCAGGGCAGAATTGCCAAGGGCGTATTGCAAACCTCGGGTAAAAGGGCATGGAGCCTGGTGATGACCACCCAGAAATACGGCTACACCAACACCGCCTACAATCATGGCTATAGTGGTATGGTGGTAAGTCCGGATAGTAATTATTTGTTCATTAGCAGTGGTTCAAGAACAGATCATGGTGAGATACAAACCCGCAAAGGACTGGCCGCTGGACTTAGGGAAGAGCCGCTTACATCGGCTATATTCAGGATACCCATTAATTCGGCCAACCTCACCTTACCTAACGATTCGGCTAAGCTGGCCAGTATGGGATATTTGTATGCTGATGGTACCCGCAATAGCTTTGACCTGGCCTTTGGCCCCGAAGGTAATTTATATGGCTGTGAAAACTCCGGCGACAGGGATGACCCTGACGAGTTGAATTGGATAAGACAAGGACATTTTTACGGCTTCCCGTGGAACTTAGGTGGCAATGTTACACCCATGCAGTTTGCCGGTTATAATCCAGCTACCGATAAGCTGTTGAACCCCAATTGTAACGGCGCCAAAAAAGGCTTTTTTTATAACGATCCCAATTATCCCAAGAATCCGGGTAGGGTGTTTACCCCTGGTATTATAAACCTTGGCCCGGATGGGGCTAAATTCAGGGATGCCACAACAGGCGAAGTAAAGGACGCCAATCAGTCGGGTTTAAAAATGACCACCTTTACCAGTCACCGCTCACCGCTGGGGTTGGTGTTTGACCGTGATAGTTTGTTAACAGATGAATTTAAAGGCCACGGTTTTATATTGGGATGGACAGCCGGCGTTACCCCGCCATCAACAGAGATCGGTCCGTTCTCTGATCCGGGACAGGATCTGCTGCATATCCAGTTTATATATGATGCTGCAACCGATAATTATAGGATACAAACCAACCGCATAGCCTGGAAGTTTAATAACCCTGTAGATGCGGAGATGGTAGGTAATATCATTTATGTATTGGAATATGGAGGTTCATCACCTAAAATATGGAAGGTAGAAATGCCATTGGCTCCAACTTGCGGTAGCCAGGCTTATATTACACGTGAACAATACAACAATATTCCCGGTAAACTGGTCAGCGATCTGACCAAGAATGCTAATTATCCCAACAGCCCCAGCTCAACCACTAAGTTAACCTCGTTTGAAGCGCCGCTGAATGCCGGTGAAAACTTCGGGGCCCGTGTACGTGGTTTGGTAACCCCGCCTACAACCGGGAACTATACGTTTTATATAGCTGCAGATGATGCCGCCGAACTTTGGCTGAGCACCGATGCCACTATGACAAATAGAAAGAAAATAGCTTCGGTTGCTACATCTACGCTGTCAAGGCAGTACACCAAATTCCCATCGCAAAAATCAGTAACCATTGCTTTAAAGGCTAACACAAAGTATTATATAGAAGCACTGCAAAAGGAGGGTACGGCCGGCGATAATTTATCAGTAAGCTGGAAATTACCCAGCGGTGTTATGGAAATACCGATCTCCTGCAACAGGTTATCACCCTATATACAACCAGCCGCGGCTAAACTGGCTGTTGCTGATTCTGTAAATACTCCAAATGATAATACAGCCAATGTGGTGCAGGTATTTCCTAACCCGGCCAAAAATGTGCTAAATGTGAAATTTAACGCGCTTGCCCAAAATTCTGGGGAGGTAAGCATCACTAACTTTTCGGGGCGTAAAGTATATGATTCAGCTATAAAGGTTGATGCAGGGGAGAATAAGCTGACCATCAACAGCTCCTTTTTGAGTAAAGGGATCTATATTTTGAATGTTGTTTACGGCGGAAAAACTTATGCCAGTAAAGTGATGATTGAGTGATTAAAGCAGAAACAGGGATTGAATAAGTAATTAGATATGCTCGCTTATTCAATCCCTGTTAATTTTATGAGTTAATTGAACATTACACCGATGTAGTAGTTGAAAGTATCTACCTCAATGTTGCTGGTGGTTGCGTTCTGCAAATCGACAGGTGCAAAATGGATGGTTGGGGTAATAAATTTATAATCGCCTCCCTTAACTTTTACCCTTACAGGCATTTTAAAATCATCGTTATTAACACTTGTCCAGCGGCAATAGGTTTTGCCTTCAATGGTTGCAAACTCCAGTATCGGTATGTTTTTATAGTGCAGATACTGATCAAATACGGGCGATAAATTCAGGCCGCTTTGCTGGTTAATATAATCCACTATCTGGTCATAAGTAACGGTTTGGTGATAAAATGTGCTGCCCAGTCCGCGCAAAATATTACGCCATTTTTCGTCATCATTAATAATGGTGCGTACCATGTTAAGCAGGTTGCCACCTTTATAATACATATCGCCGGAGCCTTCGCGGTTTACGCCGTAGGGCCAACAATAGGCCTATCGTTTTGGATAGCCATGCGGGTACCGTGTACATACTCCTGCCCGGCCTGCTTGCCCCAGTACTGTTCAATAAACAAGGATTCAGAGTAATTTGTGAAACTTTCATGAATCCACATATCAGCCACATCTTTGGAGGTAATGTTGTTACCAAACCACTCGTGTCCGCTTTCATGCACCACAATAAAATCCCATTTTAAGCCCCAGCCTGTGCCGGAAAGGTCACGGCCCAGGTAACCGTTTTTGTAGTGATTGCCATAGGCTGTGCCGCTTTGGTGCTCCATGCCAAGGTGCGGTGTTTCTACCAGTTTATAGCCGTCCTCATAAAAAGGGTAAGGGCCAAACCAGTGTTCAAAGGCCTTGAGCATTTTAGGTGCGTTTTCGTCCCATTGCTTTTTAGCTTTGTTGATGTTATAGCTTAACGGCCAAAAATCCATTGTTAGCTTACCCTTTTCGCCGGCATAAGTGCCATCATAGTGAACGTAATCGCCAATATTGGCTTCAATATCATAGTTGTTAATAGGGTTGGCCACAAACCAGTCAAACCGGGTATAGCCATCCTTTAACTTGGTCACCTTACGCAGGCGGCCGTTTGATACATCTTTTAGTCCGTTAGGTACACTGATACTAATGAGCGCGCTATCCACCTCATCGTATTGATGATCTTTAGTAGGCCACCAGATGCTGGCGCCTATGCCCTGGCATGCTGTAGCCACCCAGGGCTTGCCTAAAGAATCGGTAGTGAATACAATGCCACCATCCCAGGGGGCACGTTTGGCTACGGTTGGGTTGCCAGAGTAAAATACAGTAAACTCGTCAACACTGCCCTTGGTAATAGCTTTTGGAAAAGTGACAAACACCGCGTTAAACTCACGCGTATAAGGTAATTCTTGCCCTTTATACACTACCTTATCAACCTTAAGATTGGCGAACAGATCAAACTGTAGTTTAGTGAAATCCTGGGTGGCGGTAAATTTAAACAGGTTGCTGCCGCTGATAAATTTCTGGTCGATATTGAATTTCACATCCAGGTGATAGTAGTTAATATCGTAACAGGTACGCAGCGGTGTTAAGCTACCGCGCAAGCTATCTGCCCGGGTAAAGGTTTCGCGCTTTGCGCCAAGCTGGGCTTGTGCGGGTAATATGTAAATGCATACCAGTAAAGCGGTAAACAGGTATGTATGTAGTCTTCGATTTAACATGTTATATAATCAATTATTAAAACTTAATCTTTCAGTAAGCCTACGTAATAATTCAAAGTATCAACCTCGATATTTTCTTTGGTTGCAGCTTCCAATTCAACTGGGGTAAATTGGGTAGTAGGGATAATAAATTTATACTCGCCGCCATTAATCCTTACCAGCACAGGCATAGTAAAGTTTTTGGCATCTGCTATCCAGCGGCTCTGTAGTTTACCATCCCGAACTCCAAACTCCAATGTAGGCAGGGTTTTATAATGCAGGTACTGATCAAAAACCGGCAGCAGGTTTTTGCCCGATTTTTCGTTGATGTAATTTACCACCTGATCATACGACACTGTTTGGTGGTAAAATGTGCTGCCCAAACCACGCAGAATGTTACGCCATTTTTCATCATCATTAATAATGGTGCGTACCATATTTAATAACACCGCGCCTTTAGGGTACATATCGCCCGAGCCTTCTTTATTTACGTTGTACACACCAACAATAGGGCTGTCATTTGATATGCCTTTTCTTAAACCTTTGTTGTACTCCTGACCAGCTTTTTTGCCCCAGTTATCCTCAACAAACAGCGATTCGGAGTAGCAAGTGAAGCTTTCGTGTATCCACATATCGGCAAGGTCTTTCCCGGTAATATTATTACCGAACCACTCATGGCCGCTTTCGTGCACAATAATATAATCCCATTTATCACCCCAGCCCGTACCCGACATATCGTATCCTAAATAACCGTTCAGGAAGTGGTTGCCATAGGCCGTAGCGCTTTGGTGCTCCATACCAAGGTGTGGTGTTTCCACCAGTTTGTAGCCATCTTCATAAAAAGGATAGGGGCCAAACCAGTGTTCAAAGGCTTTAAGCATGGGTTTTACATTGGTGGCAAATTGTTTTTTAGCTTTTTCCAAACTGGCGGGCAGCACCCAATAGTCCATTGTAAGCTTACCTTTTTCGCCCATGTAGCTATCACCAAAATGTACATAATCGCCAATGTTGGCGGCAACGTCATAATTATTAATAGGGTTGGCCACAAACCAATCGAACCGTGTATAGCTGTTCTTTAGGTCGGTAACTTTGCGCAGGCGACCGTTTGATACATCTTTTAAGCCTTTGGGTACGCTAATGCTGATCATCATGCTGTCTACCTCATCGCTCAGGTGATCTTTATTGGGCCACCATATGCTGGCACCTACACCCTCGCAGGCAGTGGCCACCCAGGGCTTGCCTAATGAATCTTTTTTAAACACCACACCGCCATCCCAAGGGGCGTGTTTGGCTATAGTTGGATTGCCTGAATAATAAACGGTGAACTCATCTTTACTACCTTTAGTAATGGTTTGCGGGAAGGTTACAAAAACGGCATTAGCCTCACGGGTGTATGGCAGGGTTTTGCCTTTATATACTACCTTATCCACATTCAGATTGGCAAACAGGTCAAACTGTAGTTTGGTAAAATCCTGTGTGGCGGTGAATTTAAATTGATTGCTGCCACTGATGGCTTTTTGATCGATATTAAACTTTACATCAAGGTGATAGTAGTTAATATCATAACAGATGCGCAGTGGCGAAAGGGCTCCGCGCAATGTATCGGCATGTGTGTATTTTTCTTTGATTTCCAAGAGCTGAGCCCTGGAAATAGCCGGCAGGCACACTACCGCTGCAAAAAGCGCGATCTTGTAGGTGCGCTTAATTAATTGGGAATAATTCATTTGTTAAAGATCAGTCAGTATTTAAAGCCTAAATCTACTGAATTGTATGAAGTAAAATTAGCTTTCAGTTTATTCAAAACAAAAAGTCACCCCATTGGGGTGACTTTCAAAAGGATTTACTTTTAAGACCATTGATTTAGTGGCTAAAATAACAAGTAAATTCTGCTACTGCTGTTGGGATTATTTACTTTTGGCCATAATTACAGTTCTGCCTAAGTCTTTTCAAATATGTCAACATTTCCAGCCCAGTATTCAACATTATCTGCCACTGCTTTAAAATCCTATTGCGAAACGGCTTATAACCTAAATCTATTAAACTGTAAATATTTATTACGGGGTGTTAGTGATACCTATATTTTAACCGGCGAGACCAATAAATACGTTCTTAAAATTTACCGCGACAAGCACCGGTCGTTGGAGGAGATAAAAGGAGAGGTTCAGTTGCTGAATACGTTAAAAGACGCTGGTGCAAACGTGGCCTACCCGCTTACAGATATTTTTAATAACCCGATACAAAAGTTTGATGCTGCCGAGGGTACCCGGTATGGTATATTGTTTTCTTACGCAGAGGGTAAGCCTGTGCTTGAAATGAATGACGAGCAGCTGAAAATAACAGGCCGGGAGATGGCCGCGGTGCATAATATTACGTCGGTAATTCAATTGAATTACCCCCGCAAAGTTTATACTGTGAATACTACGCTTACTCAGCCCATAAAAATAATTGAACCGGCGTTTGAGGAACTGCCTGAAGAATATACTTATCTGCAGGAAATTGCTCCAAAGATTATTGAAAAGCTGAACTCGTTTGACTTGAGTACATTCAGCTATGGCTATTGCCAGTATGACTTTTTGCCCAAAAACTTCCACTTTAGTGATGATAATAAGCTAACCTTTTTTGATTTTGACTTTGCCGGGCAAGGTCATTTGGCCAATGATCTGATGTCGTTCTTTGTGCATTTCTTTGCGCATGTATATACCGGGAAGCTTACCGATGAAGAAGCCGACCGTATGTTCAAAGTTTTTATTGAAGCTTATCGTGAGGTGAGACCTGTATCTGACGAAGAGATTGAAGCCATACCTTATCTGGGTGTTGGTTTTTGGGTGTTTTATCTCGGCTTTCAATACGAGAATTTTGATGATTGGTCGAACCTGTTTTGGGGCCCTAAGTTTATCAAAGACAGGGTTGCATTGATTAAAACCTGGGTAAACAAGTACTGCGAATTTTGACCAGAAATGTATAAAATAATAGCCTAATAACCATTAACTTTGCCAACCACAAAATACACTACTATGCAATATGATGTTATCGTTATCGGTTCGGGCCCAGGTGGCTATGTAGCCGCTATACGTTGTGCCCAACTTGGTTTAAAAACCGCGATTGTTGAAAAATATGCTACTCTGGGCGGTACCTGCCTTAACGTAGGCTGTATTCCGTCAAAAGCTTTACTTGACTCATCTGAACATTACCATAATGCCGCTCACGCGTTTAAAACACATGGTATCAATCTGGATAACCTGAGTGTTGATTTCGGCCAGATGATCAAACGTAAGCAGGAAGTTGTTGATGCCAATACCAGCGGTATCAGCTACCTCATGAAAAAAAATAAGATCGATACCCATTTTGGCGTAGGATCATTTAAAGATAAAAATACCATCATTGTTAAAAAAAATGATGGGACAGAAACCGAGATCACCAGCAAAAACGTGATCGTAGCTACCGGTTCAAAACCATCAGCACTGCCTTTTTTACCAATTGATAAAAAACGTGTTATCACTTCAACCGAAGCATTAAAACTAACCGAAATTCCTAAACACCTGATATTGATAGGCGGTGGCGTTATTGGTTTAGAGCTGGGTTCTGTTTACGCCCGTTTAGGTTCAAAGGTGTCTGTAATTGAATATATGGACAGCATTATCCCAACTATGGATAGGGGCCTTGGCCGTGAATTGCAGAAAGTATTGAAAAAGCTGGGCATGGAGTTTCATTTGGGTCATAAAGTTACCGGCGCTAAAGTAAAAGGTAAAGAAGTAACTGTAACCTGTGAAATGCCAACCGGAGAGCCAAAAGAAATGACAGGCGATTACTGCCTGGTAGCCGTTGGTCGTGTGGCTTATACTGATGGCTTAGGCTTGGATAAGATTGGTATCACCGTTGGTGAGCGAGATCGCAAAATTGCTGTAAACGAGCACCTGGAAACCAGCGTTAAAGGTGTTTATGCTATTGGCGATGTTATTAAAGGCGCTATGCTGGCCCATAAAGCTGAGGATGAGGGTACGTTGGTTGCCGAGATCATTGCCGGCCAAAAACCACACATTGATTATAACCTGATACCGGGTGTTGTTTATACCTGGCCAGAAGTTGCTGCCGTTGGCCAGACCGAAGAGCAGTTGAAAGCAGCTGGTGTAAAATATAAAACAGGATCGTTCCCGTTCAAAGCCAGTGGTCGTGCCCGTGCAAGCGGTGATCTGGATGGTTTTGTTAAAGTATTGGCTGATGCCACCACTGATGAGATTTTGGGTGTACACATGATTGGCCCGCGTGCCGCGGATATGATTGCCGAAGCTGTTGTGGCTATGGAATACCGTGCCAGCGCTGAGGACATTTCCCGCATGAGCCATGCTCACCCAACCTATACTGAAGCTATGCGCGAAGCCTGTTTAGCAGCTACTGAAAACAGGGCGATACATATTTAAGTTTAGACAGTTTGCAGTTTTGAGTTTGCAGTTAGCTGCTTACCAAACTCATATAAAAAAGGCGGTTATTTTTGAATAACCGCCTTTTGCCTTTCTATTCTGATTTGATACTTTTTACGGGATTGGTCATGGCTACTTTACCGGCCTGAAAACTCACGGTTACAACGGCAATGATAATAGCCATTAAGCCCGATGCCGCAAAACTCACCCAGCTAATGTGTATCCGGTAGCTGTAATCCTGTAGCCATTTGTTCATAAGCCACCAGCCAACAGGTGTGGCGATAATCAGGGCAACAATTACCAGTATTATAAATTCACGTGTTAAAAGCTGCATTACGCTGAGTACGCTGGCGCCTAAAACCTTGCGGATGCCTATTTCTTTTGATCGGTTCTCTGCCATATAAGCCGCCAACCCGAATAAACCCAGGCAGGATATAAATATGGTTAAAGTCGCGAACGTAAACGCGATTTGTCCGGTGCGCTGTTCCGACTTGAATTTTTCGCCATATTCTTCATCAACAAACTTATACATGAAAGGGTAGGCCGGGTTATATTTTTTAAATATTCCTTCCGCTATTTTTAAGCTTTTGGACATAGACTGGTGATCATTAATGCGGAAGGTGAGGGTGCCATATTTTTCCATATTTGCGCCAAAAATGATCATAGGATTAACCGGCTGATAAGGTGAGCCGATAATGAAATCTTTGATAACACCTACAACAGTGAATAATTGATTGCCGTTTTTTACGGTTTGACCAACGGCATCTTTAAAGCCAAATACCTTGACCGCAGCCTCATTGATAACTATTGATGCCGAATCGGTAGGATATCCGGTCATGTCAATATCTCGGCCCCCGGTAAGTTTAAATCCGAAGGTTTTTACAAAGTCGCCGGATGTTTTAAAACAGCTGAATGTGGTATTGTGTTGATCAGGGCTCATATTACCCCAATTAAAACCCGAACTTGCACTGGCATCTAAGGTTACGGGCATACCGGTTTTACTAACCGATACTGCTGCGCCTGTACTCAATAGCTCGTTTTTTATCAGATCAAAATTTTGATTGACAGCGCCATTCATAGGGTGCTCAATTAAATTAGCGCGTACATAACCGGCATTACGGTTTTGTACATATTGTATTTGATTGTAGATGACGAGTGTAGCCACGGTTAATACAATGGCTATAGTAAATTGGGTAACCACCAACAATTTACGCGGTGATAAAACCTGACTTTTGCCCTTAAATAAACCTTTTAATGTTTTTACCGGACGAAATGCCGACAAGTAAAAGGCAGGATAACTACCTGCCAAAAGGCCGGTCAGTAGTACAAAACTGCAACTGCTTAGCCAAAAGTAAATGTTGAGGTAATTGATGGACAGGGTAGTTCCTGAAAGTTGATTAAAAGTTGGTAACAATAATTGCGCTAAAATCATAGCCAGGATGCCAGAGATGATGGCGATAAGTACTGACTCAGTTAAAAATTGTTTAATAATAGCAAAGCGACTTGCACCAATAACTTTGCGTACGCCAACCTCTCTGCCTCGTTTTTCACTTTGCGCAGTACTCAGGTTCATGAAGTTAATGCAGGCTGTCAGCAATATCAGCAACGCAATAATAACCATGAACCTCACGGTTTCAATAGCTCCACCAACTGCTACGCCATTTTCAAAACGTGAATACAGATGCCATTTACTTACAGGATGCAAAAAGAGATCAAAATGTAAATTAGGATCGTGTTTAACCATGATGCCTTTCATTTTGGCATTCATGATTTCGGCACTGGTACCCGGTTTTAATTGTATATAGGTATTATAGCTGGCGTTTCTCCATTGGTCAGGCGCAAACAGCCCGATATTTGGCGCCAGTGAAATCAGGTAATCAAACTGAAACCGGGTATTGGATGGCGGATCGGCAACTACTCCGGTAACCGTATAGCTATCCTTATTATTAATTTTAACTATTTTATTAATAGCTTCCTCATTACCAAATATCTTTTTGGCAAGGGTTTCGGTTAACACAATACCTTTAATATCATCCAAGGCGTGCGCGTTGCTTCCGTTGATCATAGGAAAGCTGAACATCGTTAAAAACTGCTTATCCACATCCAAACCTTTAGCAACAATGCTTTTCTCTTTAAAATTGAACAGGCGCTCGTTTGGCCAGTAAACCCGTGCGGTAGCTTTTACCTCGGGGAAATTTTGCTGCAAATAAGGTGCAACCGGTGATGAGGATACATCCCAGGTATAAACTTTACCATCAGCCTGTTTTTCACTCACGTTCCACACCTTATATAGATTGTCTTTATTTGCATGAAACAGGTCAAAGCTGAGTTCGTTCTGTATCCAGGTGAATATGAGTATGGCACCGCACATGCCTACTGCCAGCCCAACAATGTTTATGGTAGAAAAAGCTTTGTTTTTCCACAAACTACGCCACGCAATTTTAAAATAGTTCTTGATCATATGGGATAGGTAATTGTATGCGCATAACCGTATAAAGTTTGTGCCATTTATTTAAAATATTTATAATGAGTTGTTTGTGTGTTCATGGTGGCGTTCATGTGTTCATAAATGAACGGTATATGTGCGGTGTTGTACACCTGATTTTCAAAAGCCGCAAACTAAGTTTAAATGATTAGGTTATATTTATCTGTTTAAAAATTTAAATGCAGGCATTAATAAATATAGGTATTACAATAGCTACCATTGCTATGATGGAGGGGCTTTCGTGGGCCATGCATAAATACCTGTTTCATGGGCCGCTGTGGTTTATTCATAAAACACATCACCAGGAAAATCATGGTTGGTTTGAGCTTAACGACCTGTTCAGTATAGGCTTTGCTGCACTGGCTCTGTGGCTGATGTGGATTGGGCACATTGAGCTAAATTATTATTTCTGGATAGGTACGGGTATCAGTATATACGGCATTATTTACTTTGTTTTTCACGATTGGTTTATACATAACCGGTTTAAATCTTTTAAAAGTAACAACCATTATTTGTTAGGCATTCGCCGGGCACATAAAATTCATCATAAATCAATGCAGAAAAGTCCGTCGGAAGAGTTTGGGTTGTTGGTGGCCAGCAGGAAATGGTTCAGGAGGTAGAGAATTGTTAAATGCGATCAAATAAATCTGTAATTGTTATTATTGATGTTTCTCCTTGGGCTTTCAATATCAGCAAATCGCTATCACCGGTTATTAGGTAAGTCGCTTTACTATCAGCAGCTAAAGCCAATAAAAAATTATCCTTTTGGTCGCGGCAAGTTGTTATATTAGTTTTTACATCAACAAACTCCGCATATTCTTCAATAGTTTCCAGAATATCTTCAAGGTCAGTTGGTGAGAAATATTTCCTGAATTTCGGTCGCCTGGCTACACTTAAAAATTCTTCTAACAGTTCCTGGCTAAATATGATCTTAATATGTTCAGCGAATAATAGATGGTCAAGTTTGGAGAAATCTTTTTTAATTAAAAAGCTTATCCAAAGGTTAGTATCTAATATAATCCTTACAGAACTATTTTGCATAACGCTTTGACCGTACAGTTTCAACTTCTTTGGTAATTTCTTCCAAAGTCAAATCTGATTTTTTATCGCGCAGGCGTTTAAGCATATCCTGAAATCCGGTTTTTGATTGATCTTGAATAGCTATCAGATCCAATGCTGCCAAATCTTGCAACAGCTTCAGAGCTTTAGGGTTTAGAATATTGATTTTTAGCGTATCCATATTACAAATATAACTGAAATACATTAAGATCAGATTGCAAATTAACAGGGTTCAAAATCATTACAATAGCTTGTGGTTTTTAAATGAGTAAACAAGATCAGGAAATGCTCAATCCAATTTTAATTCCGAAATTCGGGCGTTTACATCGTTGGCTTCATGAAAATACTTATTGTTAATAATACCCGTATACCTGCCGCAAAATACGGTGGCACCGAAAGGATGATCTGGTGGCTGGGGAAGGAGTTTAACCGCCTGGGGCATGAGGTAACTTACCTGGTGGCCGCAGGTTCAAGCTGTCCGTTTGCAAAGGTGTTGGTTTATGACCCACTGGTTGATATGAACCTGCAGGTACCTGATGATATTGATGTGGTACATTTTCATTTTCAGGTAAGCAATTTTACTAAAAAGCCATATCTTATTAATGTTCATAACAATCCGGGCTATGGACAGCAGTTAGATAAAAACTCGGTATTTGTATCTGCAGATCATGCCGCCCGTCATGGCTCAACGGTTTATGTACATCATGGTCTTGATCCTGATGATTACCCGCGACCCAACCTGCAAAGTAAGCGTACACATACCCATTTTTTGGCAAAGGCTGCCTGGCGTGTTAAAAATGTTCAGGGTGCTATTGATGTAGCTACCCAAAGCGGCAATAAGCTAATCGTATTGGGAGGAACGCGACTAAACCTGAAAATGGGCCTGCGTTTTACGCCTAACCTGAACGTTAAGTTTAAAGGGATGGTTGATAATGAACAAAAATCCGTAGTGCTCAATACATCTAAAGCGTTGTTGTTCCCTGTTTTATGGCATGAACCTTTTGGCTTGGCTATTATCGAGAGCTTGTATTTTGGCTGCCCGGTGTTGGGCACACCCTATGGTTCGTTGTCGGAACTGGTAAAGCCGGAAGTTGGACTGCTGAGCAATAACCGCCAGGTATTGGTTGATGGACTTAAAAACATTGACGCATTTAACAACCGTCATTGCCATGATTACGCTGTAGAAAATTTTACAGTAAAAAAGATGGCTCAAAGATACCTTGATCTGTACCAACGGGTGATTAACGGAGAGTCTTTAAACAACATAGCGCCAACTTTACTGGAGGCATCGCCTAAATATTTGCCCTGGAATAAATAAATCTATGTCATCTCGAACGAGGTACGAGGAGAGATCTTGTACATGCAGATTTAAATCGCATAAGATTTCTCCCTACGGTCGAAATGACAAATATTACTTACCCACCATCCCATTTTCTAAAGCGTTTTATAATGCTTTATTTTGTACTATAAATATCAATGGTAAATAGTTCAGCATCTTCCTTGTCGGCGGCGTATAAAAGGCCATATATTATAGTGCTGGTTTTGGCCATTTTGGTAAATTTGGCAGGCGTCGGCATTAAGTATTTTACAGATGATCCCAGCCTGTACAGCATACTTTCCCGTAATATGGCACAGAGCAATAACTTTACAGATATTATTTATCACGGTAAAGATTGGCTTGATAAACCGCACTTCCCGTTCTGGATGGCGGCCATTAGCTTTAAGCTTTTTGGCGTAAATACAGTTGCCTATAAGCTACCCGCCCTATTGTTTTTTGTGATGTCGGTAGTGTACACCTACAAACTGGCTCGCAGGTTTTATGATCTGGAAACGGCGCTTATAGCTATTTCAATATTGCTTACCGCACAGCATTCCGTAATGTCAAATACCGATGTGCGTGCCGAACCATACATCATGGGGTTGCTTATGGGCGCAGTATATCACTTTTATAAGGTAAAGGAGCGCTTTAGCCTTGTTGATATATTACTGGCTTCCCTGTTTACAGGCTGCGCGGTAATGACCAAAGGCATTTACCTTTTAATTCCCATTGGTGCAGCCATTATGGGCGATTATCTGTTTAAAAAAGATATTAAAAGCCTGTTTCACTGGAAATGGCTGCTGGCATGTATACTGGTAGCTGTATTTACCCTCCCCGAAATTTACACCTTATATATACAGTTTGATCTGCATCCCGAAAAGATAGTATTCGGTAAAACAGGTATCTCGGGTATTCATTGGTTTTTGTGGGATAGTCAGTTTGGGCGTTTCAACAATAATAGTTTTATCCGTAATACGCACGGCAGCGTATTCTTTTTCCTGCACACCTTATTGTGGGCTTTTGCTCCCTGGATGCTGTTGTTTTATTATGCGCTGTTCGGCCGTATCCGCAATATGGTAAAGGGAGTAAAATTGCCCGAATATATTACCATCAGTGGTTCGGTGGTGATGCTGCTTATTTTTTCGGTGTCCAAATTTCAATTGCCTTTTTATACCAATATCCTGTTTCCGTTTTTTGCCATCATCACGGCGGTTTGGGTAAGGGGAATTATCAGTAGTAGAAATCAGTTTTTCACTATTGCACAATACGGCATATGTGTTTTGCTTATTGTAGCCATTGTAGCGCTCAACTTTGTTTTCGCGCCCGAGCGGTTAATCGTGTTTTTGCCGCTTTGTATTTTACTGGCAGGCATCACCTTATATATTTATAAAAATGCAGGTACTAAACATCAGGCCTTGTTTTTATTTACCTGTTGTGTGGGCCTATGGGCCAATACTTACCTCATGAGTGTGGTGTATCCAACCCTGCTTATTTTTAAAGGTGATGTACACGCGGGCGAATATATTAGCCAATATCATCCTGACGATGAAGTGATAGCGGCCTTTAATGTACCCAACGCCTTTGAGTTTTATACGCACCAGCCGGTTACTTTTATGGATCTGGCCGAAGCTGCGAAACATCGCCGGGCGCTGGTATTAATTAATGACGATCAAAAAAATCAATTGCAACAAAATGGTTCGCCTTTTACATTAATAAAAGCTTTTGATAATTACCCGAACGAGAACATGACCTTACCGTTTATCATCAAAGCTAAAAGGTTAACTACCCTAAATCATTTCTTTTTGGTAAGGCTGGGCGGCACTGCAAAATAAAATCCCGAAATTCGCCGCTAATAAGTCCGAAATCGAAAATCCCATATCCGAAATCAGAAAGTATGTTGCAAATACAGGAAAACGTATCCCTTAAAAACTTTAACACTTTTGGTATTGATGCCGCAGCCCGTTATTTTGTGGAAATTGCCCACGAAAACGAGCTGGTTGAATTGTTTGCCGACCCGCAATGGCAGCAAACCGAGCGCCTGGTAATAGGTGGTGGCAGCAATCTGCTGCTGGTTAATGATTTTAAAGGCTTGGTGATCCGGATGAACATACGTGGTATTGAACACCGCATCAGTCATAATGATGTTTTTGTGGAGGCCGGCGGTGGCGAGGTATGGAACGATCTGGTAAACTATTGCGTTGCGCGTGACTATGCAGGTATCGAAAACCTGAGCCTTATCCCGGGGTCGGTAGGGGCATCGCCTATTCAAAATATCGGTGCTTATGGTGTGGAACTGAAAGATGTGTTTATCAGTTGCAGGGCTTTTGAAATAGCTACATCTACCATTAAAACTTTTAACAAAGACGATTGCCAGTTCGGTTACCGCGAAAGTGTATTTAAAAATGAACTTAAAGGCCGGTACATCATCACCTCAGTAAAATTTCAGCTGTCGTTACTTCCAAACATCAATACCAAATACGGGGCTATTGAACAAGAACTGGCCAACCGGGGTATCACGTCGCCTACAATAAAAGATGTTTCGCAGGTTGTATCACACATCCGTGTTTCCAAATTGCCCGACCCTTCAACTATTGGTAACGCGGGCAGTTTCTTTAAAAACCCGTTGATCAGTATAGCCGAATTTAACAAAGTGCATGAGCAGTTTCCTGATGTGGTGAATTATCCCGGGGGCGACGGACTGGTTAAATTAGCTGCCGGATGGCTCATTGAACAGTGTGGCTGGAAGGGAAAAGTGGTCGGAAATACGGGTACCTGGAAGAACCAGGCACTGGTTTTAGTGAACCACGGCGGTGCTACCGGAGCCGAAGTGTATGCTTTTTCGTCGCAAATCATAGACAGTGTGTACACTAAATTTGGCGTTATGCTACAACGCGAAGTAAATATTATAAGTTAAAAAAATTATTTTGAATTAAACCTTTCTCCTGTTTTTTGTTCTAATTCTATAACATTCCCGTTACACTAAGGTGTTGATATTATTCGTCTTTGTAATGTTTTTTTGTAGTTAACTTACTGTTTTTTAGTATGTTAATTGTTTTTATTGTGTAATATTTACACAATTGACTTTTTTGTTGAAGTAAAAGTTTGCACATTGTTTAATGCTTTTGGCTAAGCGGTTAGTGGCACCATGCTTGTCTAACACTTAGTACAAAACTTTAACAAAATGACAAAGATTGAGTTTAACACCCTAGTACTACGTCAGGCAAGTTCATTAAGGTCTTACGCCCTTCATTTTACACATGACGCAGATGATGCTAACGACCTTGTCCAGGATACAATGTTGAAGGCCATAACTTATTACAATAAGTTTAAAGAGGGAACAAATTTAAAAGGATGGTTATATACCATCATGAAAAATACATTCATCAACAACTATCGCCGTTTTGTTAAAATGAGCACTTTTGTTACCAAGTCTGATGAAATATCATCACCAAACCTGGTATTCAGTTCAACAAAAAACCAAGGCGAGGCAAAGTTTGTGATGGATGATATTAAAAGAGCCCTTGACAGATTACCTGAAGATTACTACGTACCTTTTACCATGTACTTTGAAGGTCACAAATATCACGAAATAGCCGATCATCTGGATATTCCGATCGGTACGGTGAAAACCCGTATTCACGTTGCCCGTAAGTTATTGAAGAAAAATTTAAAGGCATATGATAACGGCATCGCTAAACCGGTATACGCTGAGAATTAATATTGATTAAACTCAAATATATATGGAAAGACCCGCTGTAAAGCGGGTTTTTCTGTTTATAGGCATCTTGGTTTAAGGGTTGGTGATTAAACACCACTAAACAAACAATTCACTACCAAACTAATAGGGATTTTCTTAATTTCGCATCCTCACACGTGTAAATCATAAAATGGACTATCAATTTAAAGATATAGAGCAAAAATGGCAGCAGTTTTGGGCCGATAACGGAACCTTTAAAGCTGAAGATAAAAGTGCCAAACCCAAGTATTATGTGATGGATATGTTTCCGTACCCTTCAGGTGCGGGGCTGCATGTGGGCCATCCACTGGGTTATATTGCCTCTGATATTTTTGCACGTTACAAACGCTTAAAAGGTTTTAACGTATTGCACCCTATGGGTTATGATAGCTTTGGTTTACCGGCCGAGCAATACGCTATTCAAACCGGGCAACACCCTGCCATTACTACAGAAGCTAATATTGCTACCTATCGCCGCCAGTTAGATCAGATCGGTTTTTCGTTTGATTGGAGCCGCGAGGTGCGTACCAGCTCGCCCGATTATTATAAATGGACCCAGTGGATATTTATGCAGCTGTTTAACTCCTGGTATAATAAGGATGCGGATAAGGCCGAATCAATCGATAAACTCGTAGCTCATTTTGAACAAAACGGATCGGCTGGGATCAATGCCGTATGCGATGAAGAAGTACTAAGTTTTACTGCTAATGAGTGGAAGGCTATGCCAAATCCTGAGCAGCAGAGCGAACTGTTAAAATATCGCCTGACCTACCTGCGTGAAAGTACTGTAAACTGGTGCCCTGCTTTAGGAACAGTATTGGCTAATGACGAGGTAAAAGACGGCTTTAGCGAGCGCGGTGGTTACCCTGTGGAGCAAAAGAAAATGATGCAGTGGAGTATGCGCATTACCGCTTACGCTGAGAGATTACTGCAAGGCTTGGATACCATAGACTGGCCCGAACCACTAAAAGAAATGCAGCGTAACTGGATAGGTAAAAGTACTGGCGCAAGTGTAAAGTTCCCGATAGATGGAGCGAAGAATGAGGATCAAGGAGCGCTAAATGGCTCCGCATCCCACACTTCACACCACGCACTTCACAACTATATTGAGGTTTTCACCACCCGTGTTGATACCATTTTTGGGGTTACCTTTTTGGTGATAGCGCCTGAGCATGAGTTGGTGGCCGCCTTAACTACGCCTGAGCAAAAGGCTGATATTGAGGCTTACATTACAGCAACCAAAAAGAAATCGGAACTGGACAGGATGGCTGATGCCAAAACTGTATCTGGCGCTTTCACCGGAAGCTATGTATTAAATCCATTGAATGGCGAGAAGATACCGATCTGGATTGCCGATTATGTATTAGCCGGTTATGGTACCGGTGCAGTAATGGCCGTACCATCAGGCGATCAGCGCGATTATTTGTTTGCTAAGCATTTTAACCTGCCGATAGTACCTATTATCGATATACAAAATATTGAAACAGAAGCCGACCCAACCAAAGAAGGAACGTACATCAATTCCGACTTTATGAATGGCCTTGATTATAAAGCCGGAACTGCCGCGGTTATTGCCAAATTGGAAAGTATTGGCGCGGGCAAAGCTAAAGTGAATTTCCGCATGCGCGATGCCATATTTGGCCGTCAGCGTTACTGGGGCGAGCCGGTGCCAGTTTATTTTAAAGACGGTTTGCCACACTTAATTGAAGAAAGCCATTTACCATTATTATTGCCAGAGGTTGATAAATACCTGCCAACCGAAACAGGTGAGCCACCATTGGGTCGGGCTGAAGGGTGGAGCTACAAGAGCCAGGAATCAGGAGACAAGAATCAAGACGAAGCCGGCTACGCTTATGAATTAAGCACTATGCCGGGCTGGGCAGGCAGTAGCTGGTACTGGTACCGCTATATGGATGCGCATAACGATCAGGAATTTGCATCAAAAGAGGCTATTGAGTATTGGAAAGATGTTGACTTGTACATTGGCGGCAGCGAGCATGCTACCGGTCACCTGTTATACAGCCGTTTCTGGAATAAGTTTTTAAAGGATATCGATAAAGTAGTTGAGGAAGAGCCGTTCAAAAAACTCATCAACCAAGGCATGATTCAGGGACGCAGCAACTTTGTATATCGTTTAATTGACGAAGAAGGCCGCGGCACCAACACTTTTGTATCTCATGGATTGATCAAGGAATACAAAACATCACCATTGCATGTAGATGTTAACATAGTGGAGAATGAGGTACTGAACATCGAAAAATTCAAGAAATTCCGCTCCGAATTTGAGACAGCTGAATTTATACTGGAAGGTGGTAAATACATTTGCGGTGTTGAGGTCGAAAAAATGTCAAAATCTAAGTTCAATGTGGTGAACCCGGATGACATTATTGGCCGTTTTGGCGCCGATACGCTGCGCATGTATGAGATGTTCCTGGGCCCGTTAGAGCAAAGCAAACCCTGGAATACCAATGGCATTGAAGGGGTATTCAAATTCCTACGTAAATTCTGGCGTTTATTCCATAATGATGCCTGGGAGTTTGGTGTAAGCAATACCGAACCCTCAAAAGCCGAGTTGAAATCATTACACAAGATCATCCGCAAGGTGGAAGAAGATATTGAGCGTTTCTCGTTCAATACCTCGGTTTCCAGCTTCATGATAGCTGTTAATGAACTTACCGACCTGAAGTGTAATAACCGTGCCATTTTGCAGGACCTGGTGATCGTACTTTCACCATACGCTCCACACATTTGCGAAGAGTTGTGGACTTTGTTAGGTAATCCGGCAGGGACATTATCATACGCGCCGTTCCCTAAATTTAACAGCGCGTACCTGGTAGAGGATGAGTTTGCTTACCCGATATCTATCAACGGTAAAACAAAAATGAACCTAAGTATATCCTTAAGTCTGGATATTAAAGATATTGAAGCTTTTGTACTGGCCAACGCCGATGTACAACGCTATCTTGACGGCAAGGCCCCTAAAAAGGTTATTGTAGTAAAAGGCCGTATTGTGAATATGGTGGTATAAGCATCACTAATGCCGAGTGCAACATGGCAATCGCATACTGTACAGGGTAATATGGACTTTGCACAGTTTGCGATTGCTTCGTACCTCAGTAGTGGCAAAACTTATACCTATAAAGATTTCTCTTTTGCGTTGGTGCAATTCCGTCTCCAATCACTATATTCTTACATCACCAAACTAAGTCTTTTTAAATACAGACCCGGCGTTATCCCTTCCGATCGTTTAAATAGCCTGATAAAATAATTGAGGTTATTAAAGCCGGATTGAAAACAAACTTCAGAAATATTGATAGCCGGATTTTTTAACAACATTTTGGCCAGTCCTATCCGCTCGCGGATGATAAATTCCACCGGCGATAAACCAAAAGCCTCTTTAAATGTGCGGAAGAAGTTTGTTTTACTCATACATGCTTCATTGCACAGCGAGTTGATATTTATTTGTTCGGTTAAATGCGTGCGGATATAATTAACAACCGCTGCAAAACGGCTTGTATCTACTTTTACATTATTGCTCAACTGCGATTTTTGTGCCTGTATGGTACGTATCAATAGCTCTGTCAAAGTAATATCGGCCAGTACGTCTTTATTCACATTATCTTCCATGCTTATGGCAATAAGCTTATGTATAAGCCCGGTAAGCTCCCGGTTATTATGAAAATGATATTGTGTAAAGTTGAGGTTCCAGCGTTCCTCGCCATTTTCGCCCGGGTAGGTGTTATTTAAAAACTCCAGCGTTTTGGTCACCTTATTCCAGTCAATAACCAGGGTGGCGCATTGTACCGGATGCTTTTTATCTACATCCGGAAAATCAACATTAATGGGCATTCCCTCTGGCAATATCAGGGTTTCGCCGGGTAAAAAATCGAACCTCGATTGATTGAGCATCCCTACGGTCTTTTTGCCACGCAGCATACTTGATATCACCAGTCCGTTATACCTCAGATCCAGATTACCACACTGCTCATTGGTTTCAAAAATATTAACCTCGCAATATTCCAGGTTATACAATTTGCGGTGTTCAACAAGAGTTTCGGCAGTATGATCATTGCTACCCGTGCCAAAGGGAATTAAAATGTGCTGCTGGTTCATAAATTTTATAACTGGTTCAATAGCAACAACAATAAAGCACTATTGTGTTGTTTTATGGCATTATCGTTCAACAACGCTGTATATATTGGACGCTACCTTTAATCAATTATTTTACCTAAAACAAAATTTTATGAGCATTACATTAGATCAGGCTGAAAAACTGTCTGAAGCTGCAAAATCAAAAGCAAAACAGATTGGCGTACCCATGAACATCGCCATTGTTGATGAGGGAGCCAATCTGGTATCCTTCCACCGGATGGATAATGCATGGTTGGGTTCTGTTGATATAGCTATTAAAAAGGCTAAAACCGCGCGTTTTTTTGATATGAACACCGGCGAAATAGGTAAGCTATCGCAACCCGGCGGGCCGCTATATAATATCGAAGTTTCAAATGGGGGCTTAATAAGCTTCCCTGGTGGAGTATTATTAAAAGACGGCAGCGGAAAAATTATAGGTGCTATCGGTGTATCAGGCGGCTCGGTTGAGCAGGATCATGATGTGGCAGCGGCCGGTGCCGCAGTGCTGTAATTTTAACTCCCTGATTTTTTTAATCCTTTAAATTGAAAATATTATGTGTCAAAACCACGGTGTTGCATACATCAAACCCGGTGAGGTTGAAGTACGCGAAATAGATTATCCAAAACTGGCCATTGGCAACAGGCAATGCCATCATGGTGTTATACTTAAAATAGTGGCCACCAATATTTGCGGCAGCGATCAGCATATGGTGCGCGGCCGTACCACCGCTCCCGCAGGTCTGGTGCTTGGGCACGAGATAACCGGTATAGTGATTGAAGCCGGTCGCGATGTGGAATTTATACATGAGGGCGACCTGGTTTCGGTGCCTTTTAACATAGCTTGCGGCCGTTGCCGTAATTGTAAGGCTGGGCAGACAGGAATTTGCCTTAACGTGAACCCTGCCCGTCCCGGAGCTGCTTATGGCTACGTAGATATGGGCGGATGGGTAGGCGGCCAGGCTGAATACGTAATGGTGCCCTATGCTGATTTTAACCTCCTTAAATTTCCGGATAAAGATAGGGCGATGGAAAAGATCAAAGACCTCACCCTGCTATCAGATATATTCCCTACCGGTTTTCATGGCGCGGTTACTGCGGGTGTTGGCCCTGGCTCCATAGTTTATGTAGCCGGTGCGGGCCCGGTTGGTTTGGCTTGCGCGGCATCATGCCAGTTGTTGGGTGCAGCTGTAGTTATTGTTGGCGATATGAATAAGGAACGTTTGGAGCAAGCCCGCAGTTTTGGCTGCGAAACAGTCGACCTATCACAGGAAACACCATTGCCAGATCAGATAGCTGCCATAGTTGGTGTGCCCGAGGTTGATAACTTTGTTGACTGTGTAGGCTTTGAGGCCAAAGGCCACGGTGTCGACTCAGATAAAGAACAAGCCGCAACAGTATTGAACTCAGCTATGGAAATTACCCGTGCTGGCGGTGCCATCGGTATTCCGGGCTTATACGTAACCGGTGATCCGGGTGCTGCGGATAAAGCTGCTCAGCAAGGTAATCTGTCTATCCGTATTGGTTTGGGCTGGGCAAAATCACATTCGTTTTATACCGGCCAGTGCCCGGTTATGAAATACCACCGCCAGTTGATGAATGCTATTTTGTATGATAAAGTACAGATAGCCAAAGCGGTTAATGTACAGGTGATCAAACTGCAGGATGCACCAAATGGCTATAAGGATTTTGATAAAGGAGCCGCCAAAAAATTTGTTATAGACCCTAACGGGATGATCATGAATTAATAGTAAAATAGGTCATTGTCCGTAAGGGCGGCATTTATAGGCCGCCCTTACTTTTATAGCCCGAGTACGGTGTTCCAGATCTTCTCATCAACCAAAACGCCTTCTTTCAGATTGCGTTGCCGGGTTAATAAGGTGTTTTCGCCGGGATAAGAAATTGTTCCGCCATCCTGTTCAGGAGTACTCGTTTTTGTATAAGTAATGATCTCTTCAATTAATGAAGCGGTATGTTCATCACTTTGGGGTTTGATACATATAAACACCTGCGATATACCAGCCTCTTTGCCGGTAGCCGTAACCTTAGCCGTCGAATTTCCGCCGCTTAAAACCGTAGCCAGCAGATCAAGTATCAAGGAAAGCCCCGAACCTTTCCAAAAGCCAACAGGCAACAGCCGCTGCGATTGTAATATGGCGGTGGCATCCGTACTTAACTTCCCTTCGCTATCATAACCACCGGGTAGGGGTAAAGCCTCATTTTTTGCCTGATACTGGTATAGTTTACCAACCGCGTATTGTGATATGGCCATATCCAAAACCACATGTCCGTTTTTGCGTGGTACTGCAATCACCAGCGGATTATTACCCAATCGCGGATCAAGGCCGCCCCAGGGTGGCAAATTGGCAATGGTATTTGTAAAGCAAATGCCTATGTAGCCCGCCTCAGCGGCTTGCCAGCCGTAGGTACCACCGCGCATCCAATGGTTAGTATTTTTAATGGCTACACAACCTATACCATTATCATGGGCCAGTTGTATAGCCTGGGCCATGCAGGTGCCGGCATTAAGCATTCCGGGGCCATAGTTGCCATTCCATTGTTCAATTGCACCCATGCCTGCTTCGCGTACGGGTTCGGCATCGGGCTTAACCAGGCCATCCTTTACATGCTGTACAAAAACCGGGAAGCGGTTAAGTCCGTGCGTATATACACCATCAAGGCTGTTGCTGGCAAAAATAGTGGCGCATTTTTCGGCTTTATCCGCGCTGAAGTTTAAGCCGATTAGTACCCGTTTAAACTCAGCCTGTAGTTGATCAAATGGTATACGCATGGGAAGTATGAGTTAAATTCAAATGTAAAAAATTATGCCTCTCGGTTTCAAATTTCCAGGAGAGATTAAATAATGTGCATCATGCAGCTAAAATATTTTTACCTTATAACAGTTATTATTACGTCCCTGTTATCTGCTAATAGACGGGGAATCTTTACTTTTGCCGCAGTGATTTACATGAAAAATAAAATCCCGTTAATCCTTGTTTTAGGTTTGGTTGTCATAAACCTGTTAAGCAATTCATGCAAAAAGGAGGATAACAGTAATATCCCTCACCTTTTAGTGAGTGGTACCTGGCAACTGGCAAGCTTACAGGTAAGCAACTATGTAGGCGATCAGCGAATATCACTTGATACATTGAATGACAGCTGTACGTTGACACAAACTTTTACTTTTAACGCCAATAATACCTGTACCTATACCAACTTTGCCTGCCAGGGGCAAACTACAACCGGTAGCTGGACGCTTGCCGCAAACAAGCTTTATTTTGCATCAGATATGGTTTGTAAGGATACCGTGCCTGGCGGGAAAGGTGCACTACGAGATACAGTACCGTTTTCAAATGCGCAGATAGTTACCCTGGGTACCTATTCAATGGTATTACAAACCGGAAATGTGCAGCCTAATTATTCGCCAACCTCGCGGCGCAGGATTGTGAGATATGGTTTTATCAGGCAAAAGGCGATAACTACTCAATAGGTAAAAGTTTTATATTTGGAATATTATAAAAATGGTTTGTTATAATAAACATCGTGGGCACACATCAAACCAATAATAAATTGCTCATGAAAACATCATCACCTTTGAAAAGCAACAAATTTTAATGAAAAAAAGAATTGCCATTTTTGCTTCAGGATCGGGGTCAAACGCCCAAAAATTGATGGAGCATTTTAAACGCAATGCCGATGCCGAGATAGTGCTGATACTCACTAACAATCCACAGGCTTATGTTTTACAACGGGCCGATAACTTTGAGGTGCCTTCGCACATATTTACCCGGCATGAATTTTTTGAAACCGAAGATGTGATCCGTCTGCTAAAAAACCTACAGGTTGACCTTATTGTGTTAGCTGGTTTTTTATGGTTGGTGCCAGCCTCGCTTCTAAAAGCCTTCCCGAATAAGATCATTAACCTTCATCCTGCGTTGCTGCCTAAATACGGCGGTAAGGGCATGTATGGCGATCATGTGCACAAAGCCATTCTGGAAGCCGGTGAAGAAGAAAGCGGTATCACCATACACTTCGTGAACGAGCAGTTTGACGAAGGCGAGATCATCCACCAATCAAAATTTAAGATTGAACCGGGCGATAACCTGGAGATGGTGAAATTCAAAGGTCAGCAACTGGAGCATCATCATTTTCCGAAAGTGGTTGAAGCTTTGCTGAAAAAGATGAAGAGCTAAAGTATTTATAAGGTGGCTTTCAATAAAACTTTTTAAAGCTGCTTTTTAATACAAAATCGCTTTAAAATTGGTGCTTTTTGCTGAAAAATGGCTGAAAAAATGAGTTAAATCATCTATTTTAATACTTTTTGATGCATTTTTAATCGGTTTTAAAACTTTAAAAAGCTGATATTCAATATAGTAAATCAAAAATTAACGGTTTTCGGATATGTTTTGCTCCGATAACTAAACAGGCCGGTTACCTTTTAAAAGGTAACCGGCCTGTTGAATATACAAATATACGCAAAGTATATGGTAGTTAATCACGCCTATTCGTTTTTCATGTACCTGTCCATTCCTTGGGCGGGTTTCCAGGTGCTTTGAGGTTCAAAATAATGCCATAACAGCGCTGATACTTTTTTGATGAGCAAGGAGGCTTCGTTATCAGGCACCCAGCGCTGATCTGCATTGTGATTGGTGATGACCGAGAATACATAATCGCCGTGCGGGGCGTTCACCAGTACCGTTTCAGATTTCGACTCATTAACAGCTCCTTGTTTGGATATGGCCTGCACATAAGGAGGTATCTCCGATAGTGCCTTATCGTCCCAGTAAATGCGTATCATATTGCGGTACATGCGTTCGCTGGCGGCTTCGCTCACGGCCTTACCCTGTCTGATCATGGTAAACAGGCGGCACATTTCATAAGGTGTACTTACGCCCCAGCCATATCTGCTTCTTATGCTCTCACGACCGGGCACGCGCGAGTTAACCCGCATTACCTTAAAGCCGTTTTGTTGCAGCCAATTGTTGATATAATCGCCGCCTACCAGTTTTTGCAGCCAGATGCTGGCGGTGTTATCGCTCATGGTGATCATGAGCATGGCTACCTTGCTGAGTTGTATGGTATCTTTATCTTTAAACGAGCCCAGAATATCTTCGCCGGGGTACAGTAACGAATCACGGTAAACCAGCTTTTGATTATACTGCATCTCGCCTTTTTCTATCTTATCCATCAACCCGCACTGGATGCTCACCTTGATCATGCTGGCTGTGGGAAATAGCGTATCGGCGTTAATGGCGGCGGTTTTACCGGTTTTAAGGTTTTGCACATAAATGCCCGCCTGCCCGTGAAAGCCGCTGATAACATCTTGTAGCTGTTGGGCAAGCTTTTTATCAGTTTGGGCTAAGGATATAGTGCTGATGAAGGTAAAAAGGATGAGCAGGTTTAATTTCATAATAACTAAGTTAAAAAAATGTCTGAATCAGAATTTACTGAATTTGAGAATCGACAGAATCAATTTGCTGTCGCTTTTAGCCAAGCAGAAGAATGTTGGTGTTTTACCAAATTATCAAGCTTCATGACAATACTTACGAAGTTTTCAAAACTTCGTAAGTATTCTACTCAGATAACAAGCAGAGATCAAAAGCGGGTAAGGGCCTTGACAGAAAAGCGGGCCAGGGTGTTTTGCCTGTGGGCGGAAGCTTTTTTCTGTCTTAATCTTTTGGTTACTTTTGCATCAAGACAAAAATAACATGGTGATTTTGTCATTGCGAGCATAGCGCGGCAATCGCGAACTGTACATAGAAAATTTGCATAGTTCGCGGTTGCTTCGTCGTTCCTTCTCGCAATGACAAGCTGTGGTAAATTGTCTATTTAAAATGTTTACTTTATTCATGAAATACCTGCGCTGGCTTTTATTCCCGTTTTCGTTACTATATGGCCTGGTGGTTGTAGTGCGTAACTGGTGTTATAATACGGGGATATTTAAAAGCCGCGGGTTTAATTTGCCGGTGATTGCTGTAGGTAATCTGGATGTTGGCGGTGCGGGTAAAAGCCCCATGACCGAATACCTGATCCGCCTGTTCAAAACCAACTATAAACTGGCTACTTTAAGCAGGGGATACGGTCGTGCTACTAAAGGTTTTGTATTGGGCAATGCCCAATCAACAGCCACAGAAATTGGCGACGAGCCAGCCCAGTTTAAAAGTAAATTCCCGAATATTACCGTTGCCGTTTGCGAAAAACGGGTTGATGGTATTGAGGCCCTGCAAGCCGATCATAATCTCATCATTCTGGATGATGCCTACCAGCACCGGGCTGTTAAGCCGGGTTTTAGTATTCTGTTACTGGATTATAACCGCCTTTATGATCCGCGATTATTACTGCCCGCCGGTAACCTGCGCGAACCTTACAGCGGTCGCAAGCGAGCCGATGTGGTCATCATTAGCAAATGCCCGGCTACGTTAGAACCTATACATCAAACTAAGATCAAAGAGCGGGTAAGGCCATTACTGCATCAGGAAGTATTTTTTACCAGCATCAGCTACCTGCCCTTGCAGCAAATGGATGGGGTAGCAGCAAGTATGTCAATTGATACAGATACAACGATATTCCTGCTTACCGGTATTGCTAACGCCGGGCCATTGCTGGCGCATCTGCAAAAGCAAACGCTGCACATCATTCATCATAAATATCCCGACCATCATCAGTTTAGCTTAAAAAATATCAGTAAACTTGCCGATGATTTTTGGGCCTGCACCTCACAAAAAAAGATAATTATCACAACAGAAAAGGACGCACAGCGTTTAGGGGGACAGGAACTGCAGGAGCTTGTGAAAAAACTTGGTATTTTGGTACAGCCAATAGGCATTGAGTTTTTAAACAACCAGCAATCACAGTTTGATAAATTAGTATACAACTATGTTAGAAAGTATTGAAAGCACCGTACAATATATTAAAAACCGCATAGGCGATTTTGAGCCTGAAGTGGGTATTATTTTAGGCACCGGCCTTGGCGGTTTGGTAAAGGAAATTGAGGTTGAAAAACAACTGATGTATTCTAATATTCCTGATTTCCCGATCTCGACACTGGAGTTCCATTCCGGTAAACTGATCTTTGGTACTCTGGGCGGTGTAAAGGTAGTAGCCATGCAGGGCCGTTTGCATTATTATGAGGGCTACAGCATGCAGCAAATTACCTTTCCGGTGCGTGTATTAAAATATTTAGGCATCAAAACGCTGTATGTATCAAACGCAAGCGGTTCGCTTAACCCGGCCTTTAAAAAAGGCGATCTGATGGTTATTGCCGATCATATTAACCTGCAGCCTCAAAACCCATTGGTGGGTCGTAATAATGAGGAGTTAGGTCCTCGTTTTCCGGATATGAGTCAGCCTTACCAACGCACGCTTATTGATAAAGCATTAACAATTGCAAAGGCCAACAATATTACCTGCCATAAAGGAGTTTATGTAGCTGTTACCGGCCCAAATCTGGAAACCAAGGCAGAGTATAATTATTTAAGAATTATTGGCGGCGACGCCGTAGGCATGAGCACCGTACCCGAAGTTATTGTTGCAAACCACATGAGTTTACCTGTATTTGCCATATCGGTACTAACAGACGAGGGTTTTACAGCCGATGTACTGGAGCCCGTATCCGTTGAAGAAATTATAAAAGTTGCCGAAGATGCTGAACCCCAATTAACATTAATACTTAAAAAACTGATAGCCGGTAATTAATGCGCAAAAAGCTTAAATATATTTTATTGTTGCTGATGTGTGTATCTGTACATTCGGCATTTGCGCAGTATAATCAAACCAGGAGGCAAAGACCGCTTTCTACCCGTGACACCGTAGCACCTACCCGGCAGATCAGCGATGATGAGATGCTGGATAGCTTGCGCAAAAAGGAAGATAATAAGCACGACTCTGTTATCTTCAATTCAAAGTTTATTCGGGTTACTAATGAGTTGCTGCTTAATGATAGTACCCAGACCTTTCCTATTGATACAGGTATAACCAGTTTTGAAAATTACAACCCACTTACCAGGCCGAAAAGCCCACGTATACATCTGGGCAATGTCGGTCTTTCGCAAAGACCTTTGTTGTTTGAGCCCAGTAAAACAATAGGCTTTGATGTTGGCATGCACGCGCTGGATGTTTACCTGATAAATCCTGAGGATATTTATTACTATAATACCCGCGTCCCCTATACGCAGCTCACGCTGTATAATGGCTTCGGCAGCTCGGCCGAACAGCTTTTTAAGGTTGTGCATACCCAAAACGTTAAGGAAAACTGGAACGTAGGTTTTAACTTAAACTTTAACGGCTCAAAAGGTTTTTATAGTACCAGTAGCGTGCTTGGCCAAAATGTGAGCGCGCTTACAGCGGCCTTGTTTACCTGGTACGAATCAAAAAGCAAGCGATATAACCTGTTGGCCAACGCTACATTTAATAATTTAAAAGCGCCGGAAACAGGATCAATACTAAACGATTCAGTCTATACCAGCCCTCCCGGTACGGTTTTCTTTGCCAACTCGGCACAGGTACGCCTGCCCAATAGCTACACCAACTGGAACGATAAAAGCCTTTATATTAAACAGTTTTATTATTTGGGGCGTATTGATAGCTTAAACAAAGGGAAAGAAGACTCAAAAGTTTTGCCTACGCAGCGGGTGGCGCATACCTTTCATGTAACCAACGGCAGGTATAACTACATCCAGAGCGACCCGGATACTTACAATGTATTCCCTGATTATTATTACAGCGATAAGCGATCGCGCGACTCATTAACTTATACCCATATCCAGAATGAGTTTTTGTATAGTTTTTACCTCAGGAGCAAATCGGTAAAGTTTGTAAAAAATGAGCTAAAGCTTGACCTTGGCTTGGTACATGACCTGTGGCACTACGCGCAGTATGTGAGCGATACCACCTTAAACCAATACGGGGCCAAATTTGTTCATCAGGACAGGGTGCAGAACAAAACTTTTCAGGATATTACCTTAAAGGCCAAATTAGGATACCGCTTTAGCGACCGCATTGCGCTTGATGCCGATTTCAGGCAGATAGCCCAGGGGCGTGATTTTGGCAACTATTTTTACGATGCCAAGCTTACCCTTGCCGGGGGTAAAAAAGCTGGTAAAATTATTTTAGAGGCCTATACCCAAAATAGTTCGCCGCCGCTGGTTTATAATGACTGGATATCTAATCATTACATTTTCCATAACGATTTCAGCAATCAAAAAACTACCAGCTTATCGTTCAACTACCTGAATAACCCGTTGCAGCTTGATATTAAAGCCGAATATTTTTTAATATCCAATTACCTGTATTTTACTGCCGACCAGGGTGGGAACGACGCGCATCCGGTACAACTGGGTAATGATATTAATTTGCTGAAGATCAGTATCGGGAAAAACTTACGCTGGCGGAGTCTGCATTTTGATAATTACATTGTTTATCAGAAAACAGATTATCAGTCAACCCTGCGCACGCCCGAGTTGTATACTTACAGTAATTTGTACATGAGCAAAACTCTGTTCAATGTACTGCAATCAAGCTTTGGCGTTGATGTGCGCTATAATTCTGAATATGTGGCACCTTCATATGCCGTAGGCTTAGGCCAGTTTTATAACGGGCCTAATGTTACCTTTAGCTCATACCCGTTGGCCAGGGTATACTTTAAGGCTACCCTGCAACGTACCAATTTGTTCCTGGCGTATGACTATGCCAACCAAAACCTGTGGAGCAAAGGATATTACACCGTAAACCGCTATCCGCAACAAAACGCCCTGCTCAAATTTGGCGTAAGTTGGACTTTTTATAATTAATTGAACTTTAGAGGCGGGGAGAAGGGTGCGAGGAGCGAAGGAAAGCCTTGTGCATTTCACTTGCGCTCGTTTAAAATACCCCCGCTACCGCAAGCGTCCCGCTTGTGGTAAACAGGACAGTTTCCGATTTACAAATTATACCCCCCGCTACCGCAAGCGTCCCGCTTGTGGTAAATAGGATAGTTTTCTGATTTACAAATTATACCACAAGCGAGACGCTTGCGGTAGCGAAGATAGCCAGAGGGTGGTTACTTGTGCCTTCACTGTCGCGAGTTTAGCGAAAGCCTAACTCGTGACTTATCATGGAGTAAGCTTTCAGCTTACCTAATTTTCAAAAATTTCTATTCCTGGCGCAAGTATGAGGCGATAGCCAGAGGGTGGTTACCTGTGCCTCTATAATGTCACAAGTAGCCTTTAACCCGGTGGCCTACCCTTTATACTTGCGCCAGAGTAACTTAGTAAACGATTAATTTATAATTAGCTGTAAATAAGCTTTTTTTATTTTTATTTGGATTTATTCTAAATAAGGTATTACTTTGTTCTTAATCAATCATCAAGGATTGTTAAAAATTCAGGTATATGAAAAAAGTGCTTATCCTCGTATTACTGCTTGTTGTTTCATCCACAACATTAACCAGGGCTCAAACCAAATTAGAGCAGGATAGGGCAGCTATATTGGCTCTTGGAGGCTTTTATAAAGTAACCTTTGATTATGCTGAAACCTTTTCGCCCGATACCGCTTATCGTAACCATCCGCAATACCATTCGTATGGATATGAGTGGGCCGTTGTTGAGCAGGAAACGCCCAAAAAAATAGTAATACAGCATTTATTGGTAGTTGGCGACAGTGCGGTGATTAAACACTGGCGTGAGGATTGGGTTTATGAAGAGCAAAACATCCTGAGCTTTGATAAAAGCAATACCTGGAAAAAAACAAAACTGAGCGCTGCAGAAGTAAAAGGCCGCTGGGTACAAAAAGTGTTTCAGGTAGATGATAGTCCTCGGTATGAAAGTATTGGTACCTGGGTACATGTTGATGGCCGCCACCAATGGCAAAGCGAATGCGACTCGCGGTTGCCCCGCCGCGAGTTCACCAAACGCAGCGATTATAATGTACTGCGTCGTGGCAACCGCGTGTACCTAACCTCCAATGGCTGGATGTATGAGCAGGACAATCAAAAAATAATCAGAACTGATACTAACGATAAGCTGCTGGCTCGCGAAAAAGGCTACGAGGAATTTACCCGCACCGATCAGGCTAAATTTGCCTACGCGCAGGGCTGGTGGAAAAAGCAGCAAGCTTACTGGACCGCCGTTAGGCAGGTATGGGATGAGGTATATGCTGCTCCCGGAGCACTGCAGCTGAAATCAAAAGCCGAAGGCAAATTACTTTACGAAAGATTGTTTGAGCTGGCAGATGAATCGGTAAAAGGAAACTGGAGCGCTCATCAAAGCAAAACCGAAGCTTTGAAAGTAATTAACCTATATCTGGAAAAAACAGTTTAAAAAATATAAAGCCCTGCCCCAGGTCAAACGCTGTGATGAGATAGCTTTGCGGTGGGCAGGCACAAACTAAAATCATCATTACCATGTGCGATTCAAAAATTATAAGCCAAATTGGTTCATCGGTAATTAGCCGGTGCTCGGAGTGCAGATGTGTTTTTATCTGGAACAATAACCTGATTCTGAGTTTCTCGCCCGAGCAGTTTATCCAGTTTCGGAATTTTACTGTTGAGCTTGATTTTGCTGAGCACATGCACTCCTTTCCGGATGGACAGGACCGCCTGGTGATGCGAACGCCTGTTAATGATGTGCAGCTAACCTTTACTACCGAGCAATGGGAAGATTTTCACGCTGCTATGGACGAAGCCATTTACATGCAGGAAATATACGCCATGATGGATAGTAATAATTAATACAGATAGATTTATTGAAGAGATTTGATGGCTTCCAGGGCGGCTATTTGCCCTGATATAAGAGCCGGAGGAACGCCGGGACCCGGTACTGTTAGCTGGCCTGTGTACAACATATTTTTGATGTGCCTGGCCCGCATTGCCGGTTTAAAAAAAGCGGTTTGTGCCAACGTGTTAGCCAAACCATAAGCATTACCTTTAAAGGAATGGTAATCGGCTTTAAAATCATTGAGAGCATAGCTGCGTTTCACTACTATTGAATCGCGGATGTCCTGCCTGGTGATATGCTTGAACCTCGCGAGCATCAGATCGAAATATTTTTCGCGTATACTTTCATCATCATGCAGGCCTGGGGCTATGGGCATCAGGAAAAAAAGGTTCTCACCTCCCTCTGGAACTACACTTGCATCCGTCTTAGAGGTACACGAAACATAAAACAGCGGACTGGTAGGCCATTGTGGCGATGTGTAGATCTCCTTGGCATGTAGCTCAAAATCCTCATCAAAAAATAGGTTGTGATGCTTTATACCCTCCACCTTTTTATTGGTCCCAATATAAAACAACAAACTCGACGGCGACATGGTACGCTTATCCCAGTATTGAGGTGTATAATTTTGATAGGGCTTATCTAACAGGTGCTGGTCCACGTGTTCATAATCGGCACCGGCTATCACAAAATCGGCACTGAAAAGGCCGTTATTAGTATGGATACTGCTTACCAGTTTATCTTTAACCTCGATTTTATTTACCTCGGTATTCAGTCGGATATCAAGCCCTAATTCCTGGGCAAGACTAACCATTGCTTTTACAATCTCGTTCATGCCGCCCTGTGGGTACCAGGTGCCCAGGGCAAGGTCGGCATAGTTCATCATGCTGTACATGGCCGGTGTATTTTGCGGGGTAGCCCCCAAGAATAGTACGGGGAACTCCAGCAACTTTATCAGCCTCGGGTTTTTAAAATAGCCGCGCACATGTTTGCTCATGCTGCTCAGCAGTTGCATGCTCAGGCTTTTTTTGATCAGGTTAAAATCAATAAATTCGGTAATGGAATGTGAAGGGCGAAAAACGTATTCGCCCATGCCTACTTTGTATTTGTAAGCGGCCTGTTTTAAAAACTCGCGCAGGCCTTTGCTGCTGCCGGGTTCGGTTTGCTCAAAAAGGGTTTCGAGAGCGGTCATATCGGCGGGCACATCCATCGTATCGCCGGGGCCGTAATAAACACGGTAGCCTGGGTCTAAACGTTCGAGTTGATAGTAGTCGGCCGGCTTTTTACCAAACAGAGCAAAAAAGTTCTCGAACACATCGGGCATCCAGTACCAGCTGGGGCCCATATCAAACCGGAAGCCATCTTTTTCCCAAACCCGCGCACGGCCGCCGGGCTGGTCGTTCTTTTCGAGCACGGTTACCTTAAAACCTTCTTTAGCCAATACACAAGCGGCAGCTAAACCCGCGAAACCTGCCCCTATGATAATAATGTGCTTCATGTAGATATGTGAAGCCCAAGTTAAGCAAATTGTTTTGCCGCTTTAAAAAAACAATAACGTTTTGAATTTGTACTTTTGAAAACAAGCCCAAGCGCAATGATGAACCTGTACGATGAAACCAGTTTTGAATGCAGTAAACTGATAACCAATAAGTACAGTACATCGTTCAGCTTAGGTATAAAGGCTTTTGATAAAAAGTTCCGTTATCCTATTTATGCCATTTACGGCTTTGTGCGCTATGCCGATGAAATTGTAGATACCTTTCATGAGCATAATAAATTACAGCTGATAAGCGATTTCAGGCGGGATACTTTCAAGGCCATAGAAGAGCGCATTAGTTTGAACCCGGTTATACATGCCTTTCAGCAGGTGGTACACAGGTACGGCATCGAGCCTGAACTGATTGATGCCTTTTTATGCTCGATGGAAATGGATCTGGATAAAAAGGCTTATGACGATGCCTGTTATCGTAAATATGTATACGGTTCAGCAGAGGTGATCGGACTCATGTGCCTGCGCGTGTTTCTGGATAATAATAATGAGCTGTATCAGGAACTGTTACCCCAGGCACGCAGCCTGGGCGCCGCATTTCAAAAAGTGAATTTTTTGCGCGACATTAAGGCTGACTTTCACGAGCGTGGCCGTACCTATTTTCCGGATGTTGATTTTAATAACTTTACCGAGCAGAATAAGCAGGCTATTGAAGCCGATATACAGCTTGATTTTGATAAGGGCTTTGAAGGGATAAAAAATCTACCCAACGGCACCCGTTTGGGAGTTTATATAGCCTATGTGTACTATTTGCAGCTGTTTAAAAAAATAAACTACACACCGGCAAACATCATTCTGCAAAAAAGAATACGGATATCAGATACCCGCAAAATGGGTTTGTACGTTAAAGCTGTTTTACAACAAAAACTGAATGTGATTTAATGAGAAGAATTGTTTTTTTTATATTGAGTGTATTCTCCATATTGTTTTTTGTGCCTGATGCAAAGGCCGATAGTCCCGAACCTAACCTGAAAGTGATTCGTAAGCAACTGCGTGTGGCTATCAACAGCAGCGAAACCACCGATTCGTTGTACAAAAGTTTAAGTGCCATGAAAAGCCGTTCGGGTATTATTGATGGCTTTATTGCAGGCTTGCAGGCATTGAAAGCCAAACACGCCTGGAACCCCTACTCGAAAATAAAGTATATCAAAAACTGCGAAAAGACCTTTGAAAAAGCCATAGCCGCCGATCCGGAGAATATCGAGATCAGGTTTATGCGTTTTTCTGTTGAAGACAGTGTGCCCAAGTTTTTGGGCTATAATAAAAACCTCAATTCTGATAGTCAGGAGATCATCGCGCAGCTGGATAAAAAGAATTATGGCACGGCCGATAGGGAACTTACCATCGAGATCATTAAATTTCTGGTTAACTCCCGGCGCTGTACACCTACGCAAATTGCGGAGCTTAACAAACATTTAGCCACCTTTAAGTGAAATATACCTATTTACTCATCAACGTGTTAACCGTGTTTTTCCCGGTTGTATTATCGTTTGATAAACGGGTGCATTTTTACAAAAGCTGGAAATTCATTTGGCTTGGCATGGCCATCACAGGCTTGTTCTTTTTGTTTTGGGATGTGCTGTTCACCATCAAAGGTGTATGGTCGTTTAATTCGCATTATATTATCGGCTTAACCTTTTTTAACTTACCGCTTGAAGAGGTCTTATTTTTTTTAACTGTTCCGTTCGCCTGTATTTTTATACATGCCTGCCTGGGGTATTATGTAAAATGGCAAATAGATAACCGGCTCACTCGTATTATCAGTAACCTCATGATCATGCTGAGCATACTGGCGCTCATTTTTTATTATAATCATCTGTATACAGCTGTTACTTTTGGGGTACTGTTGGTTTTAACCGGGCTGCTGCAATATGTATTTAATCCCAGCTGGTTAAACCGCTATTATATGACCTATATTGTAGCCCTTATTCCGTTTTATATCGTGAACGGGATACTAACCTCGGTACCGGTAGTGATGTATAATAACAGCCAGAATTTGGGAAAAAGGGTAGGTACTATACCGGTTGAAGATCATTTTTACCTGATGGCATTATTGCTCATGAATATTGGCTTTTTTGAATATTTTAGAAACAAACGCCGTGAGCCCGTTACCTGAATATACCCGGTCGCAACTGGCCCTGCGTAACGGGCAGGATAAGCCCCAGATATGGGTAGCCTATAAGGGCATTATTTATAATGTTACCGAAAGTCGTCTGTGGCGCAACGGCAAACACTACGAACACTGGGCCGGGCAAGACCTCACCGATGAGCTAAAAGACGCCCCTCATACCGACACTGTATTTGAAAAGTTTGAAAAGGTAGGGGTGTTGAGGATTTGATGTACAAATAGACGTTGTCATTTCGAATCCTTCATTAAGGGTTCAAGCCGGGCGAGGGTGAGAAATTTTCTGCGCTATTTAATTACCGCCGTATAAGACTTCTCTTCGCGCTGCTACACTATTCTGCCCAGGCTCATTAAATGACCATGATGTCTATTTATTGAACACTTACCCAATCATCATACCTTCAAACTTTTCCCAGAAACCATCCCGCGGAACCGGGGCTATAATTTCAATGGGCTCGTTTTTTACCGGATGTACAAAGGTAAGTTTACGGGCATGCAGACAAATACTTTTGCGCAGGCTGCCACGCGGGTAGCCATATTTATTATCGCCCACAATGGGTGTACCCAGGGTTGATAGTTGTACCCTGATCTGGTGTGGGCGACCGGTTATTGGGTCAACTTCAATTAAATAATAGCCATCAAGCTCGCCAACCAGTTTATAGCTTAACTCAGATCGTAAACTGCCCTGCACTTCCTTATCATGTGCCTTGGTCACGTTTTTCTGCGGATTTTTAACCAGCCAGTGAACCAGCGTACCGGCCTCGGGATACGGCCGCTTGCGCACTACCGCGTAATAAGTTTTGTGCATATCGCGGTTCTTGAACATTTTATTGATCCTGTCCAAAGCCTTACTGGTTTTGGCAAAAAGGATAACGCCGCTCACGGGCCTATCCAACCGGTGAACTACGCCCAGAAAAGCGCCATTGGGCTTATCATACTTTTTGGCAATGTATTTTTTTACCTTTTCGTCAAGCGATTCATCGCCGGTATCATCTACCTGTACAATGTCGCCGGCACGTTTATTGACCGCAATAAGGTGATTATCCTCATAAAGAATATCCTTATCGGTAACGTCATGACTGGTATAATTAAATTCGGGCCGGGCCATAATTTCATTTTAGTCCGGAAGTCAGAAAAGTCTGAAAGTCCGAAAGTGTTCAAATTTTATAAAAGCCCTCTCCTTTATGAGAGGGTTGGGTGAGGCTAATATTGTTCCTGCTCGTTTGTGAAATCTTTTGATTTGATATCGCCGATATAACCTTTTATCGCGCCGTTCATTTGGTCGTACAGGTTGGCATACTGGCGTAAAAAGCGTGGTTTAAAACCTTTGTTAATGCCCAGCATATCATGTATTACCAATACCTGCCCATCACAATGGCGGCCTGCACCTATGCCAATAATAGGTATCTGTACGCTTTCTGTAACTTCTTTGGCCAGCATGGCAGGTATTTTTTCAACTACAATAGCAAAGCATCCCAGTTCCTGCAAGGCAATCGCGTCTTCACGAAGTTTTTGCGCTTCTGCTTCCTGCTTAGCCCGTACGGTGTAAGTGCCAAATTTATAAATAGACTGCGGCGTTAAGCCCAGGTGGCCCATAACCGGTATGCCCGCCGTTAGTATGCGGCTTACCGATTCGGCAATTTCAACACCACCTTCCATTTTAACACCATGCGCGCCAGATTCTTTCATGATTCTGATAGAAGAATTAAGCGCTTCTTTAGAGTTTCCCTGGTATGATCCAAAAGGAAGATCGACTATGACCAGCGCCCGTTTGGCGGCACGCACTACCGACGAGGCGTGATAGATCATTTGGTCAAGCGTTATGGGCAGTGTGGTTTCATGACCGGCCATCACATTTGAGGCCGAATCGCCAACCAGTATAATATCCATTCCGGCATCATCAACTATGGTTGCCATTGAATAATCGTAAGCGGTAAGCATAGCTATCTTTTCGCCCCGGTTCTTCATTTCCTGCACGGTATGGGTAGTGATCCTTTTAACTTCTTTATTTACTGACATTTTTGATTTCGGATTTCGAAATTTCGGTTTCGGATTTAATTAAAAATTACCTTATCAGATAGTATAGTTTATGCCTCTACAATCAAAATATAAGGTAAAAGTCAAAAAATAAATCCGAAATACCACATTTGAGTTCTTAAATTAAAATAAATCCAAAATCGGGCTTACAAATTCCGAAATAAAACCGTACTTTTGCGCCGTGAATCAGGAAGTTCCTTACTTCGATATTTCTATCAAATTTCACGGGGCTTCGCACCAGGCAATCCGATTTAATAATCCATTAAATTTTTTTAATAAATGACGTACTTCACCAAACTACCGGCTGTGCTGCTACTTGACGACGGAACCGTTTTTCACGGTAAAGCGGCAGGAAAAATAGGTACAACTACAGGCGAGATATGCTTTAACACCGGGATGACCGGTTACCAGGAAATTTTTACTGACCCTTCATACTATGGCCAGATCATGGTTGCCACTAATGCCCACATAGGTAATTATGGTATTACCGATGAAGAGGTTGAATCTGAAAATATCCAGATAGCAGGACTTGTTTGTAAAAATTACAACATAGCTTACAGCCGTAAACAGGCCGATGAGTCGATACAGGATTATTTTCAGCAGCAGAACCTGGTAGGTATATCTGATGTTGATACCCGTGAGCTTGTTCGCCACATTCGTGATAAAGGCGCCATGAACGCCATTATTTCATCAGAAATATTGGATATTGATGTATTGAAAGCTAAACTGGCCGAAGTACCTTCAATGGACGGCCTGGAGTTATCATCAAAAGTAACTACCAACGAAACTTATACTTTCGGAGATGAAAATGCCAAGTATCGTGTTGCGGTGCTTGACTTAGGTGTTAAGAAAAACATCCTGCGTAATTTTGACGACCGCGATGTTTATGCTAAGGTATTCCCGGCAAAAACCACTTTTGAAGAAATGGAAAAGGATTTTGCTCCTACCGGTTACTTCGTATCAAATGGCCCCGGCGATCCGGCTGCTATGCCTTACGCTATTGAAACAGTAAAATCAATCCTTGATTCTGAAAAACCTATGTTTGGTATTTGCTTAGGTCACCAGTTATTGGCTTTGGCTAACGATATCCCGACCATAAAAATGTTTAACGGTCACCGTGGTTTAAACCACCCGGTTAAAAATATTATCATTAACCACTGCGAGGTAACTTCACAAAACCACGGTTTTGGTGTAGTGCCTGAGGCTGTACGCGCATCTGACAAGGTTGAGATCACTCACGTGAACCTGAATGATCAATCAATAGAAGGTATCCGTGTTAAAGGCAAAAAAGCATTCTCGGTACAATATCACCCGGAATCGTCACCAGGTCCGCACGATTCAAGGTACCTGTTTGATGATTTTATTAAACTGATGTCGTAACAAGACCGACACATAAATAAAAAAAGCCTTTCAAATACTTGAAAGGCTTTTTTATTTTTTGTACTTGCACTCGTCACAGACGAGCGCAAGTGGTGAAATGGTGAAACTCAGATCAGGTTTTTTGCTTTTTCTTCTTAGCTGCCGGGAATAGCACATTATTCAGTATCAGACGGTAGCCCGGTGAGTTAGGATGTAATTTCAGATCTGTTGGTGGGTCGCCTACGGCATGTTGGTAATCTTCCGGGTCGTGGCCGCCGTAAAAGGTCCACTGGCCTTTGCCAAACTCGCCATGAATGTAACGGGCTTCATTAGCTGTTTTCATTTCACCCATGATGGTTACGCCCGGTTTTAGCATACTTTTATTAAAGGCGGTGGTCAACCCCATGAAGCCTTTGATCACCTTATCATGATCCTGCGTGAGCATGCTGGGTACTACATCCCACTTGGCCGAAAAATCAAACAAGGTAAAAAAGTCGCGGGTACGATCGATCTGCCTGGTACCGGTAACATCAATATTGCTGAACTGATGCGATATGGGGTTCATATCCAGCGTAAAATTCTGAAAAGCGAAGGTTTGCGTAAAATCAAGTTTTGATTGTGCCTCCGGATCGGCTGCATCGCCATCAAACATGCGTTCGCAAATATCAGTATTGGCAGCAGCCAGGGCAATATCAAACGTATCGGTGCCGGAGCACATGGCAAACAGAAAGCCACCGCCGGCACAAAAATCGCGTATGTTATGAGCCACAGCCAACTTCATTTGCGATACCTTTTTAAAGCCAAGCTTATGGGCCATATCCTCCTGTCCTTTTACATCATCATTATACCACTGCGCAAAACGGAAAGCCCCGTAAAACTTACTGTACTGGCCGGTAAAATCTTCATGATGCAGGTGCAGCCAATCATACTTAGGCAGGTCGCCCCGTATTACCTCCTCATCATAAACCACATCGTAAGGGATCTCGGCATATTTGAGCACCAGCGTTACAGCATCATCCCAGGGTAGTTTGTTCTTGGGCGAATAAACAGCCATTTTGGGCGCTTTTTCCAGTTTCACAATATCCATATTTACGGATGGGTCGCTTACCTCGTTCAGTATAGCATTTACCTTGGCATCGGCCAGTACCTGGTAGCTTACCCCGCGCACTTTACATTCTTCCTCAATTTTAGGATCGTACTTCATCATAAAGCTGCCGCCGCGATAGTTAAGCAACCAGTCAACCTCCTCGCCGTTTTTGAGCGTCCAGAAAGCTATGCCATATGATTTCAGGTGATCTTTTTGTTCATCATCCATCGGTATCAATATGGAAGCAGCCCGGGAAAGTACAGGAGCTAAAAGCAAAAGGCAAAAGGCGAAAAGCTTTGTAAAATGCAAAGGGCTAAAAATAAGGGATAAAAGAGATCGTTTATTGTCAACCATTGGCATATTTCTTTCTACGCTGATTTACCAAATGTAACGAATAAACAGGCAATGTATTACCATAAACAACGCAGGCTTTATCATTTATCCTTTGTCCATAATCCAAAAAAGCTTTAAGCCTTATGCTTTTGGCTTTATGCTTTTTTATTACCTTTGCCATCTGTTTTCAAAAAAACAATAAAATGAGCAAAGCAATTATTAAAACCGAAAAGGGCGATATGACTGTTGAATTTTTCGACAAAGATGCGCCAAATACCGTGGCTAACTTCAAAAAGTTGGCTAAATCAAACTTTTATGATAACGTTACTTTTCACCGTGTTATCCCAAATTTTGTGATTCAGGGTGGCGACCCAACCGGTACAGGTGCTGGTGGCCCGGGTTACAAAATTGATTGCGAGTTAACCGGCGATAACCAATATCATGACCGTGGTGTGCTTTCAATGGCTCATGCTGGCCGCAACACCGGCGGATCGCAATTTTTCATTTGCCATAGCCGCGACAATACCGCGCATTTAGACCGTAACCACACCGTTTTTGGTAAAGTGGTTGAAAACGTTGACGTGGTTGACGCTATACGCCAAGGCGATAAAATTTTAACCATCGAAGTAATAGAAGAATAATTTTAGTATTGAGTAAAGGGTTTTGAGTGGTGAGTTCAAAACAGCGTTGAGCCTGTTAATAATGCATCACTCAAAACCTAAAACTCAAAACTAACAACTCATAACAAATGAATTTACAAGGAATTGTAGCAGTATCGGGCAAGCCAGGCTTGTGGAAAGCTTTGGCGCAAAACAAAACAGGTTATGTATTGGAGAGCCTTGATGCTCAAAAAACTAAACTGATTGCCAACCTGTCTACTGCTAAATTGGCTGCCCTGAGCGAGATCACCATTTTTGGTGTTGATGACGATATCAGGTTAAGCGATGTGTTTGAACGCATGAAAACTGCCTCAAACGTACCTGATGCCAAGGCTGACGGCAAAAAATTAAGGGCTTTCTTTTTTGAAGTAGCTCCTGATCATGACGAGGAAAAAGTTTACGCCTCTGATATGAAAAAAGTAATATCATGGTTTCAGTTGTTGAAAGATCTGCCGCTTTTTAACGAGCCTGATCCAACTGTTGCACCTGCACCAACCGAAGAAGCAGCACCTGTTGCCGAAGCACCCGTTGCAGTAGAAGAAACTGCTGAACCGGCACCAGCCGCCGCACCAAAACCAAAGGCTAAAAAAGCCACAAAAAAAGCCGAATAATCCGGCTTTTTTTGTTTTGATATTCTCCTGTTTTATTCCGTATCGGTATAAGCATCGCCGCCAATAAATATCATCGTATTTGTTGGATGGGCCGGCGAACCTGATGCGCCTACAGCAAATGATTTTTTGATCACCTTGCCGCTAACGGTAAACTCGATGGTATTACCACTGATGACATAGGTTCCACCAGAGCCGCTTTTTTTCCAGGCCGACGCTCCGGAAGTTGAAATGCCGCCATTTGCGCCTTGTACAAAGTGAGTACCATCTACAAAAGTGATCTTGTTAATAATCAGTGCGTTGGTCCCGTTGCCATAATCGCCACCGCTAACTTTTTCATAGGCCTTTTTTAGCTTTATAGATGAAGAGTAAGGATAAGCCGGAAACCAGTTGCCGCCGCCTAATTTGTAATCGGTGGTTTTACCGCCGTTTTCAGTAAGGTAAAATGTAGCTCCTGTTTTTTTCCAGGTGCCCCATGCTTTTGGCCGGCTGGCTTTGGAGACCTTCACATCCAGTTGTTCAATGGGTTCTTCGCCTACATCAAAGTATTCGCCATTTTTAAACAGCACTACCGGCTCAAATGATATGGCAGCCGGATAACCACTAACAGCCCTGAAAAACCAGCCTTCAACAGCCGGTGCAGGTGCCGACGTTTTGGCTAAAGCTAAATTGGTACTTAACGTAGTTACTAAAAGTGTAAGGCACAAAGCTAGGTGTTTTACTTTCATGATTATATAGCTTAAGGTTAACTCAGCTATAAACACAGAAAATAAACACGAGGTTTTTCAAACCAGTTAATTGATTGTTAATTGAGAAAAGCTGCTATTACTAAGCGTCAACAGCATCATACACAATAACCTTTTCCCAAAGGTGGCTGCAGTTTTTAATAAACTCCAGGTGTATAGGATGGGTTTGATAAGTAGCCTGCCCAGCCAGATCGCTAAAGAACATCAGTTCGGATACTGCCCAGCTGTTATCAACCACATCGCGTTTTTCGGTACTGGCCACAACGCCAACACGCAGTTTTTTTACGGTTTCAATTTTGGCCAGGGTTTTAACGCCTGCAACCAGCTTATCCCTATCTTCGGTTGAACCAGGATTTTTAAGCCAGAAAAATACATGGTGAATTACCGGCCATTCTTCTGTTTCCTGAGTGTTTAAAGGCATTGCCGATGCGGCGATAGTACTTGCGGCCATAGTAGCGGTAGTGGTTATAAATTTACGTCTGTTAGATTTCATTGGAAGATTAAATAATGCCTTAAATTAATAAGAATTATTTAAAACCTGTTGATGAAAATATGACAGGGTAGGTATTTAGGTAGAAGAGTTCAATCGGTATGGTATATCTCCTATATTATTCATTAACGTCTTTTTCATAAACGATACTTTGTGTTCCAAAAGCATAGCAAATTCAATGTTTGGTTCAACATTAAAAGGATAGCAACTTTCGACAGATTTTGCCGCTTTAATATTATTTATCCAATCTTCCGCAAGATTAACATAATCTTCAACCACTTCTTTGGTTGTTCGGGGGCCAAAAACATCTAAATACATAGGCGGGATATCTCCAACTACTACCCACAAAAAATTATCAGCGCTACTTTGTGTATTTACAATCTCGAAAAGAAATATGCAAAATACTTTCCCAAGATTTGTATAGAGAAAACTATTCTTAATTTCTTCACACCACTTAAAATCTAATAGATAATTTTCAGCTTCTTGATTTAATATAGTTACCTCCTGATAAAATTCAACATCAGTTGTAATGGCTTGATAATGTATGGGGTATGCCATGTTTTTTACAAACACTCAGGCTGCTGACATTTTTCGTCAGCAAATTCGGGTTCAAAGGTACTGTGGCTGATATCAAGATGTTCCAGGCGGTGGCGCAGATCATGTTTAATATTATCAAACTCGGCCATTGCTTCGGGTTTTACAACGAGGTGGGCAGTCAGGGCGTTTTCGGTAGTACTTAGGGCCCAAACGTGCATGTGGTGCACATCAACCACGCCCTTACATTTCATCAATTCGGCCCTGATTTTACTCAGATCCATTTCGGCAGGTACACCATCCATTTCCAGGCGCAGGCTATCTTTAAGCAGGCTCCAGGTGCCTTTTAATATCACCACACCTATAATCAGGCTCACTATGCTATCTATCCAGTACAGCTTAGTAAAATATATGATAATGCCCGATACCACGACGCCAAACGATACGATGGCATCCACAGCCATGTGCAGGTACGCGCCTTTAACATTCAGGTCGGTATCTTTATCTTTCACAAAAAGCCAGGCGGTAAAGGCGTTGATGGCTATACCTATAAAAGCTACCCAGGCCATTGTTCCGCCTTCAATAACCTCCGGATTCATGAAACGTATAACGGCTTCGTACACAATAAAGCCAACGGCCACAAATAAAATAATAGCGTTGAAAAACGAAACAATAATGGTCGACCGTTTATAGCCATACGTATATTGCCTATTCGCACTTACCTTACTCAGTTTAAAAGCCAGCAAAGCCAGGGCCAATGAAGCCACATCGCTCAGGTTATGGCCTGCATCGGTTAACAGCGACAGGGAATGGGTTATAAAACCAGCTACGGCCTCCACAATAACAAACACCGAATTTAGGATGATCCCTATAATAAAAGCGGAATTCAGATGATCGAGCTTGGGAGCGTGATCATGGTGGTGATGGTGACCGTGGGCATGTGAATGATCGTGACCTGACATATAACAAAGATAAGGTTTTTGATGTGCAAATGTGCGGATATGCAGATGCGTTGATGGGAAAATGTGCAGATATGGAGATGTGCAAATGTGCGATGATTATTTTATTAGAAGTTCATCTTTGATGTATAAATTTCAGATATACTGATTTCTAAAATTTATCTGCATATCCGCATATCCGCACATCAAATCCATCTATTCGTGATGATATGGCTCGCCTTTGATAATGGTATAGGCCCGGTATAGTTGCTCTACAAAAAACAGGCGTACCATCTGGTGCGAGAACGTCATGCGCGAAAGAGATATCTTATCATTAGCCCGCTGGTATACCGATTGATCAAACCCGTAAGGCCCACCAATGATAAAAATGAGGTTTGCCGACGAGCTGATCTCCCGTTTATTAATATACGCTGCAAATTGGGTTGATGAGTATTCAGCACCCCGCTCGTCCATTAATACTACATGGTCAAGCGGGGTTATTTTTTTAAGAATCAGTTCGGCTTCTTTGGCTTTTTGCTGTTCGGGGCTCAGGGCTTTCGTGTTTTTTAGTTCGTTAAGTTCAACCAGTTCAAGCTTAGTGTAATGCTTTAATCGCTTCACATATTTATCAATGCCCTCCTTTAAATAAGCATCTTCGGTTTTGCCAACGGTTAAAAAAGTGATCTTCATATAATAAACAAATAAACGTTTATTTAAAATATATGTGTTTATTTAGCTGCAATTTTTTATCTGCACATGGAACAGGACATCATCAATAATTATAAACAACGTGCCGTATTGGCCAGTCGGGAAGCTGCTAAGTTTAAAAAGCTGGCCAATACTTATTCACTCCTTAGGCTAAGCATTTTCGCGCTGGTGGTGGTTGCCATTTATTTTGCCGCGAGGCAGGATAACTTTAACATTGTGGCCATATCTGTAATTATCCTTGTTTTTGCCTTTGCCTGGCTGGTATCGCGCCAAAGCAAATATGAGCGCCAAAAGCAGTATTTTGATGATCTGGAGCGGGTTAATAACAATGAGATAGCCAGCATCCAAATACACGCTAATATTTATAGTGACGGAGCCTGCTTTAGCAATGATAAACACTATTACACTTCTGATCTGGACATTTTCGGGAATGCCTCCCTTTACCAGCTGGTAAACCGTACGGCCACATCAACAGGTAATAACAAATTGGGCCAGTGGTTTGATAAACCAGCCGACCGCGAAACTATTCTGGCCCGCCAGAATGCAGTTAAGGAGATAGCTGCCAAAACCGACTGGAAACTGGATGTGCAAACCAAATTGGTTTTCGCGCTGCAACAGGATGCCAACCAACTGCAAAACCTTTTCAAATACCTGCACATGCCGGTAAATATGCCGGGCGAAAAATGGCTGAACATATATACTAAAATCTCGCCTTACCTATCAGGTCTACTATTGGTATTATGTTGGTTTTTCCCAATGGTAAGAGTTTACGCTGTGGCTTTATTTATCATAAACATGGGCCTTGTAACTTCTAAAGGATTGTATATCAAAAAAGCCGATATCATAGCCGGAAAAATAGGTGATACTTTAGCCAATTACGCAGCTGTTTTTAAAAGTATAGAAGATGAACAATGGCAAGCAGCTTACAACACCACGCTGGCGCAAGCGTTAAAAGCAAAGCAAACATCCAACAAAATAAAGGAGCTTGGAGAACTCATCAACAAACTCAATTATCATTTAAATTTACTTGTGGGTGGTGTACTCAATCTGCTTTTTGTGTGGGATATACGAATGGTGATAGCTATTGAAAACTGGAAACGCCAAAACAATGATAGCCTGGAAGCCTCCTTTGATGTTATAGCGGAATTTGAAGCCCTACTCAGTTTGGCCGGCCTTGCCGTGAATTACCCGGAGTGGAGTTTCCCTGAAATTGATGACAGGCCCGGTTATACCCTTTTGGCTAACGAGCTTGCCCACCCCCTGATTGATGCCTTCAAACGCATTGAAAATGATTATGAGCTAAATAACGCTTTTAATATCGATATCATTACCGGCTCAAACATGGCAGGTAAAAGCACCTTTTTACGTACCATTGGTATCAATACGGTGCTGGCGCTTTGTGGTGCCCCGGTATGTGCTAAAGCCATGCAGGTATCCGTAATTACCATTATCAGCTACATGCGCATAAAGGACTCACTGAATGAAAGCACCTCGACGTTTAAGGCCGAACTCGATCGCCTGCAGATGTTGCTTGCCGCGGTTGAAAATGAACCCAAGATATTTTTCCTGATAGATGAAATGCTTCGTGGAACCAATTCGGTTGATAAATACCTAGGTTCGAAGGCTGTAATAGAGCAATTGATCAGTAAAAAAGCGGTAGGGATGGTGGCCACCCACGATCTGCAGATTGCCCAGCTGGAAACTAAGTACCCAGATTATGTCCGCAACTTTTATTTTGATATACAGGTTAAGGATGGCGAAATGCTGTTTGATTATAAAATTAAACATGGCGAATGCAAAACGTTCAACGCATCCTTATTGCTGAAACAAATAGGGATTAATGTGGAGGCGGAATAGTAACAGCATGTATCTTTTGCTTCCTTATTGAATTCCCTCCCTACGGGAGGGGTGCAAAAGATTGTGTAAAGGCAGGGAGGGGTTTATACACCTAATTAAACCCCTTCCTCCCCCTTCCCCAGGGAAGGAATCACACAGTCCCCGCTTTTAACACAACATAAATAGCTATCATGGATAATAGCAGAAGTTAGCATCAAAACGACAAAGCCCGGGAAAACTTCCCGGGCTTTGTCGTTTTGATGCTTGAAGCTTTATATTATCTGCCGCCGCCTGTAGGTGCACCCTGGCCGCCGCCCTGGTCGCCTTGTTTTTGGTCATCATTATTAATGCCCTTTTTCTGCTGGTTTGGATTACTGAAAGTAGTTTTACCAAAGCTATAGCTAAACGTTATACCAAATGAACGGAATGGAAACGCGGTTGAACTGGTTTGGGTAAATGACGGGCTACTGATGTTTTGATCAAAGTGCTTATCACGGGCAAATGGCTGTACGGTGTTAAAGCCGATAGCCAGTTTCTTGTCCATAAACTGTTTTTTGATACCAAAGGCATAAATACCAAATGCCGGGTTGGTGCCTTGAATAGTACGGCGCGATGAGTTTGTAAAACCAAATAATTCGGCCAGGAAGTTGCCTTTAAACTGGTAAGATGCGCTTCCGAATGCTGAAAACTGAAAATACGTTCCCACCTTTGATGACAAGCTTGAGAACTCATCAAATATGCTTGGGCTGTAGGTAAATCCATTGATACTTGCCCTGATGGTTAATGCCTTTACCGGATTAATCGATCCGAAGAAACTGGCGCCAAATGAGTTGTTAAGCCCCACATTCTGATAAACGGTACGCGTTGCATTTACAGTTTGGCTGTGAATGGTTTCCTTAAGTGTATCTGCTATACCCTCTATAAGGTTATTGGTGCGTTTGTAATAAACTGAAAAGTTTAATACCGACGATTTAATAAATGTATTATAGCCTAATTCAATAGTTTGCGAAACCTCCGGGGCCAGGTTAGGATTACCTACACTCTGGTTCTGGATATTGCTGCGGTTAATAAACGGATTCAGGAACTGTAAGCTTGGCCTGGTTATACGCTTGCTGTATGACAACTTTACGGTTTGGTTACCCATTTGCTTTTGAATAGTTAAGCTGGGTATAAAAGTGGTATAATCTGAGGTAAATGGCTGCAAATTCTGAAACAGATCACTACCGGCATCCTGAAATGGATTCTGAGGGTCGCCTTTTATGCGGGTATTTTCCACACGACTTCCTGCTAATACCGACCAGCTTTTAGGCAGGGTAAATGTTAATACGGCATAACCCGCGTATACATTCTGGGTATAATCGTACAGATTGGAGTTCAATGAATCGCGCAGCGGGCTATTACCTAAACTATCCGTATTAAAAATATCATAATTACTGTTTATGCGGCGCTGAATAGTTTTACCCCCTGCTTCTAATTTCAATAATTTACTTATCGGCAAAGTATAATCAGCCTGGAAAGTGTATTCATTGTTTTTACCATTGTTATTGCCCTGTTGGCTGGGGTTAACGGCGGTAAACAAACTGGCATAATCAGTTTTAATATCGCTATGGCTCCATTGACCCGATACGGTTAATTCTTCACCTTCTTTTTTGAATTTATGGGTGTAATCAACATTCCAATCAAATCCGCCAAAATGATTATGTGAAATTGTTTTGCTTGAATACTGTTGTATGGAACGCGAAACAAGGTTATCTATATTGTTAACGCCGCTACCATCAATATTAAAGCCACCGTCATTCAATCTGAAAGTACTGTTAATGCTGTTAAATGCATTAAACTCATAACCTGCGGTTACGGAACCTATAGCACCATGCCTTTTTATACGACTGCTGGAATTGTTAAAGTTATGGATGGTTGGGTTACCATCGGCATCTTTCAATACCTGATCAAACTCAGTAGTTGACGTTTGCGGCCAGGTTAAGTTACCACCCGCGTTAATGCCTAAACTAAAACGGTTTTTGTTATAGTTAAGGTTAAAGTTACCATTATTTTGACGGGTACCTACGCCACCGCTTACCGAACCACTGATACCTGATACATTTTTTTGTTTGGTAATGATGTTAATGATACCCCCGGAACCTTCTGCATCATACTTAGCTGATGGTGAAGTTACTACTTCGATACTTTTGATCTGATCGGCAGGGATGGTTTTCAATACATCAGATAAACTGGCCGATGTAGCGCCGGAAGGCTTGCCATTGATCAACACGCGCACGTTTTGATCGCCACGTACCGATACGTTACCATTGATATCAACCGCAACCAAAGGAACCTTCTGCAATACGTCAGTAGCGTTACCACCGGCAGCGGTAAGGTCTTTTTCAGCGTTATAAACTATCTTATCTATTTTGTTTTCGATAAGCGGAGCCTGGCCAACAACGTTTACCTCGGCCAGCGCATGCGAACTTGGCGCCAGTAATATATTACCCAGTTTATTATCGGGCTTTGATGCTGTAGTAGTTACCGGCTGAACAGTTTTTGATGGATAACCGATAAAAGAGATCACCAGTTTGTAGGTACCCGGTTTTACGTTATCCAGTTTAAAGTTTCCTTTTTCGTCGGTCAGTACACCTGTAATGGGCGATTTTCCACCGGCGCGGTACAGGCCTACCGTAGTATAATCCATCGGTTTTTTAGAGATAGAATCGATCACCGTACCCGATATACGCCCTGTTGTAGTTGGCCCGCTGCCGCCAACCCCAAACTGGGCTTTGGCCGAAAAAGCGAGACAGAAAAATGCTATAAAGATGTAAAAATGTTTCATTGCTAAGTATTTTCGTAATTGGAGGCGAAAATACTTCAAATGTTACACCACAAAACTTAGTTTTTTTGATAAAATACAAATTGTCATGTATATGTTACACTAAGTAGATATTATCATATTGTAAACTCTGTAAAAAATTCATACAATATTGTTATTCAGAAATTTTGTTCATGATAATGATTGTCATGAGCAGGCCAATATGAAATTATTGCTGTAGGAAGGAACGACAAAGCAATCGTGAACTATAAAGATTGGTTCTGTAAAGTTCACGATTGCTATGCCATCATCCGTGTCATTATTCTGTGTTGCAATGACAAGTCAAACGGCCCTCTCCTGTAGAAGAGGATTGAGTGAGGGTTTTTATATCTCAAACTTTGCCAATCCAACAAACTCCTGCACACGGGCGGCAATTTCTTGCTGTGACAGGTTCCTTAATTTTTCGGTGCCAAATTTTTCTACGCAGAATGATGCCAGCGCTGAGCCAAATATGATAGCATTTTTCATGTTCTCGAAGCTTGGCGTACCCACTTTGGCCAAATAGCCAATAAAGCCTCCGGCAAAAGTATCGCCCGCGCCAGTTGGGTCAAACACCTCGGCTAATGGTAGGGCAGGGGCGCTGAATATTTTATCTTCATGGAAAAGGAGCGCGCCGTGCTCACCTTTTTTAATGATCACGTATTTAGGGCCCATTGTTAATATTTTACGGGCAGCCTTAACCAATGAGAACTCGCCGGATAGCTGGCGCGCTTCTGCATCATTAATGGTCAACACATCAACCAGTTTAATGGTAGCCAGCAGCTCGTCAAGGGCAATGTCCATCCAAAAGTTCATGGTGTCCATTACAATAAGCTTAGGGCGTTTGGTTAAACGGCTGATAACCGTTTGCTGCACCTGAGGCGATAAATTGCCCAGCATCAGGTATTCACAGTCCTGGTACGTGTCGGGGATAATGGGATCAAAGGTGGCCAAAACATTAAGTTCGGTAGCCAGGGTATCGCGGGTGTTCATATCGTTATGATATTTACCGCTCCAGAAAAAAGATTTTTCGCCTTGCTTGATCTGCAGGCCTTCGGTGTTTACTTTGTGCTTTTGAAGGTCTTCAATTTCGCTCTGGGGGAAATCGTCGCCCACTACGGCGACAATTTTTATATGGTCAAAAAAGTAAGAAGCGCCCAAACTTGCGAAGGTTGCCGAGCCGCCAACGATTTTTTCTGTCTTTCCGAAGGGGGTTTCAATAGCGTCAAATGCCACAGTACCAATAACTAACAAACTCATGTAAATTTTTTTTAATTTTTTTTCGCACAAATATTGTGAAATTACCGCAGAAATTATACTTTTGCACCACTCCAAACGGAAAATACTCCTGAGTAGCTCAGCCGGTTAGAGCATCTGACTGTTAATCAGAGGGTCGCTGGTTCGAGCCCAGCCTCAGGAGCCTCAAAATCAATGATTTAACCCCACTCTGGCGAGTGGGGTTTTTTATTTGCATGAAATTTTAATGACGGCATATTTTTATAAAATCCAGATCAATGGATTTCGGCGATGTTTATCACCTTTTTTGCAAAGAATAATCTAATTTATTTTTTGCATTGTTGTGTTTTTGGCCGGCTGATCTGTCCTTCCTCCGATATTTTTTTGCAGTTTTTTCATTTTCTTATTGTCCAACTCGGATGATCTCGGACGTCCCGACCAAACCGGCTATATTTTTGTCTCCGTACAAAAGAGAAAATATAAACTTTGACCATTAAACTATATAGCCTTAACAAAATAATCAGTCAAAACCCAGATATTTGACTAACTTAACTATGCTTCTAAAGGGCGTGACGGAACAACCGCTTTAACCATCAATCATCGGCCTATATATAGTTGAGGTAATATAGGATATGAACACATTAGTCGAACTGATACAAACTCATGGACTCTGGATGGTTTTCCTGATCACGTTGTTGCAAAGCATCGGGTTACCTCTGCCTGCATTTACAGTATTGATCTTGACAACTGCGGTTACACCTCTCAATGCTATGAACGTTGCCGTGCTTATCCTGGCCGGATCCTTAGGAACACTAATTGGTGACTTCGTCTTATACAGCGCCGGGAAAAAATACGGTACAAGCGTCCTGGGAAAGCTGTGCAGAATATCCATGTCTCCGGATACCTGCGTACGCAGCACAAGTGATATCTTCGACCGCTACGGGGCGCCGGCATTAACCATTATAAAATTCATACCCGGCCTTTCAACACTCGCTCCGGTCGTCGCCGGCGTTTATGCTATGAGTTTGAAGTTGTTTACACTATTCTCTACTATCGCCGCACTTCTTTATATAGGTGTCGCCGTATCGTTGGGTGCGTTTTTCCGTCATGAAATAAGCAGCTTTATTACAGCACTTAGCCGTTATGGCAAGCTTGGAGGTTTATTTGTTGTCGTTTTGTTCACGCTTTACCTGCTATTCAAATGGCTTCAGCGTTATCGCCTAATTAAACGGTTTAAAACAGACCGCCTCACTGTAAATGACCTCGTCGAACTTATAGAACGGGAATCGGAGCTCGTTATACTTGATGCCCGTCCCGCAGATCAGCGAACCAGGAATGGATTCATTCCTGGCTCGGTCCCGGTAGATGAAAATAGCCTAAGTAAGATTGCTGACCGACATGCCGGCAATCAGGAGATCGTTATTTATTGCGCATGCCCTAATGAGATCACAGCAGCCAGATATGCAGAAAAACTACGAAGGGTCGGATTCAAACGGATCAGGCCATTATTGGGAGGAATTGATGCGTGGGCCAGATCCGGCAGGGAGATAGCCTATTCATAACGAATACCCGAGACCTATCTTTTAGGGCAACACGATTCAGCTATACGGCTTGCAGCTCCCATCCAATCGTAAGTAAGTTACAGTTTTTCAAATGCAGGCTATCGGGCAACTAATCAGGGTAACACGGCTTAAAGTTTAGGTTTTCTTCCAAATCTTAAGACACTCATAATTCCCTTAAAATAAAAAGCTGCCTCACTTTTGAAGACAGCTTTTATAAATGGATTTAAAAAAGATCGTTTAAAAATAATTGTTTAAATGGAAGCCCCATCATGCATTTCTTCGCTGGCGTGTTTAATATAAATGGCTCCGTCTTTTAAGTTTGATCCAAATACTTCTGTCAAACTGTCTGTTTCCCTTCCTTTTACAACAGGGCGCCTCCATATTTTTCCGTTCACTACCTCTAAAACAAAAACGCCGTCGGTAGAGTTAACCACGGCATTTTTCGGTGCCAGGAACCCATTTTTGTCACCAGATAGCTTTATAGATACTTCTGCCACCATGCCCGGGGATAATTCCAGATCATCGTTATATACATCAAGCTCTACACGTTCTGCACGCAATTGTGTATCCATAACTCCCGCCCTCCGTGTAATTTTAGCGGAGAATATTTTTCCCGGATAAGCTTTTACTGAAAACTGAACCGTATCACTGATTTTTATCAGCGATTTATAAGATTCCGGAACAGCTACCACTAACCTCAAATGCTTTAATTCTTTTAAGGTGACAACGGGAAGTTCGGAGCCCTTGCCTGATGGGCCTACATATGCACCCAAGTTTACATTCCGTGCGCTGATAACCCCATCAAAAGGAGCTCGGATTGTTAAATATTGAACAATATTATCTGTTTCCCGGTAAGCGGCACGGGCAGCATCAAGCTGGGAAAAATCTGAATTCTTTTTAGCCAAAGCTATATCTACATCATTCTTCGAAATTGTACCAGGAGTTTTGCTGGTTTCCAGTATACGCTGATAGGTGGCATTACTCTGAATATAAACCGCCTCAAGTGATTTTAGCTTTGCCTGGGCACCGGATTGCTGCGAGCCCAGTTCCGGAGCTTCCAGACGAACAAGAAGCTCCCCTGCATGTACCTGTGATCCAACATCAACATTCATAGCCTTCACAAAGCCATTCACCTTTGCGTAAAGATCAACCTCGCGAAAAGCTGTTAATTCGGCAGGTATTTTAATAGCAGTATTCAAAGCGCCATGACTTAATGTGAAAGTTTCTGTAACCGGTTTATTAACCGGCTGTGCTTTTTCCTTGTTCTGTTTTGGCGAACAATTACTAAAAAGGGCCATAACCAGTATACTGCAAAAAATTGACGTACCGGAAAGAATATGAGTTTTCATTTTAGTTAATTTAATTTGTTATATAGTTTAATGATTCCTGGTCATTAGCTTCCAGGGAAATTGATTTTGTTGAGGTTTTTTCTTGCCCCCACGCAAAAACCAAAGGCAAAATAAATAGGGCAGCAAAAGTAGAGGCGATTAAGCCACCAATAACGGCACGTCCTAACGGGGATGTTTGGCCGCCTGCTTCGCCAAGGCCACTGGCCATTGGCAACATACCTACAACCATTGCCAAAGCTGTCATCAGGATTGGCCGGATACGTAAACCCGCCGCGGTGCGTGCCGATAAGGAGGCATTGCCATTAACCAATCGCATATGTTCGGCATTGGTTATCAGCAACACCGCATTTGATATAGAAACCCCGACCGACATGATAATACCCATGTATGACTGGATATTTAGTGTTGACCCCGTCATCAGCAGCATGCTCAATGCACCCATGACCACAGCAGGTACAGTGGTTAAGATAATTGCCGACACCTTGAACGATTGGAAATTTGCAGCCAACATCAGGAATATAACAACGATGGCTACAAAAAGACCATTCTGCAAACTTGCCAAAGTTTGAGACAGTGTTTCGGTTAAACCGATCTGTTCAATATTTAGGCCCCGCGGTAATTCTCCTAATGATTTTATAGCTTTTTGCACATCTGCAGCAGCGCTGCCCAGATCTTGATGGTTAAGATTCGCGGTAACGGTTAACATGGGCAATGCACCCAGATTGTCATTCTCACCATAAGTGGTATCTTTTTTAATGGTAGCAATATCTGCAAGGACAGGCCTGGTGTTATTTTTTAATAACGGAATCTCGCCAACTTCATCAATAGTGTTGATCTTGTTTTCCGGTACCTGCACCTGAATATTATAGCTGTTGCCGGTTTTTTCATCAGACCACAGATTTCTTTGAATATACCGGGATGAAGAAGTTGATGGAACAAGCGAGTTGGTAACATCGGCCATATCCACACCTAACTGAGCAGCCCTTATCCGGTCAACCTGAATATTGATGGTAGGATACCTGGTTGATTGTCCCAACTGAACATCCTTCAGATAAGGAATGGTATGGAGCTTAGCAATAAGTTTCTTCGCATAACGCTCGTTTATCTTTTTATTTCTGCCAGAAAACCTTACTTCAACAGGTGTCGGCGATCCCTGGCTTAGTATCTTGTCGGTAAGCTCAATGGGCTCAAATGATAATTGCACATCAGGCATTTCTTTATTTACCTGATTCCGGATCTTCTCTTTCAGATCATCAATATCAGTTTTATAATCTTCTTTAAGCGCTACCTGCAATACAGCCTCGTGAGGGCCGGCCATCCAAAGGTATATCGGATTGGCAGAAAACAGTGCAGGGTGTGTTCCGATAAATGCAGAAGTTATCAGAATATTTTCCTTACCTGTAATTCCTTTGATGATCTGGATAGTGTGAAGCGTTTTTTCTTCTGTACGTTCAATACGTGTACCTTGAGGAGCCCTGATCCTGACCTGGAACTGGCTTCCGTTAACTCTTGGCAATACATCTTTACCAATAATTTTCAAAAAACATACTGAAACACCAATAGTAACCACTAAATAAATCCAGACAATTGGTTTACGATAAGGCATCACTCTGTCAATAAATGCCAGGAACCGTAACCTCATCCTATCAAACCGGGTAGTGTTTGGTTTAGTTTCTTTATTGCCCTCATTATTAATATCAGGAGCCTTTCCGTGATGGGTCTTCATGATCCAGTTAGCCATTACCGGCACAAATGTTTGGGCCAAAAAGTATGATACAATCATACTGCACCCAATGGCCAGTGCCAGTGGCATAAATAATGAGCCTGTAATACCACCCATAGTAAATGCAGGTGCAAAAACAGCCAGGATACATAGCAATATCAATAACTTTGAAAAAGCTATCTCCTTACAGGCATCCCAAATGGCCAGCCGTTTGGGTTTTCCCATATCTAAATGCTGGTGAATATTTTCAATGGTAACCGTACTTTCATCAACCAGGATACCGATAGCCAATGCCAGACCGCTGAGGGTCATGATATTGATGGTTTGGCCAAACAGGTTTAAAAACAGTACGCCGGAAATGATGGAAGTAGGAATAGTAAGGATCACAATTAATGCACCCCTTATATCGCCAAGAAATAGAAATACCATCAGGCCTGTTAAAATAGCCCCGATAACACCTTCTGTCATCAGACTTTTAACCGCGTTGATCACATACACCGACTGATCAAATTCATATGTTAGTTTAACATCATCCGGAAGCTGTGCCTGAATTTTAGGCAATTGGTGTTTTAGCTTTTGGACTACCTCCCAGGTAGATGCATCGGCGCTTTTAGCAATACTGATGTATACCGAACGCCTGCCGTTAACCAGGGCATAACCCACATTTACGTCGGCGGCATCTGCAACCGTAGCAACATCCCTTACATATAAATTTTGAACACTGCCCTTTTTCAATGGTATATCTTCAAAATCCTTTACTTTAGATATCGTAGTATTAACCGGAGTGAGGTAGTTTTTATCGCCTATACTCACATTGCCCGATGGTGAATTCTGATTATTGGTAGTAATTGCCTGTACTAACTGGTCTGGGGTCATATTGTGCGATCGTAACAGCGACGGATCAGCCCTGACTACGATAGTCCTGATATTTCCACCAAAAGGCGGAGCGGCCATTAGCCCCTGGATAGATGTAAATGAGGCCCGTACATAAACTGTAGCAAGGTCAAACAGTTCATTTTTGCTCCTGGTTTCGCTGCTTAATATGAGTTGGCCAACCGGCAGGGTCGAAGCATCAAAACGAATAATAAACGGAGGGTTTGAACCATTTGGGAAAAAACCCTGCGCCTTATTACTCAAGGCAGTTGCCTCTGCAGCAGCCTGAGCCATGTTAGTGCCCGCGTAAAAATTCAATTTAATGAGTGTAAGACCCTGAATATTTTTTGTTTCGATGCTTTTAACACCGTTTATATATAAAAGGGAGTTAATATAGGGTCGCCCAAAAAATGTTTCCATCTGGCTTGGTGTGTAACCCGCGTAGGAGTGCGCGATATACAGCACGGGCAGATCAAGTTTTGGGAAAATATCTACCTTGATTGTTCTGATCGCACTTATACCGAAAAAGAATAACGTTGCCACAATCACCATAATGGTGATTGGTTTTTTTAAGGCAAAAAGTATTAAGTTCATGAAAGTGGTTTTATTTAATTCCTTCTGGACATTATAGATTAGCTGAAAAAACGGAAAAATCGCCCTGTGATGCCGCGCTGAGCAGCAAAGCCTGCCATACATTGGTTGTCGCGATATCCTGGTCTGTTTCCGCATGTATCAGTGCGTAAAGCGCCTGTGTAACATCTACCAGGCTGGTAAGCCCATTTCGGTATAAAACAGTTTTCTGCCTGTAAGCATCTGAGGCTCCTTTGAGCTGAAATGGTATCTCATGATAATCCATAATGGCATCAGCTATTCTGGTTGTTGACAAGTGAAGCTGTGTAGTTAACTGTTGTTTGGCAAGGGCAAGTTCACTTTGCAAACCTTCGCTGATGAGTCTTTGCGACTTTACCTGATGTTTAATTCGCAGGGGCTGTGTCAGGTTCCAGGTAACTCCAATGCCTATTAAATAGTTGCTTACTGATGGACTAACACCATCAGAAAAACTTTTTGAATAGCTGTTAGGATTTGCTGCATAGGAACTGCTAAATCCTGATGCTCGTGTTTGTACTGTTCCTACAAATGAAAAAACCGGGTAATTTAAAGTCTTAAAATATTTTGTTTGTTGCTGGCTTACCGCTACCCGGCTGTTTAAATACTGCAACAGCGGATGTTTTTCATCGACGTTAACTTTTTCGGAAGGAACTACCTGTGGTGTTCTGATTATCAAATCACTATCAACCTCAAGATGGCTGGTATAAATTCCCAATAATTTGATCAAATTATTCTCTGCCTCCGATTCGGCATCGATAGACTTGATCCAGACACTTCTGGCGCTTGACGCCTCGGCATTGGCCTGCGATGAATCTACACCGGCAACCAGGTCATGCTTAGCAAGGGTTATAACAATGTGCCTCAGTGTATCTGCGCGGTAGTAATTTTTTAAATAAGATTGCCTGAGTTGATGTGCTGCCAGTAAATTTAAATAAGCGCCTGCTACTTTGATCTGGTGCTCAAATATCTCCTGCTGCAGATCATCGTCATCCCGATCAGCAATACGTTTAGCGGTATTTATTTTCTCCTTTGACCGGCCAAAAGCAAAAAAGTCCCAGCTGATGTTACTTAAATACAGCGATCCAAATGCGGCGTTCCAGTTTTGCCCCGGAAGCACCGGGCCAGAAGAGATAACCTGCAAATTATTAAAGGCATATTGCGGCCCGTTTATACCGTTAACTGTTCCATAATCTGTTTGAGCCGAAAGGTTCAGGTTGGGTAAATAATCACTTTTGGCTTGCGCTATCTGGCTTTTTGATGCTTCGGCATAACTGGCCTTGGCTTTTATGGTTCCGTAGTTTTCCAGGGAGATTTTCAGGGCATCCTTAAGTGTTATTTTTTGCTGGGCTAAGCTTGTTTTATTACTAATAAGAATAAAAAATATAATACCCAACCAAACCATCGATATCCTTAGGTTAACGCCTTGTTTAGTACTATTTTGATTTTCCGTAATCATGATTTCATTTTTTATTAAGGGTTTAAACATTGGGATTGCTGTTTCTGGAGCCTTATGGATTATGGGTAAAAGAGTACGATACCAACATTGGGCGTGCATAGAGGGGCATAAAGTAGATGGATAAGCGTTGGGTTCCCGGTATGCTTTAAAAAGTGCCGGCTTTATTAAAGCCGGCCTTCCTCACTCAGCAATCATACCTGGTTAATAGCCAGGCATTCATTACAACTAAACAAAAACAACAATCTTAAATTTGCGGGGCCACCGGAAAGTCGATCGGAACATTCACTATAGCGTTCAAATAATTACTAAAAGTTCTTTCGGCAACAATTAAAAGTGTATCAACAAGGCTTTCATTGGTATACCCTGCCGCGAAGAAATTATCTAAAGCTTCCGGGCTTACGCTACCTTTATTGTTAGCCACATCCTTTGTGAATTGAGCCAACGCATCAAGTTTTGCATCAAAACTTATATTGCCGCGACGGATTTCCAAAACTTGTTCATCTGTAATACCGTTAAGTTTTGAAATAGCTGTATGCGCGCTGGTGCAATAGTGGCAGCCATTTATACCGCTTACTATAAGGTTAATAACTTCTTTCTCTTTAATATTAAGTGAACTTTTCGCGTTTGATAATGCCAGGTAAGTAGCCAGGCCATTTTCTGAGCTCGCCATAAATGAATAGCTATTAGGAACCTTACCTAACTTGTTGGTAAGGTTATCAAATATGGCCTGGTTGGCAGGGCTAACTTCATTGCGGGTTGGTACATTGAACGTTTTCATTATGAATTAAATATGTTTTGTCTGTATTGACAATACAAAGTTGCGTTCAATAGCCCTCCGGAATAATGGATTTAATTCCCAAAGAATTGCAGATTTTTCCATTCAGAAACACAGATCGGTGTGAAATAAATTTTAACATGTGTTTAAGGGATTTTAGCTCGTCGTTAAATAAGTACTGATGATAACGTCTGTTAAGGAACTGGATTCTTCCTGCCCCCCCCGGATAGTATTGACGGCTGGGCACTGCATATTACATCTTTCTGATGATTATAATTTGATAGCTCGTATAGCCAAAGTAGCTGTTGAAAAAAGTAAATAAATGGATATAGTGTACTGATAGTGAATGCTTTAAATGAAGTTAAAATTGGAAAATAAAGCGAAATTGGGTGCCAAAGTCAATAGAGATGAAATTGATATGGTTGGTATGTGCTACAGATTTCCTGGAGCCGAAAATTATCAGGACTTAGGAATATGGTAGGTAAATGGGGGAAGGGAGTTTTCAGGCTATATCTCCTAAAGAAAACGCTTTTAACGTGCTGCCTGTTTGTTTTTTGGGTTTTTGTACATGCCGCAAAACAAAAGGCAATTTTAAATTAAAACGGGTAAGGAATTAACTCCTTACCCGTTTTAAGCTATTAATTAATAACCTGGATTTTGTTTCAGATTACTATTTAAGTCGCGTTGTTGTTGCGGTATAGGAAAAAGCGTTTTTGTTGCTGCCGAAGGCACATGGTCCCACCAGCTTGCTGTAGCAAATTTCCCGAAACGGATTAAATCGTCTCTTCTAAAACCTTCAAAAATAAACTCCCGGCCGCGCTCTGCAAGCAATTCATCTAATGTAAGTGTTGCAGGAGTATATGCTTTAGTGGTCCAATCTGCTGCCGAAAAAGCGCGTTTTTTACAATCGTTAATTAACTGACAGGCTTCTGCATTGGCAATGCCTCCATTTTTACGCATAATAGCTTCTGCCTTTGCAAAATAGATCCAGGTTAGGCGATAGATATTCCAATCTGTATTATAATAATTTGGATCAGGAGCCGGAACGCCACCCGGGCCGGCAAGTTGGTTTCCCATCTTATATTTGTTAAAGCGTACCCCACTATTTTCCTCTCCTTCGCTCATGTTTGAAACGGTAGAGCCAGTTTTATTTTTGCGGATATTATCAACAAAAACTAAAGGTAAGCCATTATACTCTTCAGTTCCTAAAACAGGAGTTTTGGGGTCAACAAATTTAAACATAGGCCCAATCAGTAACCAATCAGACCTTCTTTGATCTGCTGCATCATAAGTAGTATAAACACCAGGCACTACCACCACTCCATCATTGCCATTAAGCCCGCCACCATATATTTCCTGTTGCTTAAAGTGAAAGAAGTCGCCGGTAAATTTAGGGCCAAAGTTTGCTATATTATAGTTATAAGCGATAGAAAATATTACTTCTTTTGACAGGTCATTGGTGGTTTTGAACTGGTCTTTGATATTAGGGTCAAGCGCCATTGCACCGTTTTGACCGCCACCTGCATTATTAATTAACTGATCGGCAGCGGCAATGCAATCATCCCAACGGGCGGTACCTGTCCAGGCTTCAGCATTCAAATAAAGCTCTACCAGCATAGCGTAGGCACCGGCCTGACTCATACGGCCAATCTGCGATTTTGATAATTTTGGAGCAGCAGCAATATTTGCCTTGATCTCGCTTTCAATAAAAGCAAATACTTCTGCTTTTGATTTAGTTTCAGGTTTAGCCGGTATGCCAACTTGTGTTACGATCGGGATGTTTCCGAAAAGATCCATTAACTTAAGGTAAGTAAAGGCTCGCATTAATTTTAACTCCGCAACGAACGAATCTTTTTCGGCCTGGGTTATTCCCATGCTTGCAATATCCCTTTTGCTGATCTGTTCAATAGGATCATTACACAATCCTACTGCCCAAAACATTAATGACCAGGCATTATTTATACCAGCTTCATCATTTGTCCAGGTGTGGTAATGCAGCCTTTTCCACTTACCGCCGTCTTCACCATTCCGGCCCTTGGTTGGCCAGGCTAATTGATCGCCCGACATTTCAGATGGCCTCCACCAGCCATCCTGTCCGGAGCAGGTAACCCATGCGCTGGCATGAGGATATGGCCTTAATACGGCCGATAGTACTTCTGTTTTATTGTTATAAAAGTTATCTGCCAATAAAGTATGATAATCTTTTTCCTCCAGTTGTTTTTTACATGCTGTGGTACAAAGTATGCTGGTAAGGGCTATAAATAGAATTAATTTACTTTTCATTTCTTTAAATTTAAAATCCAACATTTAATCCTAATACAAATGATCTGGTACTTGGGTAAGCGCTTCTGTTATCTACACCCGGCCCTGTACCTGTATCCTGTACAAAATCCGGATCGCTGCCGGTATAACCTGTAATTGTAGCCAGGTTTTGTCCTGTTGCGTATACGCGCACATTACGAATGAATTTATTATTCTTGATTTTGAAGTTATAACCTAAAGTAACCTCATCAATTTTAACGTAGCTACCGCTTTCCAGGTAATAATTTGAATACTGATAGGTATCGTTTATGCCTTTGTATTTATCAAAAGTGCTTTTTAACAAGTTACCGCTCCAGGTTTTATTGGCATATGATAATGCCATTGTATTCAGGATATCATAATCAAATTTGCCCCTTAAAAAAATCCGGAGATCAAAGTTTTTATAAGTGAAGTTATTTGTTAGTGAAGCGTAATACTTTGGTATGGCATTCCCTATTTTGGCTAAATCTGTCACATTACGGTCTTTCGAGATATTGATCTGGTCATTGGTAACTTTCTCCCCTTTTCTGTTATAAAACAACCATTTACCGGCAGATGTAAAGCCAGCAAAGCGTTTACCCCAAAATTCACCCAGATCGCCCCCCTCATAGGTAGTAATAGCATCACCTAATGCCCCATTGCCGCCTATGGTTCCAAATGTTTTATACTTTACTTTATATTGATCATTTGAATACGAATCCAGTCTGTTTCTAAGTGTGCTTCCTGTCGCATCCACATTCCAGCTAAAGCCTGAATGATTCAGGATGGCATAGCTTAACCCCAATTCAATACCCCTTGATGAAATTGTACCAACATTGGTGTATATGGTTGATTGTATAAACGGAGGTTGTGGAGATGTATAGGTATCTAACAGATCTTTAGTAGTACGATTAAACAAATCGAGCGATCCTGTTAAACGATTATGAATCAATGCGAAGTCCAAACCGATGTTTGTTTCTCTTTTAGTTTCCCACTTCAAGTTTGGATTCGGATTTTTATTTGGCCCATATGTTTGGTTGTATGAGCCATCAGGGAATGGATATTTACCGCCACTTGCCAACGTAACCTGCGATGCGTTATTGGCAAATCCGCTATTACCGGTAACACCATAACCAACCCTCAATTTTAAATAATTAATGGCTGTGATGTTTTTGATGAAATCTTCTTCTGATATATTCCACCCAGCAGAAACTGCCGGAAAGTATCCAAATTTATTGTTATCACCAAACCTTGATGATCCTTCTCTTCTTAAAATAAACTGAGCAAGGTATTTGCTGCTAAAGGCATAGTTAACCCTGCCGAAAAGCGCTATAAGCGTATTGTCATTTTTATCGCTGGCCTCGGATGATTTTCCTACACCAATGGAAGATCCCTGCGAAAGATCGTCTTCATGAAACAGATCATTGATAAATCCGCGTGAGCTGGCGCTAAAGCTTTCATTTATTTGATAGCGATAGCTGTAACCAACAATGGCTGTGATATTATGCTTTTTAGCAATTATTGTTTTGTACTGCAAGGTAGGCTCAAGCGCAAAATCCTGCGACAATGAAGTACCTCTGTAAGCATAGCCGCCACCCGGGAAATCGGTATTTTCAAGTGAGCTTTCGCTTGCCTTTAAAGCATACTGCCCATCAACATAACTGTTCCTGGTAACAGATCCAAATACAGAAGCTGTTAAGCCATCAATAATAGTCAGGTCAGCCTTGGCGTTGGCAGAGCTGGTTTGTTGCTTACGGTAGCTTGTTTCCTGAGCTAAACGCGCAAGCTCATTCGTGCTGCTTAAATCAAAATAATAGCTCCCGTCCGGGTTAAAGTTAGATAACGTAGGGTTTTTGGCAAGCTCGCCTTCCTGGCCGCCACCGCCCAGCAAATTGGCATTGTTAAAATTTGTAGCCAGATCAAGCTGCATTTTTAAGCGGTCATTAAAACCGGTTTGCGCCAAACTAAGCCTTAATGTATACTCTTTTCTTTCGTTTGCTTTTGCAATTCCTTGTAC